>NZ_CP019952.1:2271698-2574084 GCF_002021815.1 Pseudomonas parafulva
GTTGGACCACGCATGGGCCAATCGTGACGCGGGGCGGCAGCTTCTCCAGCTCCCTCCAGTCCGAGGAGGAGCTGATCCATTTCGCGTAGGTCGAGAGCAACATCTCAACGCTATGGCCGAGCTGATTTGCAATGAACGCAGGGTTCATCCCAGGCATCAAGCACATGGTTGCGTAGGTGTGGGGGGGGGCGTACTGCCGGCGGTCACGGATGTTCAGCGCCTTGGGCGCTGATTTGAACTGGCGGATTGTAACACTTGTCTCGCCGATCCACAGCCCACCTTTGTTCGGCTGGAATAGCAAAGGGTATTGCTGGTGCGTCAATCTGGATGTCATGCAGCGAGGTGCAGCCGCTGACGGCGGCTGCCCCAGGCGCCGTGTGGAATCTCATGAAGTCGGAAAAGCTGCCAAACTGCAAAACAGCGGCATGCTGCATTACCTAACTCAAGCGCACATAATGCAGCACGCAGGACGCACGACGGGGTGCGGCTCGAGGCACGGAAGGACGACCAATGACCGAGAAGGAGGAGCTGGAGCTTGAGAAGCTTTAGGCTGAAATTCACAAGCTCACTGCCGAGGCGCGAAAATTGATCGCCGAGGCCAACAAAATGAAGCGCGAGACGCTGTTTTACCCATTTGTCGCGGTGGGAGGGCTAGTCACCGTCATCGTTACCGCTGCTGCCTTCATTCAAAAGCTCTAGCCTGCCCACTGAGAAAACAGGCTTGCGCCGAGCGGTCTTGAGCTTTACGCCAATTCGGTCGACACTAGCGCCATAGGGTCTTGCGACAGGCGTGACCTGGCATCCCAAGCGAGGACGACCATGAGCCATGATCAAGTTATCAAGCAGATGAAAGAGAACCTAGCACAGCTGGGCAGCGAGGTCCGTGAGGGCACGCAACACCAAGCGCGCAGCATCTTTCTGTCGGCTGCTGCAGGCGCAGTGTTCGCCCTGGCGACGAGCTGGGTAGCGTTCAAGCTCTTTTCCTGATCATTTGGGGCTGCCACCGGCAGCCCCCGATAGCCTGCTCAATTTCTTGAGACTAATCCAGGCCTGCCTGGACTTCCACGCTCTGCTTTGCGAAACCGACTAGAGCCGCTCCGATATCTCTATCAAGTTGAGGTCCGGGTCGCGCACATAAATGGATCGGATAGGTCCTGTGGCGCCGGTACGTTGAACGGGGCCTTCAATGATTGGCCACTGTTGTGCTTTCAAGTGGGCCACGACTTCCTCAAGGCTGATCGAGGCGATGAAGCAGAGGTCCAGTGCGCCCGGTACCGGCAAGTGAGCTTTGGGTTCGAATTCGTGGCCACGCACGTGCACGTTGATCTTTTGCTCACCGAAGCGCATAGCCAAGCGCCCAGCACCGAAGTTTTCCAGCTTCATGCCCATGATGCGGGTGTAGAAATCCTTGCATGCCTCGACATCGATGGTTGTCAAAACGAGGTGATCAAGATGGTCGATCATTTCTCTGCCTCTCTAGGTGAGCAGTTGGGGTCCGATGAGCTTTTCGTCCTGACCAACGAGCGAAATAGAGCGCTCCCTGACAACAGTGCTAGCCAGGCAAGCTCAGGTGCAGCAAGGGGAAGGGACGACCCTCGCCATCCAGAGGGGAGCGGCCTGTTTGGATAAAGCCATAATGCAGATAGAACCCAACCGCTTCCGGATTCTGCTCATTCACATCAACACTGATTTGACCGCGCAAACCGCGGGCATGATCCAATAGCGCGCGGCCGATGCCTTCACCTCGCCGATCGGGTTCGATAAACAGCATTTCTACGTGGCTTTCATTAAGCCCAATGAACCCAAGCGGTCCGTCCTTGGGCTCTTCCGCGATCCATAATTCGACAGCAGGCAGGTAGACATCGCGCAGTTGAACAAGCAATGCCTCAATATCGGCTTGCTGCAAGAAATGGTGGGTAGCGCGCACAGCGCGCAGCCAAATGTCCAGCAGCTGCGGATGGTCGACATTAGTGGCCTGGCGAATGATCATGGCATCATCCTTAACAGGTAATAGTTGGAAAGGGGCGCGGTAGGCGTGATAGGAAGCCTACGCGTCATCAGTATCGTGGCCGAGCGTGCAGTGCCTTGAGCGCGGATTTGACGAGGCCGATTGTAATGCATGGCTCATCAACTTTATTAGACCTGACATGACCTGATGAAAAACTATCAATGCCTAATTATGGCCACTGTCATGCTTTCAAGCTGTACTGCGCAACCTGCACGGCCAGTGATGGAGGAGGCTCAGTACAAGGGCTTTGCGCTGTCATCCATTACCGGGGAGCAGTGCGCGATCACCGGAATGCTGGATGTCGACCTGGCTGCTGCCAATAGTGTGATGCTTGAAGAGCATGCGGCAGCATTTCAGTATGACCCCGCAAGGATGGAGATTGAGCGCCGGCAAGCGGCTATCGACATCAAGCATGGGGACGGCGTATCGGAGCCTGCCTGTAACGCGCTTGCTTATGAGGTATTGAGAACACTGGCGGTGCGTAGGATCGAAGATCAGTCAGCGCTGCAGCACAGGCGGATAGCCTTGCAGGAAATGAAGCAGGCGGGCGGTGCTGTTCCCTGACCTGCCTATAAACGGGACACGCATGCAGATGGCCGCAGAGTTCCGGTACACGTCAACTCATGCAGATACAGGGCGCGTTGACTCAGCGCGACGGTTGAGACTGCGGTCGTCAAAGTGCAAGGTGGGTGGTGATAACTTGCAGCACAGGCATAAGCGTTTTCAGAGATGGTTTACACCAGTACGCAAGCGATGGGCTGGGGCAGCATTGATCGTTATCGCGTTGCTCGCAATGGCAATGAACCCCGCAAGCAGGTGGCCTTGGGTGCTGGCGACTGGTGTGATCTGGCTGATCGCGACCTGGTTACCCAGAAGATGACGGATCGTCAGTCACAACTGCTGGAACTCGATGCGCTGTCACCAGAATGGCTGTCACTCGAAGGGTCGCTGTTGCTGACATGATGGCCGTCATGGTGTCGTCCCGAACAGGTAATGGGCGCTGGCTCATCGTTGTTCGTGAACGCAAAGGAGCAGGCATGGCTGATCTGGCTGGAATCGGTTGAACGGTTGAGCCCAGCCTGCCCTGACTTATTTTTGCGCTTGAACAAGCGCGTGAAGAAGGTAGGCATGACTAGCCCTTTTCGAAAAGCCTGTTGAGAAGCCCTTCTTGATGCACATTGTCGTAGCACCCAGGCTGGTTGGGTGGTGTGGCGTCGCAGGGGATGTTTCGCTGATCCCAGCGACTGCCATAGGGGCTGTTGAAGTAGTGATTGCATCCTGTAAGCAGGGTCGCCATCAGCGCGATTAGTAGACCTTTATTCATTGCAACCTCATCCACCAAGTGTCCCGGTTAGGACGGCGTTGGCAATAAGCAGGGCACAGGTGAGTCGAATCAAATGGCTCCTTTCCAGTTCAACCAATACCGCGACCATCAGCCCTGTAAGCTGCGGTATTTGCCAACCAGTCAGCCCGCGTCATCTGCCAGAGTTCAACATCCATCAAGCCGCTTACAAACCATCCTTTCTGCAAGCCCACCAAGCGCATCCCCTCAAATTCTGATACTCGACGAGATGCGTGATTGGCCACCGCCTTGGGCACCTGCATGATCGGCCGCGCCAGTGTTTCGAACCAGTAGGCGGTGACGACTGCGCACGCCTCACGCATATAACCGCGACCCCACCACTGCGGTGCCAGCCAGAAACCCCTGTTGTTTCCGGGCTGTTCGAACAGGCTAATGCTGCCCAGTCTGCAGTCAGGGTCATCACGCATGCGAATCATCCAATGCCATTCACAACCTGCCGCCATTCCCGGCAGCGCAATGTCGCGAACATAGGCCAGGGCGCCGTCGACTGGGTAAGGCCATGAAACCCGACTATCCAGATAGCGCACCACCTCCCATTGGGGGAATTGCTCTTGGATGAAGGCAACGTCCTCCAAGCACAGACCCGTGAGCACCAGCCGATCAGTAAAAAGCGTGGGATGACCATCCATGGAGTTGATACCTCTTGGTCCTTTAACGAGTAAGGCTATCGGTCTGAGTCTGACGCTCTGTGCTTATCGAAGTCAGGCTGATGCGTCCTTCAAGGCATATTAACCATTGACCCGCACAGCCAACAAAGCCCGTTCCTTGCTCAGCGGCTTGAGCAGGCCTGGCTGGTCTCCAATTTTCATGAACAGATAATGGTCTCCACGCTCGCCACGGAGGATGCGATAGACCTGGGCGGTTCTGTCCGTACTGGGCGAGGTTAATTTGTCGACCAGTAATGTGTACCTAGTGACCCCTAAGGTGCTCAAGGCATCTGCAAGTTCGGTATCGATCTTCGCTCGCCATTTCTTCATGACGTGCCGGTGCGCCATGACCGTCAGGCTAATCGCCAACAGTGGCATCACCGCGGCTGAGAAGAAGGTAACTAACGTGTTCATGATTTATGCTCGCGGCAGATGTGCAGTGTGTCCAGGCATCGCCAATGGCTCCCTGTCGGCATGGTCCTGCATTATGGCACTGACGTTTTCCGCTCGTCTGATCGATAACGCTCGATGCCATATTTTGCTAGTAGCCCAAGCGGCGGGCCGCTAATGTCCCCCGTAGTGGCCATTAGACTAAAGTATTAGGAGGCGCGATGCGGATGCGCGGCAGTGTGTTCTGGTCCTGGGCTGATCCTACGTTGCACCACCGCGCGCACGAAGAGACGTTGATCGACAGAACGTCGATCAATGTTCAGGTTCGCTTGTCGCGAAACGGCCGGGTTCAATTGTTCATCGGTGTCTATGCCCCGGGCGGCATGCCTGTCTATGAGGAGGCGTTCGACGACCGCCCAAAGGAGTCCATGTCCCGGGCATTGGCCTGGGGCGTCATGAAGGCCCGTGAAGTGGCTTCGTGCAATTTCCTGGGCATCCCCAAGCGTGATCATGGAACGTGATGGCTGCGTATGCGCCTGAACTGCTGGGCGCGACCAATGCCTAACGCATGACACGTTGAGGAGCTTGAGCATGACTGATCAGCAGCATGAACCCAAGAAAGATGAGGTACCGGCTCACGCCACCGAGGAGGAAAAAGCGAGGCTCAAGGACAAGAACAAAGATGGGATACCGCCCGGCGTTGCCTGATAGTGCTCACTGGGCGTGAACTTCTGAATGCCATCGCTTATCTGACTTACGCGCCGGCTCGCCCGGCCGTGGACAGTCGTCTTTCAAGCGGATAGTTGCGTATGTTTTCAGAGGATTTCTACGGTATCTACCTCGTTGTGGAAGCGGTGGTGGCTTTCGTTATATTGGCGATCGCCGCTCACTGGAGTCAGGGTATCTGATGGAGCGAGGCGGCACGGGTCACCCCGTGCCGCTGCATCTTTGGTGATCGATCGCAGCCAATCGTCGACTCAGCCCCTGATCACCTCTAGCCGTGCTCGGCCTGCTTCGGTAATCGCGTTTTCGCCTTCGTCACTGATGCGGTACCGCCCCGAAGGCATCTTGTGAATCGAGAATCGCACCAGTCCGCTGCGGGCAAGCGCTTGCCCGGCTTCATAACTCATTGCACTTTCAAGATCGAATACCTTGATTTCACCAATTTTGAAACGTGAAAACGCGATGAGTGCTGAATCGATGACGTCTTGGCTGACGGAATGAACGTGTTCCATTTGACTTCCCAGTTCGTGAGTGGCCCGGTCCGTGGGCAATAGCAACGGACCCTGGCAGTTCGTCGAAAGCCGAACGCTACTACGCGCGATACGGAACGTGTACTGGGTTTGCATCCACGCTGGATGCAAACCCAGCGACAGTGACTGCGCTCCGGAAGTGACAGATGCCTTCACTCAAGAGGTCAACTGAACGCTCGAATAGCAGCCAGGCGGGTAGAGGCGTCATGGGTGCTTTGCTTTTGACAAACCCAACCGCAATACTTCGCTTATTCAATTGGAGGAACTTGCGTGGAAACAAGAAGTGCTGTGGCTGAAATGTTCATTGGTATTCCAACACATTTCTGGGTATTGCCCGTAGCAGGTCTGATCGCATACTACGGCGTCAAATGGTCAGCCAAGCCTACACCAAGCGCGCAGTGGATCAGAAGGGCAACCTATTTGCTGTTGATCGCCTTGGCTCTGATCCCGAATGCATTCTACACGCTCATGCCGCCTAACCCCGGCCCTGAGCAGCTCATCGATAACCACCCAATGCCCAATTATGCCGGCCGCTTGTACTTGGACCTGTTCTACGTGTTCAGCGGGTGGGCTTTGAGCAAGGTGGTCAAGCTCAGGTTTCGTTGAGGCGATCTGCAGTGCATGGGGATCGAACACAATGCGTTACTTGTTAGGCACCGTAGGGCAAAGCGAGCTCTGCATCTTGGTTGCTACCTCGCGCAGGGCTTCGGTCACCTGTGCAAGGGCTTGGATGTGCGCGTCCACGTCGATCTGATCAGGATGGGCACCCCGCGCCTGTATGAAGCGCGCATGGCCATTGAGGGCTTTGCCAAGCGCTTCTAGATGATCGGCGGTTTTGACCAAGTCCGATTTGATGCAATCGAGTGATTCCATGAACACGTTGACTCGCTGAAAGATGAGTCAACGTTAGCATGTTCGCGTCCGCTGCGCCTGGCGACGCTTGCGGCAACGGCGCAGGGCGATGGAGCGCCTGGACGCACTCTGTTTCTCCACCTGGCCGCGCGTCCCATCAGGACGGTGCCTGGTCTTCGGACTGCACCATCAGCACCGATCCTTGAGCGTCCGTGCCCAGTAGGGCAGGGCCGCCATCAGCACGGGCTTCTGCAAGCGCTGTATCAGGGGTGCGAAAAATCTGCTGACGCTGATCGGGACTTACAAGGGTCACCAGCTTACCGCTCTGGTAAAACAACCGCGTTTGTTTGGACGGCTCTTTCATGGGTTCGGCATCCTTAGGTAAGGCGTTCTTGTGCCGGGATTGGCCTGATGACATTGCCAGTCTCTACCTGCCCATGCTACTGGCAGAACTGTCAGGCGACAGCGCGCGCAGCGCCGGCTACTCTATCAAGCGTTCCGGATTGAAGAAAAAAGATGCGATCAGAACCGCAGCGATAACCCCGGTGGCGTCAGCCAGGAACAACGACAGTGAGTGACTGTTGCCCACTGATGCGCCAAGTCCTGTAGCAAAATTCACCCCGTGCGGGAATGCAGCAACCATCAGTAGAACACTGGCCAGCAGACAAGCGAGCAGCTTCATGTAAAGCCTGCCGAACGCCAGCCCATAGGTCCAGAACACCAGGATGCACACCATGGCCAGACCAGTGGAGGTTGCAAACTGTGCAAGCACTTCAAGCCACCACACCATGTAGGACTCCAACGAATAGCCAAATTAGATCAGTCAATCAGTGCCACATCACCGTGGCCGTGCATGATTGCTCATCAGAAACAACACAGGCTGCATTCGTTCCGTAGGTAGTTCAATAAAGGGCAACCGCGATGTTTTCAGCATTCGACGATGGTCCATTACTCGTTCCTGCTCTGCTTGCTAAAATGCCCGCAACTGATCGAGGCCAAAGAAATGCCTAATTACCTTTATGTCGTGCCGGCGCTGTGCGTAGCACTTGTGGGCTGCGCCTCACCAGGCAAGCCCACTGCCAGCAAACTCACATCCAAAACGCCCCAGCAGTATGCAGCCTGCGTAATGCCGCAGTGGCAGGCACTGGCACCCAATTCAACGCAGAAATCCATACCCCATGGCGTACGTATGACAGCGCCAAGTGCGGTGACGACCGATGATGTGTTGGAGGTGATCGAATCGGGCGAGGGTAGCCGTGCAACGTTCTACAAAGGCAGCTTTCTGTCGGGCGACAAGCTGAGGGTGGCGGCACGCGAATGTCTTGATTGACACCAGCGGTGGGCGGATTTGCTTACGTAGGTGATTGCAGGAAAAAGGGCGGTCCTTCGCCTACTGAAGTGTGTGGTGGTTTCGCCCGCCGTTCATTGGAGCAGTGCAGGCTTGCGTGCGGTTTTGCGGCGTACTACATTGCATACCCAGCGCTTGCCGCACCGGTAAGGCGCGCGGATGAACGTAAGGTCAGCGATCAACCTAGCCCCTTGTGCTTTCAGGGCTTGTGCGAGTTGTGCGAGCGTCTCAGCTTCGATAGTCATGATTCACCTCGTCAGTTTCTTGCAGCGTTCACAAGTGTTGACCGGTGCTGATTCGCAGTAATTCAGTTCCATTACGGTTAGTCGCTTTGTCATAAGCACCCCGTCGCAAGCTGCCTTTTGGATCCCGAGTCGCGATATGCCCAGCTTGTACACCCTCATGCCATCGCCAGTTGGCACGCTGACCCTCGTCTCTCAGGATCAAAGGCTGAGTGCGGTGCTGTGGGAGCAGGAACGAGAGAACAGGGTACGCCTTGGCCCGCTGCAGCGTGAAGACCGCTGCCCTGTTCTGATCGAAACCGCACATCAACTGAGCGAATACTTTGCCGGTAAACGTCAGCGTTTCGATCTGGCCTTGGCATTCACTGGAACGGCGTTCCAGCGTCAGGTGTGGGACGCGTTGCTGAGCATCCCCTTCGGTGAAACCCGCACGTACGGTCAGATCGCCCAGCAAATCGGCAACCCCAGTGCCGTGCGGGCGGTGGGGGCTGCCAATGGGCGCAATCCGATTTCGATCATCGCACCCTGTCATCGCGTCATAGGGGCTAGCGGCGGGCTTACCGGCTTTGCCGGTGGGCTGGCAGCCAAGCAGTTGCTACTGGCCCTAGAAGGCCGGCAAACGTTGCCAATGGACTTGCAACTTCAGCCTAGCCAGTAGACGCCGGCGCACGACGTCGCCGTCAGGACCGTACCTACCATGAGCGAGTACTCCCAGCGCACCCGGCGCAACCGTTGCTCAACGGCGCGCAGGTATTGGCCTGGGGTCGGAGCATCGGTGCGATGGCGCATACCCTCGGCGATGTCAGCCACCTGGCCATCGAGTAGCAATCCGACCACGTAGTAGCTTAGCCCGTAGCTCGCCAGGGCCATTACCAGGTAGATCACGCTGGCGCGTCCAGCGGCATGATGCTGGCAGTGCCAGCCTCGGTGTCCAGTAGCAGCATGCCTTCGCTGTGAGGGTCCAGGCAACCCAGCAGGCGGCCCTCACTGTCCCATGCCGCAGAACCACCGGCCGCCACGAAATGGTCGGCAGGTCCAACGCAATTGGCCATCAGCACGATCAAGCCCAGTTCTCGCGCCACCTGCGGATAATGCGCGTGTCCTTCCCCTACGCCTTTTGCCGTCTTGGCCACACTGACCAGATAGATGTCTGCCCCTCGTTCTTTGGCCGATGCAGCGTGGGCCATGAACATGGATTCATAGCAGATGGCCGGCGCGATTCGGTGCTGCGCCGCCTGGATCAGCGAGGTGCTCGCCCCAGCGTAGAAGTAGGGCAGTTCATCTTCGTGCAGGCGCTGTTTAGCATAGGCTTGGCGCGGGGCGCTCGGGGTAAAGATCGGCATGCCGATCTGGATGCCGTTCGGGGTTGGCAGTGGTAATCCCGCCGCAACGATGATGCCCAGGCGGTCACTTGCCGCTTGCAGCGGGTCCAGATGTGGAGAGCATAGGGGCAGCGCAGCCTGACGGGCAATGCTGGGTTCGTAACCGGTCAAAGACAACTCGGGAAAGACGATCACGGCAGCGCCCACGTTCGCGGCCTGTTCGATGCAGGCCAGATGACGCCTGACGTTAGCAGCCACATCGCCCTTGAGTGAACCCAGTTGCGCAGCGCACAGCTTCATGACACTTCCTTCCCTGGTACGTGATCGCCGAGCATACTCCCGACCAGACGCTTGTGCCATGCTGTCCAGGCAAGGGCCTAGGGTCTTTGCCTACTTGCTAAGGGATCAGGTCATGCAGCGTTTCCAGGTTGTTGGCGCCAATGTTCTGGGTCGAGACCTGGCCGTGGGAGACATACACGGCCATTTCGACCGGTTGCAGCAAAGCCTGGACGCCGTCGGTTTCGATACGGGCAAGGATCGGCTGTTCAGCGTTGGCGACCTGGTTGATCGCGGTCCAATGAGCCGGGCAGCCCTGCACTGGCTGGAGCAGCCATGGTTCTACGCGGTCCAGGGCAACCACGAGTCACTGGCGATCAACCTGGTGCGTGGCGGCCGGCTGGACCTGGACATGTACCGTGCGGCCGGGGGTGGATGGTTCATCGATTCAGCGGCCGCTGAGCAGCTGCGCTTCGTCGAACGCTTCGAACAGATGCCAATCGCTTTGCAGGTCGAGTCGGCAAGCGGCCCTGTGGGCCTGCTGCATGCCGACAGCCCGTTCGATGACTGGTCGACCCTGGGTACCTGGCTCGAAGTGGGCGACGATCCAGACGTGCTTGAAACCTGCCTGTGGTCAAGGCGACGTTTGAAGCAGGGCGATACCACGCCCATAAATGGGCTGCGTGCCCTGCTGGTCGGCCATACCACCGTCCAGTCTGTCAGGCAGCTGGGCAATGTGTGGCATCTGGATACCGGGGGATGGACCAGTGGGCATTTCAGTCTGATGGACCTGCGTACGCTGACGCTCGTCAACGCCAGGCCAGCGTGATCAGCAAACCCATGCCGAGCAGCAGCAACACGAGGCCCGACAACCGTTCGAGCAAGGGCAGGGCGGCGCTGAATCGCCGCAGCACCCGCGGGTGGCCTATGCCGACGGCGACCAGCAAGTCCCAGGCAAGCACCGCGCAGAGCATCCAGACTCCGTACGACACCTTCCACACCGTGGAACTGCCCGCCACCAGGCTGGCCAGGCTTGCATAAAACAAGGCATTTTTAGGATTGAGCAGGCCTGACAGCAGGCCCATCTGCAGGTTGCGCCACCAAGTGGGCGATGTGCTGCCCGAAGTCGCGCAGACGCTGGTACTGCCGGCATGACGCACAAAGGCAATACCCAGGTAGATGAGATAAACCGCACCAGCCAGTTGCAACAGGTCGAACAGCACGCTGCCCTCGTGCAGTATGGATACTCCGGTAAATGCCAGCACGATGAATACCCCGTTGCCCAATGCAATGCCCAGGCATGCACCGCTGGCCACGCGCCAGCCGCTGGCAATGGCAGTTCGGGCAATCAGGAAGAAGTCCGGCCCTGGCGACAACAGCGCCAGGAAGTGGGCGAGGGCAATCAGGATAAACGCTTGCATGGTCGCAGGTTACTCGGCGCTTGAGGTCAGTTGCCCGAGTGTGCGGGCACATGAACCCCGCGTATTGAACAATATTGCAGGTGATGACCGCGCAGCCTTACTTCGTGGTCTGCCCCTTGAGGTATAGCCCGGGTGTGATCCCGACATGCGCCTTGAATACCCGCTGGAAATGACTTTGATCAGCGAATCCCAGGTCGTGGGCGACTTGCACCAATCGGTGACCCTGCCGGAGCAGTCGACGACTCTGGTTGATCCTGGCGTTGAGCACGTAGGCGTGCGGAGTCAGACCTGTGGCAGCGCGGAACGCGCGAATCAGTTGATAACGGCCAAGGCCGGCCTCACGGGCAAGTGACTCCACGGTCAGGCGAGTCGGGTCCTGGTCGCGCAGGTCCATGAGCAAGCCCTGCAGCGCCGGCGCTTGAAGGACGGGTGCTGCGGCCGAGGGCGAGAAGGTGTCGAAATCCATGTCGCACAGAAAAGCGATCAACTCGGCCTCCTTTTGCACCGGGGTCGCCTCGGAAAACAGCACGGCATTCAGTTGGCAGAACCGGCGGTACGCCTCGGCATCCCGGCTGACACGCGCCGGTTGCTCAGGGGCGCCGCAGGGCAGGCCGGACTCAGTGCGCAGCTCGGCCAGCCAGCTCGCATCCACATGCACCATCTGGTAGCTCCAGGGCTGGTCTGCCTCGGGGTTGCAGGCATGGACCCGGTGCGCGGGGACCGCCACCAGCGTACCGGGGGTGAGCCGCTCGGTACCGCAGCCTGCACCCGTGAACAAGCTGGAGCCTGCGTCCACGGCACCGATAGAGAATGTCGGATGGCTATGGGCCTTGTAGCAGGCTCGGCTGTTACAGGCGCGGCGGCTCTCGACCTGCGGCAAGCGCGGGTCTCGCCACAGGGTGGTAGTGGAATGGGGCATCGAAGGGTCCTTGTGATGACCGACAGCTTAAACAGCCGCTGCTCGCCCGTACAGTTGTGGCACGTGGCTGTACCTTGACGCTGCGGCCCGGTACCTGCGATACAACCCGTGAATTCAGAGGAGAGAGAGATGGACATTGCCAGCCTGATGCTTTTCATACCGGCCTGCTTTGCCCTGAACATGGCACCAGGCCCCAACAACCTGTTGTCGCTTCACAACGCCAGTTGCTATGGCTTGCGTACCGCGTGCTTTGCCGGGGTAGGACGCCTGCTGGCCTTCAGCGGCATGATAGGCCTTGCGGCCATGGGCCTGGCCGTGGTCCTGCATACCAGCGAAACCCTGTTCCTGGCGATAAAGGTGGTGGGGGCGGGGTATCTGTTCTACCTGGCGTGGCAACTGTGGCGTGCCCCAGTGGCCGCGGCCGTCGAGGCTGGGTACCCGCCATGCAATAGTTGGCGTCTGGCGCGTCAGGAGTTCATGGTTGCAGCAGGCAATCCGAAAGCCATCTTGATATTCACGGCTTTCTTGCCACAGTTCGTATCGGTCGCCAGCCCCGTCCCTGTAGGTCAACAGTTCCTGCTACTGGGCGCTCTGTTTCTGCTGCTGGAGTGGGCAGCTATCGCGCTCTACGCCGCAATCGGCGCCTATTTGCAGCGATGGTTTTCAAGGCCGCGGCCGCGTAGGTTGTTCAATCGCACCAGTGCCGCGATGCTGGCAAGCGCTGGAGCAGGGCTGTTGGTCGTCCGGCGTTGAAGAAGGCCAGGGCGCGTATTACCCTCGCGCCCCTCTTGCGTGTCAGAACTGCCAGCGCACACCCAGGTTGACGCCGCTAGCCTCCTGTTCACGGCTGTCCAGGTGCGTCGAGTCCGTCACCCTGTTTGACGTTGCCCTCGATCACGCCGCCGCTCACGACGAAGTCATCGATGCCGCCGCCCTGATTGACGTTGCCGGCGATCGTGCCGGAGGCCATGTCGACACTGTCCCGGCCTGGACCGAAGGTGGCATCGCCTTCGGTGGCGCCGGTGCAATTCGCCGGAAACACCAGGCGGTTGTCGCCCTCGGTATCGACGAGCGAAGGCGAGGACCCGCTGTCACAAACATACGTGTCGTTACCGGCGCCAGCGAAAAATGTGCAAGCTGCCTGAGCAAATGGTAGGGTCGCGCCCAACAAACTCAGTGAGCCCCAATCAGTCGTACACGCATACCAAAGCCGCCGCCCGTCTTCAATTGCGCGGGGTCAGGCACTTTTTACAGAGGCAGGCTTGAGGGCGACAACTGGCAGAACTGCTAGCTGCTGGGTACTGAGGTGGCAGTGTTGAGACTCAGTCGCGGTAGAACGTCTGTACCAGGTGATAGCCGAATTTGCTCTTCACAGGCCCATGCACCACGCGCAAGGGTTTCTTGAAGATGACCTGGTCGATCGCACCGACCATCTGCCCAGGTCGAATCTCCCCGAGATCGCCGCCACGCTTGCCCGAGGGGCAGAGGGAGAACTTCCTGGCGAGCACATCGAACGCCTCACCCTTGGCGATGCGCTGCTTGAGCTTTTCAGCTTCGTCAGCAGTCTTGACCAGGATGTGGCGGGCTTGGGCTTTCATGATCTACCTATGCATGCAGCGAGAGAAAGCAGGCATTATGCCCGACGCACCGCTAGCCGTGCGAACCGGCATGGCTTATTGCGCCAGCCATCCACCGTCCACGTTCCAGGCTGCACCGCGTACCTGGCTGCCAGCCTCGCTGCACAGAAACAGCACGAGTTCGCCGAGGTGCTCAGGGGTTACGAACGCCTGCGAAGGCTGTTTTTCCGCGAGCAAGTCCCGCTGTGCCTGCTGGGGATCGATGCCGGTTGCTGCACGTGCGTCGATCTGCTGCTGCACCAGCGGCGTCAACACCCAGCCTGGGCACAGGGCATTGCAGGTCACGCCGCTCATGGCAGTTTCCAGCCCTACGACCTTCGTCAGGCCAATTACCCCATGCTTGGCGGCGACGTACGCGGATTTGCCTGTGGAGCCGACAATCCCATGAACCGAGGCGATGTTGATGATGCGCCCCCAGTTGCGGGCACGCATGCCTGGCAGCACCAGGCGAGTGCCGTGGAAGACCGCAGACAGGTTCAACGCGATGATCTTGTCCCAGCTGTCCACCGGGAAGTGCTCGACGGGTGCCACATGCTGGATGCCTGCATTGTTGACCAGGATGTCCACGGCACCGAATGCCTGTTCAGCAAAGGCCAGCAGGGCCTCGATCTGAGCGGCATCGGCAAGGTCTGCGGGGTGATGCCGCACCTGCACCCCTAACTGCTCAAGGCTGGCGATGGCCGGTGAAGGGTCACCAAAGCCGTTGAGCACGATGCTGGCCCCCGATCGCGCCAGCACATGGGCAATGCCCAGGCCAATGCCGCTGGTGGAACCTGTGATCACTGCTGTCTTGCCTTTGAGGGTCATGCAAAGCTCCCTAGCAGCGCGCCGGCGCTGACTGGAACGAAGAAAGCCATTGGGCATCGCCCGGGATGGGCTGAGCGTAGGAGCGGAGCGGCTGATCAAAGGTTCCGTGAGGACCTTCGCATGGCGCCAATACATCGGCTTTGAGCCACTCCCTCCTACCAGGCTTGCTTCGCAGGATTTAGTCCTGGCGGCTGGTCACTTCCAGCAGGTGGTAGCCGAATTGGGTCTTGACCGGACCCTGGACGGTGTTGACCGGGGCGCTGAAGACGACGGTATCGAATTCCTTGACCATCTGGCCTGGACCGAACGAGCCCAGGTCACCACCCTGGCGGCTGGACGGGCAGGTGGAATTGGCCTTGGCGATTTCACCGAAGTCAGCACCCGCTTCGATCTGGGCCTTGAGTTCGTTGCACTTGTCTTCGCTGTTGACCAGGATGTGACGGGCGGTTGCACGTGCCATGGGGTACTGCTCCTTGGGAGGGTAAAGAGGCAAAGCCTAACGCACTTCAACCGGTTGTGTCTCGCAGGGTGCGGCTTGCCGCTCACCTAGACGTCGTGCCGCATTGTGCAACAGTGTTTCGGTGGTGCTCCAGCCAAGGCAGCCATCGGTGATGGACACGCCGTATTTCAGCGCCCCTTTGCCGAGCGCCTGACAACCCTCGAACAGGTGCCCTTCGATCATCGTGCCCACGATCGAGGCGTCCCCATTCAACCGCTGTTGCAACACCTCGTTGAACACAGCCGGTTGCCGGGCCGGGTCCTTGCCACTGTTGGCATGGCTGCAATCGACCATGATGCGCGCAGGCAGACCCGCTTTGGCGAGCCCCTGGCGGGCCAGGGCGACGCTGTGGGCGTCGTAGTTCGGGCCCTGATGGCCACCGCGCAGCACCAGGTGAGTGTGCGCATTGCCCAGGGTTTCGACGATCGCAGGATAGCCCTGTGCATCCATGCCGAAATGCCGGTGGGCATGGGCAGCGCTGCGCATGGCGTCTGTCGCGATGGCCACGCCGCCATCGGTGCCGTTCTTGAAGCCCACCGGCAGCGCCAGCCCGCTGACCATTTCCCGATGAATCTGTGATTCGGTAGTACGGGCGCCGATGGCAGCCCAGGCCAGTACATCGTCAAAGTAGCCAGCAGCCATGGGTTGCAGCAATTCGGTCGCGACCGGCAGGCCCCGTTCGATCATGCCCAGCATCAGCCCACGCGACAGTGCCAGGCCTGCGTGCATGTCGTCACTTCCATCGAGGTGGGGATCGTAGGCCAGGCCCTTCCAGCCTACCGTCGTGCGCGGCTTTTCGACGTAGGCACGCATCACCAGCAGCAGGCGATCATCGACCTGGCGGCTCAACGCGGCCAGGCGATCGGCGTACTCCAGCGCCGAGCGCGGATCATGCAGCGAGCACGGCCCTACGATCACCAGCAGGCGGTGGTCGCGTCCTTCGAGAATGTCGCAAATGGCTTGGCGGTGCGCCTGGACTTGGTGTGCGAGCGAGGCAGAGAGCGGCATTTGCTGTTTGAGCAGGTGCGGACTGGGAAGACGGCGGCTGACAGCGGTATTGGCAGCTTGAGGTTGGGTTAGAGGCAGGGCGAGGCTGGATGCTTGCATGGGATTTTCCTTGGGCGGACGGCAGGCGCTATATCCTGCGCGGTCGGCCCTATCGAGGTGTTCGACAGATCGGTGATTGGCTATTGGCTGAAGCAGTGCCACCTGTGCAGAACCGATCGGAGGCGGCAGGCTGGCCCGAGCGGACGTGGCTAAATCGCCAGGTGAAGGTGCCAGCTACGTAATAGGTGTCGTATTTCATGAATCTGTCCTCTGAATCGTTTGGGTGTAGGCCTGAAAAAACAAAACCCCCGGTCGGGAGGCCGACCGGGGGTTTGAGTATTCTCATGTTCGGCGGCCCCTCGAAGGTGGACGCCGTGTGGGTATCGGCGCCTAGTGGCTAAACCAATACCCGAAGTAATAGGAGGCAGGTGCATTCACGCACACGGTCACAGCCGATACTGGGCGCGAAGCGCGGCCAGTGGCAGGGACGAGTGTGTGGATGGTTGCTTGCATGTTGCTCTCCAGTGAATGAGCCCGAGCTTACTTCACATTGCGCGGGCCATTCAATGGAAAAATGCTATGAGCGTAATCGATGGGATGATTACGTTAGGGGGTCACAAGGCGTGGTCTTAGTGACTGTCTTGATCTTCAGCTTGCCCACCGGTGGCACCTGCGCCGGAGCCTGTGGCTTCGCCGGTGCTGTTGGAGCCGCCTGCCGCACCGTCATGGGCACCTGCTGCGCCGGCGTTGCTGCTGTCATTGTCACGGCTGCTGCCTGGGGTGTTCACGCTGCTGCCTTCACCTGCGGTCTTGCCGCCCATCTGGTCGGTTTTCGGGTGCATATCGGTGTTGGTAGTGTCAGTAGCGGCCTGACTGGTACCGGCCAGGGTGGCCAAGGCGAAAGCAACGGACAGCGAAAGGCTACGGATGCGAATCATGGCGAAGCTCCTGTGCATGGAATCTGTCATTGCTTTGGCAAAGACCTGCACAGGAGGTGCCCTGAGGGCGACGGATGGTCGTTTACGGCACGCTTACCTCAACAGGCCTCGCCATGATGCGATGGCTTGGGTTCGGCCGTTTCCATCGGAGGATGCTCCTGGGCAGCATGCATCAGGTCCTCGGTAACCCGCAGTTCAGCGCCGGTAGGCGAGAAGGTGGTGGAGGCGGTGAACGGGGCAGGGTGTTCCGCGGCCGGACGCTTGCCGCGCCGCCACAGGAAAAAGCCCACCATCAATAGGTTGACCACGGCAAAGGCCCAGAAAAGCCCGGCTTCGCCAAACTCGGTCATGACCGGCGAAATCGCCATCGGCGCCATCGCCGAGCCCAGCGAGTTGATCAGCAGCAGCCCTTGGATCATGGGCACCAGGGCATCGGATGGGGCACGGTCGGCCGCATGGCTGACCGCCACCGGGTACAGGGTGAACACCCCGCCGCCCAGTAGAAACAGCATTGCCGGTAGCAGGAACGCATCCGAGGGCAGGAATACGGTGACCAGCGCCAGCGCAGCGCACACCGCAGCCAGGGCAATCAGCACGTCCTGCCGGTCCCTGCGGTCCGACCAACGCCCCACGGGGTATTGCAGCAGCATGGCCCCGAGGATGACCCAGGCCATCATATTGCCCACTTCGCCAACGTCCAGCCCGATACGTTGGAGGTACAGCGGCAGCAACGTGTAGATCCCGGCTATGGCCACGCCGGAACCAAAACATCCCACCAGCCCCGAGGGTGCCACGCCCAGCAGCTGCCGCGGCTTGAGCGGCTCGACCTGGTCCAGCAGTGGCGAGACCCGTGGCAGGATCACGATCGGCAACACCGACAGCGCGGTGAGCACACCCGCCAGCATGAAGGGCGCGGTCTCGCCCAGGCGAGTAATCTCGCCAAGCCCTGCCTGGGCCAGCACGCCGGCGCCATAGAAAGCGATCATGTACAAGGCCAGCAGGCGACCGCGGATCTTGGCGTCCCCGGCCAGCAGCAACCAGCTTTCGATCACCAGAAACACACCCACGGCCGCCCAGCCATTGATCAGGCGCAGCACCGACCACCAGGTCACGTCATAGAACAGGCCTTGCAGCAGGATGGTGACGCCGATCAGCGATGCAAAGCTGGTGTAGGCGCGGATATGGCCGATGCGCAGGATGAGCCGATCATTGAAGATGGCGCCCAGGGTCAGGCCGATGAAGTAGGTGGACGAGACGATGCCGATGGTGGTGGCAGACTCGCCAGCCTCGCCGAGTCGCAGGGTGGTCAGAGAAGACATGAAGCCGTTGCCTAGGGCAATGATGAACAGCCCGAGCAGCGGCGCCAGCGCCATGGCCAGCAAACGCGCAGACATAGGTACCTCAAGTTGGATATGCGAAGGTTGGCCTTTTCGAGCGCGCACGCCGATCGACCCGGATAGGGTAGAGGCTGCACGGATGCGACCTGGGCAAGACTCAACCGCTTGGCCATGCGAGAAGACGGCCGGGCGGGGAGGGTTGAGCCTATTTCACATGAGCGTTCATGGGGTCAGGCGCGGACTCGGTCTTGGTTGCCGGTTGCCACCGTTCAAGGCGACGGGCGAAAAGGAAGCGCGATTCTACGGGCTTGCAGGGTTTTGCCAAGGGTTGACTGCCTGCGGCGCGATGCCGCAGTCTCGGAAAGACATGCCAATGTCTTTCCCAGGCAAATCGCCCGCTCCCGCTCCCGCTCCCGCTCCCGCTCCCGCTGTTGCTGTTGCTGTTGCCGTTGCTTTGGCTTTTGCTTCTGAGCGCGCGGTAGTTCAGGCGCCGCAGATCGCGACTTCAGGAGGCCGAGCGCAGGGCTTGCGCAGGGAGGTGACAGGCATGGATGCCTGTCAAGCGCTGGGCCCCAGGATGGGGCCTGCAGCGCGGTCCTCCCGGGAGCAAGCCCGGAGCGAGGGAACCCCGAAGCGCAGCGTAGGGGCCGGATGATAGGAGCAGGCGGTTTTTGCTCACTTTTTGACAAGACAAAAAGTGAGCCGCCGTAAGGGCGGAAAGGTGACTGTGCGCCACCCGCGCCAATGAATACCAACTTGCTGTGCGCGCCCACGCTTTCAAGTTTCAAGTTTCAAGTTTCAAGTTTCAAGTTTCAGGTTTGATTGCGTTGGCGTGGGTATTGAAAGAGAGCATAGTCCATTTGCGATGGCGACGCTTAGTCACCTTTTCGCCCTTACGTGAACTGACCCCCAAAAGTTGGACAGTGAGCGCTATGGGGCCAGCGCGTGGGTCCGAAATTGTATCGGACTCAGGCCATCAAGTCTGAGGCTGATGCGTTTTTGGTTGTAGTAAGCGATGTAATCATCAAGTCCTGAAGCCAACTGCTCGACATTTTCAAACGACTCCAGGTAAAAATATTCGCTCTTGAGTGTGCCGAAAAAGCTTTCCATTGCGGCGTTGTCTAGGCAGTTGCCCTTACGCGACATACTCTGCTCAATGTTCTTCTCGGCCAGCATATGCCGGTAAGTGGGCTGCCTGTACTGCCATCCTTGATCGGAGTGCAATATCGGTTTATCACCTGGATTCAGCCGCTCAAAGGCTTGCTCAAGCATTGCCGAGACCATCTTGAACTCCGGGCGCCGGTTAATCTGATAAGCGAGGATTTCGCCGTTATACAGGTCCATCAACGGCGAAAGAAACAGCTTCTGCCCCTTCACTTTGAACTCTGTCACGTCGGTTGCCCATTTCTGATTAGGGGCTCCTGCCTTGAATTCTCGCCTGAGCAGATCAGGCGCAACCAGTCCCTCTGAGCCTCGGTACGAGCGATATTTCTTCGCCCTGACCAGCGACTGGAGACCCATAAGCTGCATCAGTCGCTGCACCTTCTTGTGATTAATCATCCGACCGTTGTGCTTGAGGGTCTCAGTGATCCGGCGATAGCCATACCGTCCCTTATGCTCGTGATAGACGTTGTTGATACTCTCTTTCAAAGCCGCATGCTTGTCAGTCAACAACACCTTGCTTTGGTAATAAAAGGTACTACGTGCAAGCCCGGCGGCACGTAACAGCAGAGCGAGTCGATGCCCGTGCCTCAAACCCTGGACAGCCTTCGTTTTCTCGCCTGCGCAGTGCGAGGGTCCGCTTGGATCAAGGCATCGAGCTTTTTTAGGTAAGCATTCTCCGCACGCAGATATTCCAGCTCTTCGAGCATTTGCTCGGGTGTCAGGTCGCTATCCGAAGCGGTAGGAGGACTTGCGCTGGTTTTTTTCGATGGCTTACGGGGCATGCTCAACTCTCGGGTATGATGCGGATGAAGTGCTTCAACTCCGCCTTGATCATACAACCTTTTCCACTGCCTGATGCTACTTGGACCACGAATATCAAACTGGATGCAGGCTTGCTGGGCAGACAATCCTTCTTGCTCAATGCACTGCAAAACCTTCAATTTGAACTGGGCATCGTAGCGGCTGTACTTGGCACTTAAACCGGCTGCGCCGTGTTTTTCATAGCCCTTTACCCACCGACGTAGCATCGATGGACTGAGGTCATGCTTTAGCGCCACTTCATGAATGCTAGGAGCAGAAAGGCACTCTTCGATGAGTGCCTGTTTGAGCGCCAGGTTGTATTTCGTCATGGAACACCCTCCGGTGAGATAGGTGTCCAACATTCGGGGGTCAGTTCAACGGGCGAGTCACTTTTTGTCAAACGCGACAAAAAGTAACCAAAAAACGCTGTGCTCCATTCATACGGCCCCTACGCTGCGCTTCGGGGTTCCCTCACTCCGGTCTTGCTCCCGGGAGGACCGCGCTGTAGGCCCCATCCTGGGGCCCAGCGCTTGACAGGCATCCATGCCTGTCACCTCCCTCCGCAAGACCTACGTTCGGCCTTCTGAAGTCGCGAAGATCAAGATCAAGGTCAAAATCAACAGAAGCACTAAAAGAAACAGTAACCTGTTTTAACTTTGAGTAGAGGTGTCTGGTTGCGCTTAATAGTTATATTCGGAACAGTATTCACGATATCTGCTGACGTATATAGCACTTAAGTGCGACATTGCCGGGGCGCCTGACAGGCCGCAATAGGTTGCGAGACAGCCCCGGCAATCTATGCTGCGAAGCTAAATTCCTGGGGCCGCGCCACAGCCCACCGTTGCTCTTCGTACCGGGAAAACCCCGACAGCCACCTTGTCAGTCCTCAAGCCACTGCGGGCTATTGAAATTATTCAACCGACAATCCTCTTCAGCGCAATCAACCGCCGCTACAGGCGAGCCGAGCAAGGCTCTCTGCAAACTGCGCTCTCCAGCGTTCCAGGCTTGCGCAAGCAGTGGCAGGATGGCGTGGGGCAGCACGCTGAACATCGGTTGCCAATACCCACCTTGGCGGACCATGGCGGCACTGTTGGCCGTTAAAGCGGCGCGCCGCAGGTCGTTGACTAACATCTGATCGATCTGTGGCGCATCGCATGCGAGCACCACCATCCATCCGTGCCGCGCTACCGCCAACCCGGCAAGCACGCCAGCCAGTGGGCCAGGGAAGCCGGCCTCGGTATCACTCACGCATTGCTCGGCGTACCGCTGGTACACCTGCTTATTGCGATTGCAAGAAACGATCAGGTCATCACTGAGCCCACGAACCACCGCATGAACGTGGGCAATCAGAGGACGGCCTTGCCAGTCGATCAGCCCTTTGTCACGCCCACCCATGCGTTGGCCACGGCCGCCGGCGAGCATGAGGACAGAGCAAGGGGGCAGGGTAGCAGGCATGAAAAAGGGTTCCTGGCAGTCAATGCCCGAAACCCTCCCACTTCACGCTTCGCTTGTCCAGTCAGTGACCGCGCGTGGCTGGCTCGTGGCCAGGCTCCAGTGGTCGTCGGCGCCCGGACAAACGCATCACCACGACAAAGAACACCGGTACGAAGACCACCGCCAGTGTGGCACTTAACATACCGCCAATGACCCCCGTACCGATGGCTTGCTGGCTTGCCGAGCTGGCACCGGTGGCGATGGCCAGTGGCACCACCCCAAGGATGAACGCCAGAGACGTCATCACGATGGGCCGCAGGCGCAGGCGGGCAGCCTCGAGTGCAGCCTGGGTGGCATCCATACCCTGGTCCACCAGGCTTTTGGCGAACTCGATGATCAGGATGGCGTTCTTTGCCGAAAGCCCGATCAAGGTGATCAAGCCCACCTTGAAGAACACGTCGTTGGGCATGCCGCGCAGTGTGACCGCCAGCACCGCACCCAGAATGCCCAGGGGGACCACCAGCAGCACCGCCGTGGGGATCGACCAGCTTTCATACAATGCCGCCAGGCACAGGAACACCACCAGCAGCGACAGGGTCATGAGTACCGGCGCCTGGCTGCCCGAGAGCCTTTCCTGCAGCGACAATCCGGTCCATTCCAGCCCTACGCCGGGCGGAAGCTGCGCCACGATTTGCTCGATCTCGGCCATGGCCTGACCGGAGCTTTGCCCGGCTGTCGGCTCACCCGAAATGGACACCGCCGGGTAACCGTTGTAACGCGTCAGCTGGACTGGGCCGCTGACCCATCGGGGCTGGACGAAGGCGCCAAGCGGCACCATCTTGCCGACGCTGTTGCGCACGTGGATCTTCAGCAAGTCTTCAACCTGGCTGCGCTGATCGCCCTCAGCTTGCACCACCACCCGCTGCATGCGGCCTTGGTTTGGAAAGTCATTGACGTAGCTCGAACCCACGGCTACGTCCAGCACCGAGCCGATATCGGCGAACGAGACCCCCAGCGCATTGGCCTGACGGCGGTCGATCTCCAGCTCCACTTGCGGGCTTTCGGCCAGGGACGCCTCGCGCACGTTGGTCAGTAGCGGGCTCTTGCTCGCCTTGGCCAGCAGCTCGTCACGTGCAGCCATGAGTTGGGCATGACCCAGCCCACCCCGGTCCTGCAGGCGGAACTCGAAGCCGGTGGACTCGCCTAGCCCGTCAATCGGCGGCGGCAGTACGGCGAAGGCGATGGCGTCTTTGAGCTGTGTGAATGCCATGTTCGCGCGATCGGCAATGGACTGGGCACTGTCATCGGCGCCACGTTCGGACCAGTCCTTCAGGGTCGTGAAGGCCAACGCGGCATTTTGGCCACTGCCGGAGAAACTGAAACCCAGAATTACCGTGGTATTGCCCACGCCAGCTTCACCGCCGTTGTGCGCTTCGATCTGAGCCGCTACTTGTTCGGTCCGCATGCGACTAGCGCCTGGCGGCAGTTGGATATCGGTGATGGTGTAACCCTGATCTTCGGTGGGCAGGAAGGCGGTGGGCAACTGACTGAAGCCGTAGCCCAACACGCCCAGCAGCACGGCGTACACCAGCAGGTAGATCCCGCTGCGGCGAAGTGCTTGGGACACCCAGCCCTCATAGCCCTTGCTCATACCCTCGAAGCGCCGATTGAACCAGCCGAAGAAACCGCCGCGCTGATGATGCTCGCCTTGGTTCACAGGCTTGAGCAACGTCGCGCACAGCGCCGGCGTCAGGCTCAGGGCAAGGAAGGCCGAGAACAGAATGGAAACTGCCATGGACACCGAAAACTGCTGGTAGATCACGCCGACCGAGCCCTTCATGAAGGCCATGGGCAGGAACACGGCTACCAGCACCAGCGTGATGCCGATGATCGCCCCGCTGATCTGGCCCATGGCCTTGCGTGTGGCTTCCCGTGGCGCCAGGCCTTCTTCAGCCATGATTCGCTCAACGTTCTCGACCACCACAATGGCGTCATCCACCAGAATGCCAATGGCCAGGACCATGCCGAACAGGGTCAGCACGTTGACCGAGAAGCCCAGTAACAGCATCACGCCGAAGGTACCCATCAGCGCCACGGGCACCACGAGTGTGGGAATCAAGGTATAACGCAGGTTCTGCAGGAACAGGAACATCACCGCGAACACCAGCACCATCGCTTCGAACAGCGTGCTGATGACCTGCTGTATGGAGACCTTGACGAAAGGCGAGGTGTCGTAGGGTATATCGTACTTCACACCCTCCGGGAAGTAGCGCGCCAGGTCCTTCATCTTGGCGCGCACCAGTGTGGCCGTCTCCATGGCGTTGGCACCCGGGGCCAGCTGCACGCTGAATGCGGTGGCCGGTTTGCCATTCAGGCGCGTGCCGTACTGATACTCCTGGGCACCGATTTCTACCCGTGCTACATCACCGATGGTCACCACCGAACCGTCGGTATTGGCCCGCAGTACAATGGCGGCAAACGCTTCTGGCGTGGTCAGTTGGCCCTTGACCACCACGTTGGCGGTGATCTCCTGGGTAGCGGGGCTGGGCAGGTCGCCGATGCTGCCGGGCGCTACCTGCGCATTCTGGGCGCTGATGGCTTCGGCCACGTCGTTGGGAGTGAGGTTCAGGCCGACCAGCTTTGCCGGGTCGATCCAGATGCGCATGGCGCGCTCGGAGCCATACAGCTGCGCTTTGCCGACCCCCTTGATGCGCCGGATCTCGTTCATCACGTTGCGCGCCAGGATGTCGGACAACGCGGTCTCGTCGAACTTCCCGTCCTCGGAGGTGAGCGTGCCCAGCAGCAGGAAGCCAGTGGACACCTTTTCCACCTGCAACCCTTGTTGGGTAACCGGGCGTGGCAGGCGCGACTCGACCACTTTCAAGCGGTTCTGCACGTCGACCTGGGCCAGGTCGGGCACGGTGCCCGGCTCGAAGGTGGCGGTGATGGTGGCGCTGCCCAGGCTGCTCTGCGACTCGAAGTACAGCAGGTTGTCGGCGCCGTTGAGCTCCTGCTCGATCAGGCTGACCACGCTTTCATCCATGGTTGCCGCCGAGGCGCCAGGGTATACGGCGTAGATCTCTACCTGCGGTGGCGCAACATTGGGGTACTGCGCCACAGGCAACTGAGGAATGGCCAGGGCGCCAGCCAGCAGGATGAACAGCGCCACCACCCAAGCGAAAATAGGGCGGTCAATGAAGAATTGCGGCATCGATCAAGCCCTCACTGGCCGGTGTGCTGGGTGACGGAGGTGGCCTGGGGCGCGGTGTCGATCTGCACACGTTCGCCTGCCTTGGCATGTTGCAGGCCTTCGACCACCACCTGGTCACCGGCAGCCAGGCCGTCGCGCACTACCCAGCGGTCGCCCTGTACGCTGCCCAGGACCACCTGCCGTTCGCTGACCTGAGACTGAGCATCCACGACCAGCACCTTCGGCACGCCTGCACTGTCACGCAGGATCGCCCGTTGCGGGACACTCAGGCCTTGCGCTTGCACGGCCTGGGCCAGGCGCACGCGCACATAGCTGCCTGGCAGCAAGTCGAGGTTGGGGTTGGGGAACTCGCTGCGCAGGGTGATCTGATTGGTCGAAGGGTCGACCTGGATGTCGGAAAACAACAGCTTGCCAGGCAGCGGGTAGGCACTGCCGTCGTCCTCGATCAAGGTGACACTGGCCTGGTCTGCGTCGACCCGTTGAAGCTGGCCGGCACGCAAGGCCTTGCGCAGCGCCGTGATCTCACGGGTTGACTGGGTGACGTCGACATGAATGGGGTCCAGTTGCTCGATGGTCGCCAGCGGCGTGGCTTCGTTCTGCCCGACCAATGCGCCTTCGGTGACCTGGGCGCGGCCAATGCGGCCAGCGATGGGGGCGGTGACGGTGGCGTATCCCAGGTTCAGACGGGCTCGTTGCACGGCTGCCTTGGCCTCGGCCACCGCTGCGTTGGCTTGCAGCAGGCTGGCCTTGGCGTTGTCGTATTCCTGGCCGCTGACGGCCTTGTCGTTGACCAGCTCGCGGTAACGCTGCTCTTGCAGGCGAGCCTGATAACGGGTGGCGTCGGCTCTGGCCAGTGCCGCCTGAGCGCTGTCCAGGTCGGCCTTGAAGGGTGCCGGATCGATCTGGAACAACACATCGCCCTGCTTGACGTCGCTACCTTCGCGGTAGACCCGTTTGAGCACCACGCCGGCCACCCGAGCCCGCACCTGAGCGGTACGCGGCGCCAGAATGCGGCCGTTGAGCTCGCTGGTAATGGCCAACGGTTGCAGTTGCAGCGTCTCGACGCGCACATGCGGGACCGGGGCTTGCTGTTCGGGTTCGTCGCTAGCGCTACAGCCGCCCAGGCTCGAGCCTACAAGCGCCAGAAGCGCCAGAAGCGCCATGCGGCGCAGGGTAACAGTGAATGTGTCGGACATTGGGATCTTCCGCTGATGATCTGCGCTATGCTACGGCACCCGGGTCATGATTGGCTGTTAACAGCTGTACGGGGAGTGTGAAAAAGTGTGAAACGATGGGTTGTGCACCGTGATGTTTCTATAAGCTTGGGCCACTATAACGCAGCGCTCACCTGGCCATGCCGAGCCGCAGTGCTGCAAGTCCCTATATCTGCCTGCCAAGCGACCCATGCCCACTATACTTCTGGTCGAAGACGACAGCGCCCTGGCCGAGCTCATCGCCAGTTACCTGCAACGCAACGAATTCGTGGTCCGGGTCATCGCCCGGGGTGACCACGTGCTGGACGAATATCGCCGGGACAAACCCGACCTGGTGATTCTCGACCTGATGCTCCCAGGCATGGACGGCCTGCAGGTGTGTCGTCAATTGCGCCATCAGTCCCAATGCCTGCCAATCCTGATGCTCACCGCCCGCGATGACAGCCATGACCAGGTGCTGGGGCTGGAAATGGGTGCTGACGACTACGTCACCAAGCCGTGCGAGCCACGGGTGTTGCTGGCAAGGGTGCGCACCTTGCTGCGCCGTAGCGGTAACGAACCCAGGCTGGACCATGACCTGATCGTGGTAGGTGGGTTGTGTATCGACCTGGCCGAGCGCACCGTCACCTGGCGCGGCGAGCCTGTCGACCTGTCGGCCGGGGAATTCAACCTGCTGGTCGTGCTGGCGCGCAATGCCGGGGTGGTGCTCAATCGCGACCGCATTCTTCAACAGCTGCGCGGTATCGAGTTCAACGGCACTGACCGTTCGGTGGACGTGGCCATTTCCAAACTGCGTCGCAAGTTCGACGACAACGCAGGCGAAGCACGCAAGATCAAGACGGTCTGGGGCAAAGGCTATCTGTTCAGCCGTGTCGAGTGGGAGTAAGCCGCGATGTTCAAGATCCTGGTGCGGCTGTATCTGCTGATCATCGTGGCCTATGCCGGAGCCTTGCTGTTCATACCCGACACCATCGTGGGGCTGTTTCAGGAACGCTTCATGGCCTACAACCTCAGCCAGACCAAAGGTGTGCAGACGCTGATCGTGCGTCAGTTTCACCAGGCTCCCCAGTCCCAGTGGCCTGTCGTGGCGCAGGCGCTTGCCGACGATTTTGCGCCCTTGCAGGTACAGCTGCTGCGTATTGACCATGCCCGCTTGGATGAAACGGAGCGCGCACGATTGGCACAGGGGGAGTCGGCAGTGCGCCTGGCCCAATGGGGCTACTACGAAACCCTGCTGGCGCCATTGGACAGCCATTGGCTGGTACGCCTGGATTCGCCGCCCGATCCTTTGGACATCAACGTCCTGTCCTGGGGCGTGACGGTGTTGATCGGGGCCGCGATGCTCGGTTGCCTGTTGCTCTGGGTATGGCCGCACTGGCGTGACTTGGAGCGCTTGAAGGAAACTGCCCGGCGCCTGGGCCAAGGGCAGATGTCCGAACGCACGCATATCTCGGCGCATTCGAACATTGGCGAACTGGCCAGGGTGTTCGACACCATGGCAAGCGACCTTGAACGCCATGTCAATCAGCAGCGCGAGTTGCTCAATGCCGTGTCCCACGAGCTGCGCACGCCTCTGACACGCTTGGATTTCGGTTTGGTGCTGCTATTTGACGAAGTGCCGCCGGCCAGCCGCAAGCGTTTGCTAGAGCTGGTCGGGCATGTGCGAGAGCTGGACGAACTGGTGTTGGAGTTGTTGTCCTACAGCCGTTTGTACAATGCCGACCAGGCGCGCGAGCGGGTGGAGGTGTCGTTGCTCGAGCTGGTGGACAGCGTGCTAGGCAGCTTTGCCGAGGAGTTGGACGGGCGTGGCATCCAGTGGGAGGTGCATGCCGACGCCGAGTTGCCACGCTTCGTGCTCGATCCGCGCCTGACGGCCCGAGCAGTGCAGAACCTGGTGCGCAATGCCATGCGCTACTGCGAGCAGCGCCTGGTGCTGCGCTTGCGCCTGGAGCCCGACGGAGCATGCCTGCTGACAGTAGAAGATGACGGCATTGGCATTCCCGTCGAGGAGCGTGAGCGAATCTTCCAGCCGTTCTATCGCCTGGACCGCAGCCGTGACCGCAGCACGGGTGGATTCGGCTTGGGGTTGGCGATCAGCAGGCGGGCCATTGAGGGGCAGGGCGGGACCTTGACGGTTGCCCAGTCCCCATTGGGCGGAGCGCAGTTCCGTATTCGCTTGCCCGCCGGGAAGGTGACCTGATGCCTGATGCCTGGTAGTAAGCCTCTTCTTTTAACCGGCGGGATCTTGTAGCGTGTCGGGTCGTCATTCAGGGAGCTGAACATGCAAGGCAAGGCCCGCAAGATCGTCCAGGCCATTCTCTACGAGGCCATCGCCGTGGCGTGCGTCGCTCCCGCCCTGGAACTGGCGTTCGGGGCGGGGATGGCGCAGTCCACCGTGCTGTCGGTACTGATGTCAGGCGTCGCCATGAGCTGGAACATGCTCTACAACTGGGTGTTCGAGCGCTGGGAGGCGCGCCAGCCTCAGCGCAAGCGCACACTATTGCGCCGCTTGCTGCATGCGCTTGGCTTCGAGGGTGGCCTGGTGGTCATCCTGCTGCCGCTGGTGGCTTATTGGTTGCAAGTCAGCCTGCTGGCAGCGCTTTTGACCAATCTGGCCCTGTTCGTCTTCTTCTTCGTCTACGCCTTCGTGTTCCAGTGGGGCTTCGACAAGGTTTTTGACGTGCCGTTGTCGGCGCAGCAGGCCAAGTGTTGACGTGCGGCCAGCCCTCGGGCTAACGTTCGGCGCATGAACCGCTATCAGCCTGCCTTCGCCAGCATTATTACCGCCATCATTGGATTGGCGGGCTAGCGCGAGCATGCACCGAACCCGCCCTGGAGGCGGGTTTTTTTCATCTGACTCCTGGGCACCGTTAACCGGCCAAGGAGTCGACGATGTCCAACCTGTGTTCCGCCCCGCGAGCAATCACCCCTCAGCAACTGCTGTCCGAGCAGGTTCGGCGTATCTTGGCCGCGCCCGTCTATGACCTGGCCATCGAAACGCCGCTGCAAGAGGCCGCAGGGTTGTCCGACAGGCTGGGTAATCGGGTACTGCTCAAACGCGAAGACCTGCAACCCACATTCTCGTTCAAGATCCGTGGGGCTTATACGCGACTATCGAGGTTGACGACCCGCCAGCGTCAGGCCGGCGTAGTGACCGTTTCGGCGGGCAATCACGCTCAGGGCGTGGCCATGGCCGCCGCGCACCTGGGCATGACGGCCACGATCGTCATGCCGTCCACGACGCCTTCGCTCAAAGTACAGGGCGTGCGCGCCCGCGGGGGACGGGTGGTGCTGCACGGTGACAGCTTCCCCCATGCCCTGGCCCATGCCTTGAAGCTGGCCGACCTGGAAGGAGCCACATTTGTGCCACCTTTCGATGACCCGGATGTGATCGCGGGTCAAGGCACGGTCGGCATGGAGATTCTTCGGCAGTGCCCTGGGCCGCTGCATGCCGTTTTCGTGCCGGTTGGCGGGGGTGGCTTGATTGCCGGAATCGCAGCCTATATCAAATACCTGCGCCCCGAAGTCAAGGTGATCGGGGTAGAACCGGAGGATGCCAACTGCCTGCAGGCCGCCCTGCAAGCTGGCGAGCGGGTGGTGCTCCCGCATGTGGGCACCTTCGCCGATGGGGTGGCCGTGGCCCAGGTGGGCGCCCACTGCTTCGAGCTATGCCAGCATTCTGTGGACGAGGTACTAACGGTCAGCAGCGACGCGCTGTGTGCCGCGATCAAGGACATCTACGATGACACCCGCTCGATCACCGAGCCGTCGGGCGCTCTGGCAGTTGCCGGCATGAAGCAATACGTGGACCGTGAGGGTATTGGCGGGCAGACACTGGTGGCTATCGATTCCGGGGCCAACATCAACTTCGATCGGTTGAGGCATGTGGCAGAGCGCGCCGAACTGGGTGAACAACGCGAAGCGGTGATTGCGGTGACCATCCCTGATCAGCCCGGTAGCTTCCGGGCGTTCTGCCAAGCATTGGGCAAGCGCCAAGTCACGGAATTCAACTACCGCTGCCAGCCGGGCAAACCTGCGCGTCTGTTTGTTGGAGTGCAAACGCACCCCGTGCAGGACCCGCGCGATCAGCTGTTGAGCGGTTTAAAAGCACAAGGCTATGACGTTGTGGACCTGACTGACAATGAACTGGCCAAGCTGCACGTGCGCCACACCGTGGGTGGGCCTTTGGCGCCTGGCAGTCACGAGCAGGTGCTGCGTTTCGAGTTTCCAGAGCGCCCCGGGGCACTGCTGGCGTTTCTGGAGCGCCTGGGCCAGCGCTGGAACATCAGCCTGTTCCATTACCGCAACCACGGTGCAGCCCATGCGCGGGTGTTCGCTGCGCTGCAAGTGCCTGCCGATGAGCGTGCCGGGTTATTCGTGGCGCTCGACCAGATGGATTATCGCTACTGGGACGAAACGGATAACCCGGCTTATCGGCTGTTCCTCGGCTGAGGCGGGGGTTCATCGCTCGCGCATGAAGAAACCGGCCACGAACTTGCGGAAGGTTTCAGGGCTCTTGAAGTCGGCATACCGTTTGAAGTTCTCGGTATCCGGTTCGGGCCCGATGGGTTGTTCAAGCAGCGATATGGACAGAACACGGTCTTGGTCGGACGTCATCACCAGTTCATCCATGAGCTGCCCGCCAACCACCGGACGGCGCATCTGCACCTTGACGCCCTTGCTGGCCATCCAGTCCACCAGCGATACCAATGCCTTGAGCGGTTCGCGTTCTTCATCGCGATAGACCGGAAACAGATGGCCCCGCGATAGCACCGGTACGCTGGCCACGTGGATTAGCTCAAAGAAGTGACTGCCGGGAGTCGTAGGTGAATAGAGTGCCAGCGTCAGCAGCGGGCCGCAGGTGCGCTGACCACCCCAGTACAGATGGTGGCCCTGGAAATCGAAACCGTCTTCGCTTCGGTAGTGAAAGACCTTGCGGCCCTTGATCTGGTCGATGCAGTCGAGCAGTAGCCCATGACGCCGGTGATTGCCAAAGATCGTGGCCTCACGCAGACGCGCCTTGAGCATCATCATGTGCTTCATGTCCAGGCGCGTTTCCAGGTAGTTGCTGGCCGGTACCCGTTCCACCAGCGGATAGCGACTGGCCACAGCACGCAGTTGAGCGAATTGCCCGGTCAGGTCCTGCTTCAAATGCGTGGCGTAAAGGTTCAGGCCGCTGGTCTCGATCCACGTCAGCAACAAGGCCAGCAACCGCTGTTGTTCGCGGCGCTCACCTGGCCCGTTAGTGCTTGTGCTTGCGCCCGTGCGAAAATCGCCGATCAGCCGCAGCGGCGTATCGGGGGGCAGCCAGGCCACCGGCTGGACAGGTGCCTGTGCACGCTCGGCCGCTTCCTGTTCATCCTTGGTAAAGGGGCAGCCTGGGGCATGTTCGGCCGTGCCAGGGTTGTTCTTGAGAAACAACGTACCGGTGTTGCCATTGAGGGTGACATTGAGCACAGGCAGGGCATCGGTGCGGCAATCGCAGGCCAGCCACTGGTTAGCGTTGCGCACCTTCATCAGCATCTGGTTGGCCTGCAGCAGGCGGGGCCCGGTCAAGCCGCCGGTGGCAAAGTCCACCAGCAGCGCGTCTTCGGCGGGCGTCAGGCTGCGCACCTGGGCGGCGGTCTTGTCGATGATACGCATTGAGCGGCTCCGTGCTATGAGCTTCAAGCTTCCAGCAAAGCGGTGCCGCTTTCAACCGTCAGAAGATGTAGTCGGTGGTCAGGAAACTCGACCGCCGATTGCGGATGATGTCACTGAACAAGGCCTTGTTGTCGTCCTCAAAGCGCGTTGCCACCAGGGTGCGTATGGAAAAGACCCTCAAGGCATCGTGCACCGAAAGAGTACCCTCGGCGCTGTTCTTGCGGCCATTGAACGGATAGGTGTCCGGGCCTCGCTGGCATTGGGTATTGATGTTGATGCGACCGACCTGATTGGCGAAGATGTCGATCAGGCTGCCGACGGTGGCAGGATCGTTGCCGAACAGGCTCAGCTGCTGGCCATAGTCCGAGTCCAGAACGTAGTCGATGACCGTCTGCAGATCGCGGTAAGGGACGATCGGCACAACCGGCCCGAACTGTTCTTCCTGGTACACGCGCATCTGCGCCGACACCGGATACAGCAGGGCTGGATAGAAGAACGAACCCCGGCTGCGCCCCCCGTGTTCGTTGACCACCCGTGCTCCCTTGTCAGTCGCATCGTGCACCAGGCCGTCCAGGTAATCGATCTTGCCGGGTTCAGGCAGCGGTGTCAGGGCGACGCCAGGCTCCCAAGGCATGCCCGGCTTGAGTGTGGCGAGCTTGCGCGTGAACTTGTCGAGAAATGCCTCGACCACATCTTCATGGACGAACAGAATCTTGAGCGCCGTGCAACGCTGGCCGTTGAACGACAACGCGCCGGTCAGGGCCTGCTCGACGGCGTTGTCCAGATCGACCCGGGGCAGCACGATGCCGGGGTTCTTAGCGTCCAGGCCTAGTGCCGCGCGCAGCCGATGGGGCCGTGGGTGCAGCTTCTTGAGATCGCTGGCAGCCTTGTGGGTGCCGATGAAGGCGAAGACGTCTACCTTGCCGCTGGCCATCACTGCGCTGACGGTCTCGCGGCCCTTGCCGTAGATGACATTGATGACACCAGGCGGGAAGCTGTCGCGGAAGGCTTCGAGCAGCGGGCGGATCAGCAGCACACCAAACTTGGCGGGCTTGAACACCACGGTGTTGCCCATGATCAAGGCCGGAATCAGGGTGGTGAAGGTTTCGTTGAGTGGGTAGTTGTACGGACCCATGCACAGCGCCACGCCCAAAGGCGCGCGGCGTATCTGACCCAGGGTGCCCTGCACGAGCTCGAAGCGGCTGGAGCGTCTGTCCAAGTCCTTGAGGGCATTGATGGTTTCATTGATGTAGTCGCAGGTGCGGTCGAATTCCTTTTCCGAATCCGCAAGGTTCTTGCCGATTTCCCACATCAGTAGCTTGACCACGGCCTGACGCTGCTCGCGCATGCGCGCCAGGAACGCTTCCACATGGCCAATGCGCTCTGCTACCCGCATGTTCGGCCATGCTCCGCGCCCCTTGTCATAGGCTTGAACTGCAGCGTCCAGTGCGGTCATGGCCGTGTCGGCGTCGAGCAGCGGAGCGTGGCCCAGCACCACTTGTTGCTCCTGGCCGTTGTCCTTGAGCCAAACGGGGCTACGGACTGTGGCCAACGGTCCGTCCCAATGGCGCAGTTCACCGCCCACAAGGTAGTCACGTTGTTCAAGCGGAGCACCCAGTTGCCACGCTTGAGGAACGTCGGCGGCGTTGGGATAAAGATTGTCGAGCAAGGATTCCATGAAACTGCACCTCACAATGGCCGAGAAGGGTCTAGCACAGTGAAACGGTTCAGCGACGAGCATGCGCCTGACCCGGTCAGAATACCAGCGCACAGCAAGCGCTTTAGCAGTGCGCCGGTCGCCCGGCGCGTGATCACGGTGTCACAGGTCGAGCTCGAATAGACCCTCTGCAGGTTGTTCCAATAGGGATTGCCGGTCCGGCCCTGCATTATCGATCACGGCCAACCGGCGCCAGAACTCCCGGCGCGCTCGCTCGGGGTGGGTGAGGAACGGCTCAGCCTCCAGCAGCGCCCTGAGGTCGCGCCGGTATTGCAGTGGCAAGCGGCGCCACAGCGCAAATTCAGGTGGGCCGGCCTGTTCAAAGAAGTCGGTGTAGTCAGCCTCATTCACCAACAGGTCCACGTCGTGGATTTCGTTGTACGCTTCGATCTGGCTCAGTATCGGCCCAGCCAGCCATCTGCTTTCCAAAGACAGCGGGTCGGCTACATGAACGGGCAGGGCGAAGCCGTCGGGTAGCTGCACGAACTGGTTATCGGTCAGGTCGACGGTGAGCGGCTCCGTTAATTGCGCTAACCCCTGTGGCAACTCGGTCAGCGAGCATCCTGACAGGAACAGCGACCTGATACCTGGATTCAGGCGCAGGTCAGGCGCGGCCACCAGCGGATTCTCACTAAGATCAAGTACGGCCAGGCCGGAGTAACTTTGCAGGGTAGTCTGGTCCGTGGCGTCCCAGGTGATGCGGTTGCGTTCCACATCCAACCAGCGCAGTTGCTGGCCGAAGGCCAGGCGAGGCAGGTGGTCGAAGCGGCAATCGCCAAGTAGTAGCCGCCTGAGATTCGGAAACCGCTGGTGGAAGGCCGCAGGTAGCTGGCTGAGTGCAGAGTTCCCGCGCAGAGACAGGTGCTCGATGTGATTGAAATCATCGGTTAGCGGCAAGCTAGCCAAGTCTTCATGCGTCAGATCCAGCTCGGAGAGTTCGAGGCTGTATAGACGACCGCCGCCATCGAGCACCGTGCGCGACACCCGTTGCCAGGCGTTGATGACAGGGCGCACGGCAAGGTGGCGCTGATGTGGGTGCTGGGGATTAGGGGCGGCCCACTGGGCCAGATCACGACGCAAATTCTCAAGACGGGCTTGCAGGTCACGCAAGCGCTGGGTCGGCGAGCGCATGTCATGTAGGTTGTCTTCGTCATCCCCTTCATTGAGCCAGTCGGCAAACTCTGCGTCGGTCGCAGTGGGAAAAAGACGTCGATAGGCTGCGCTCAACGAGCTGGTCTGACGTGGCGCTGCCGGCAGTGGCTCAAGCGGCTGCCCGCCACGCAACCAGCCTCGTGTGGCCAGGCGCTGGCTGCGCTGCCCATAAAGCCTGGGTGCGAGGGTGGCACGGTTTGCCTTGGCCCATGTCATCACTCGGTGGCGAAGAGAGGCGCCATCCGTATGTTCGATACCCAGCAGGTCGCGACGGGCGCGAGGCAGTGCCTGTTCGATGGCCTGGCAAATATCGATACTCACCATGCCGGGCGCAGGGCGCTCTCCAAGGAATCCTTCATAGCCTTGGCTTGATTTGATCACACGAACGAGCGGACCTACGCCGGTATGAGCCAGGATCGGGCCGTCAGGGTTACCGGCGCGCAATTCCAGACGTATATCGGCGGGCCAGTCCGGCATGGCATCAAGCGCGCTGAATAGCAGACGCTGGGTGTCGGCATTGGCCAGCGCTGGCTGTACGAGCCCCTCCAGCGCCCGCACCAGAGGTAGCTCGCTGTGCACCTGTTCTACCGATTGGCGGATGCTGGCAGGCAGTGTCCCTTCCTGTTCCCAGGCCAGAACTTGGCCAGCCTCCAACCGGCCCAGCAGTTGCCTGGCCAACGGCGGCGTGAGGCACGGGTAGGTCGATAGCAAGCGGTCCACGCCAGGGGCGTGCGACATGCTTGGGCTGTAGCGCTGCTCGAACCACTGCGACGCGTCTTGTGCGTTCATCGAAGGGCATTCGGCGCTAATGCGCAGCCGTTGCAGAACATCCAGTAGCAACGGCGGCGCCGGTTGCCCGCGAAGGTGCAGGTCTCGCAGGCTGTGGGCGTCAATGCCAGTCACATCGCACGCTTGCTGGATGTGCTCTGCTGTAAATGCCTCGAACGGCTCACCCAGGCGCTTTACCAGCGTTGCCAGCGGCCAATCGCCTGGCTGCTCGTGCTGGGCGCGCCAGGCGCCTTGACCATTGTGTTCAAGGGGTGGCTGCCAGGCATCTGCCCGCTCGGGGTGAACGATCTGCCAACGCGACAGTGAAGGCTCCAGCCGCTGCTCATAGAGGTGTCCGTCCATCTTGATGAAGTACCGGCCGTCATGCAGGTACTGGCCCAGCGCGTTGGGCCGCAACTGCGTTGGCAGCGCTTCATTGGAACGGTAGGGGGCCAAGTCCTGGTTCCAGAGCCTGAGTGTGCCATCGCTGCCACGCACCTCTTGCAGCGCCGTACCGCGCAGTTTGCCGAACAGTCGCGGCAACGCGTGTCCTGCTGCGGCGAAACCGCCTAGCAACGCAAGGTTGATCCCAACCGATTCGATGTGCTCTAGCGCCAGATGACGATCGCCGGCTTCCCAGGCTTCATAACCTTCGAACGCTTCGTCCAGGAGCTGGCAAGCAGTGACGGCCAACATGAAGGTGCCCACCGCTGGTACGAAAAAGCTGGCGATGTTGAGCAGGTCCCAGCCGCGACTTTCCCACGTCGCCAGACGTTGGGCCCTGGCATTGGCGTCAAACTGTGCGGTGGGAACGGCGAGCAGACTGGCTTCGTGCTGCAGACGTGCCCAGTGCCGGACATAGCAGTCGCTAAATGGATCCCCCTCAATGGGTTGACGGGCCGGGCGCAGGTCAGCGCCCACGGCGCGTTCCCAGGGGCTATCGAGTGGGGTATTGCCATTCGCGTCCAGGTTTTGCTGCAACATATCGAAGAAGTGGCCGCGTTGGTCTTGGGCTACATACCCTGCGAACGCTTCACGCGCTGCTGGCTCGAGCAGCAAGATGGCCAGCGCTTCATGCACGGCTGCCAGGTCCTTGCAGCTACGCAATGCAGGTTCGTGGCTGGGCAGGTACACACCTAGGCCGGCCTGGCCCAGGTCGATCAGCATGACTTCGTACAGGACGGTGCCGAACAGGCTCAGCCGCCAGCATGGCAAAGGCTCGCCCTGTAACAGGCGGTCAAGGTCATCGCGGGCGCTGCCGCTGATCAAGTGCCTAAGCACAGCCAGATCCGCCGCCATCTGCAGGCGAGCTTTGAACACCTGCAACATGTGCGTTTTTACCGCCGGGCTGTCGAAATACCTTTGCAGATGAGCCTGGTAGGCACTTCCCAAATCCAGCGCTCGCATCATGACGGCGAAAGCGGCTGGCGTGAGGGGCAACGCAGTTACATGGTAGCGTTCCGAGTCGATGGAAAATTGTGCATTCGGCACTTGCATGCCAATCGGCGCGGTGCCTGTCACCCTGACGGGCGTGATGTGAATATCCTTGGTCAGGGCGATTGCACTCTGGGAAGAGAAAACTTCATCCTCGGCAAAGTTCTGCAGTGCTGCCCTTACGATGTTTTCCCGTTGGTGGCTATAAACATAGCGCAGGCCGACCCATCGCCAGGTTTGCTCGACGCGCAGCAACTCGCAGGCTTTCAAGTCCACATTCAAACCTTGCGCCTGCAAGCCCTGCTGCACGGCACGCTCTGCGAATTCTGCAACTTGTTCCAGGCCGCGCATCGCTCGACCCAGCGCTGCCTGCGCGTTGATCAATCGCCGATGACTGGCGGCAACACTTTCCCTCAGATCCGGTGGGGCATTGCAGAACCAGTCTTGGGTTTCCCAAGGGGGTTGTTGCGTGTGCTTGAGGGCCTGCCATTGACGCGCGGTGGCCCGTGCAGCCCAATGTGGCAAAGTTGTCGGTGACACTGAGTTGCTTTCAGACATGTGGCGCGAGCTCCTTTTGTTGAGGCGCTATCACACGTCACGGGGTATTTGATGCGGTGGTACTCGGTTATTGCCAGGCGCTATAACTCATAGCTTGTCCCAATCGGGACCAGGCTGCTCCGTGGATTATTGGCGCCATAAAACATATGGCTTTTATAGAGGCTCGCTACTTGCCAAACACTTTGATAGCACCTTAAATTGTTACTGAATATGAAATCTCAAGTAATGCAATGCTCTATTAATCAATAGGTTAGCAGTGCTTCGGCTTTTTTATATGTCTGCAAGAACGCAAAACCTACAGTGGACGTCGAACCTGATGAAACAGACGCTCTGGGCAGTGGCTCGTCGCTCACTGTCACCCTCCCAGCGATATCGGTTACGGCACTTGGCAACCCAGGCACGTGAGATTGCCGCCCGTGCCTGTGTCTGGCGTTGGGAAATTAGTCGGTTTCGCCTACAACACGAAAGTGCCCATGACATCCTTTATGTGGGCCGTAAACAGCAACGCGACATGGCGAAGTTGCTGATGACCGGACTGTCCAGCCCCCTTACTGAAGTGATCAGTCCAGGGCCAACCGCACGACGTCCAGTAGTGATGGTGAGCGAAGTTCCTACAGCGGGTGCTCTGACGGTGCCTCACTACGTGAGTGCTGTCGTGCCGTTGGGGCGCCCCCTAGACGACATAACCGCGCGCTATGACAGCGAGTTGCGCCGCAGCATTCGCAAACACCGGCCCCTTTACCACATGCGCCAGGCGGTGTCTGACGAGGACATCGAGATGGCAGACCGGGAGTTCCTGCGCCCCTATGCCACAGCCCGCAAGGGCCTTCTTGCGTCGCACATACCGACCGATGAAGTCTTCAGGATCGCCAGGCAGGTCGGCAGGCTCGACCTCATCGTCCAGGGTGATCACGTGATCGGTTGTCACCTGGGTTGTGAAGTGGTTCGCGACGGCAAGCGCTACTGGAGCACTTTGCGTTTCGGCTATTGCGAAGCAGTGTTCTCCGATGCCAAGCGTCTGCGTGAAGTCAACTCGATTACGACTTACATGGCGCTGGAGTGGGCGCTTGGGCAGGGCTTCGATTACTACGACATTGGCCTGTGTCTGGCACGGCCCGACGACGGGCTGTTGAAGTGGAAGCGTCGAAGAGGCGGCGACATCGACTCGCTTGGCAACCATGCCCACCTCTTTGTGCGCCTGCCCAAATCCGGCATCGCCCACTTTCTATGGGAGACGCCATTGTTCGCAGTCGAAAGTGACAAGCTTACGCTGCACCTTGGCGTGCCTGACGGCGCGAGCGAGCAGGCGCTGGCCAGCCGTTATCACGAAATGGTCTTCGGCGGGCTCAGCAAGATCTACTTGTATGGTGCCGCGGGGGCGGGCGATCAGCTGGTCACGGCGCTCAAGCAGCGGTATGCAGGCCTGCCATCAGCGCCGGCAATGGAGATCATCACCTGTACCTGAGTGCGGTACAGGCAACGCACGGGCCAAGCGGCCACCTTAATCGACAATTTCGCGTGGAGACGTTCAATGGCAGGTGATAGCTTGCAGCCCAGCACTTTGCCCGCGGCCCCTTCGTCGCGCTCATGGACCCTGGCTGCTTATCAGTACATGTTGCGAAAGCGCCTGCTCAGGCAGGCCTCGCCAGATATCAGGAGCATTGCCGAGCGTTCGTGGGACATTGCGCCGGGTGAAATGTCCATTACCCCGCCCGCGATATTTTTGCCAGGCCAGCTCGAGCGCGTCACGGGCTGGGAAGGCAAGCGGTTCTATCCCTTCGTGCACCCGCGCTCGACCATGGAAGGCGGCATCCGGACCGCGCATGGGCCGACCCGCGGCTATTTGTGCAGGGACGTGTGGCTGATCGACGGCGCGTTGTACAAGGGCAAGGCTGCCCAGTGGCTGTCGCACCGGCATAGCGCGTTCGCGCCCCTGAGCGTTGAGCATGAGATCGATCGCGGGGCGATCTACTGCACGCATAACGGCAATGCGTGGTTCGGCACCTGGTTGATGGAGGATTGCCCGACCTACGCGCTGGCCTGCAACGAGGGCATGCCCGTCACCACCGCGCCCTCCGTGAAATACCCGATCTTCGCCCAGGCCCCTGCCTATGAAGCATGGCTTGGCATGCAGCCGCATCGCCTGCGCACGGCGTTCTTCCGCGAGCTGGTGCTGTTCGATGACCAGAGCAATAACCGTGACCGTCATGCCCGGTATCGGGCAATGGGCGACAAGCTTCGTGCGCATGTGGCCCACGCCTCGCACCCAGGCGTATTTCTGCTGCGCGGCGGCGACGGCGACCTGCGCCTGCTGCGCAACGAACTGGCACTGGCTGAACACTTGCGCCTCACCCGGGGGTTTCGCGTCGTCGATCCGTTGAAAAGCGACGTGCCTTCGATCGTCGCAGCCTGCGCCGGGGCGCATGTGGTCATCGGGGTGGAGGGGAGCCAATTGGTTCACGGCGTGAACGTGCTGGAGGCGGGCGGGTGCCTGCTGACCCTGCAGCCGCCGAACCGCTTCGTCAGCTACTACAAGTACCTCACCGACCGCGACCATCAGCACTTCGGTTTCGTGGTTGGCTTGCCCGACGGGGAGGGCTTTCGTATCGATATCCAGGAAGTGGAGCGAACGCTGGACCTGTTCCCGTCTCCGGCGGTGTAGTATAGGCCGATTCCAAGGGATGGGGGCAAAGCGACGATGCTTGAGGTATCTCGGTTCTGGCGTGATCCGGCACTGCCCTTCGTCGAGGCGCGTGTGGTGGGAGACGGGCGCCAGGTGTGCCACGCATTCCACTCCCACGAGAGCTTTTCGCTCGGGGTGATCACCGGCGGGCGCAGTACTTACGTCAGCGGTAACCAACAGTTCGAGGTTGCGGCCGGCAGCACCGTGTTAATCAATCCGGGCGTGATTCACGCGTGCAATCCTGTGTCGGGTCTGCCGTGGTCATACATCATGCTGTTCATCGACACGCCGTGGCTGGCATCGGTAGGTTTTACCTGGCCGAGCCAACGATACAGCGCAGCCCCAGGCCTGTATCAGCAGGTGCTATCGGTATGCGCCACGCTGTTTGACCCCGATGCGGCCGAGCGTGAGCAAGGCCTTATATCGATGCTGTGCGACCTGCCCAGCTTCCTCGACCATGAACCGGCGCCTGAGGCTGCGCTCAACCCGCGCCTTGAGGCGGCCGCAGCGTTCATCCGCGCCCACCGAAGCGATCCGCTAACGCTACAAGACATTGCCACGGCATGCGGCTTGTCGCGTGCCTACCTGATCCGTGCCTTTGGCAAGCGCTTCGGCCTGACGCCGCACGGTTACCTGCTCGATCAGCGTGTGCAACTGGCCCGGTCGCACTTGCGCCACGGGCAATCGATCGCCGAGGCAGCCCAGCACGCGGGCTTTGCCGATCAGTCGCACTTGCAGCGGGCATTCAAGCGGCATCTGGCGGCCACCCCCGGGCATTATCGGTAAGCCGCAGAGTCTATATGACCAGCCCTACTGCGCTGGCGATCAACAACGCAGCAAGCGTACGATTCAATAGGCGCAGCGGGCGCGGGCTCTGCAGGTGCCGCCCTGCAACGCTGCCCGCCCAAGCCCAGCAGGCCACGGACACGAAGCATATCGGTGCGTATATCCCTGTAAAGATCCACAACGCCTGTTGCTCGCCTGCTGCATAGGCGCCCACCCCGGCCACTGCGGCAAGCCACGCCTTGGGGTTCAACCACTGCATGGTTGCCCCGCACCAGGCTGAAGGGGGCGCGCAGGTATGAGTGGCGCCCAGTGCGCCGTCGTCGCTGGCGAGTCGCAAGGCCATGTAAAGCAGAAACAGCACGCCCCCGGCCTGGAGCACACCCTGTAGCGGCGCCCAATGTGCCAGTAGCTGATGCAGGCCGTTGCCCACCAGCAGCAGGAGCGCGCAAAAACCCAGTGTCGCGCCTGCTGCGTGGCTCAGGCTGGCGGGAAGGCCGTGCCGAACGCCGCTGGCCAGGGCCACTACATTAACCGGGCCTGGCGAAATGGAGGCCGCCAGTGCGAAGGCGGCCATGGACAATGCTAGATTCATGGCAAAGTACTCACGGGTGATGTGCCGGGCATCATCCAGCCACAACGTCAGTCCGGTATTGAACAAAAGTGCCCACCCGGCGCCGGTGAACGCACCGGCTGCACACGGGCATAGGTTGCTAACGGTTTGTAATAGTTTTGCGCTTACCGGAAAACCTGCTGTGCTTGTAGGATCATCTTCCCTAATTGTTATTCAGGTCACTATGAGCACCTTCGCGGAGCCTCCCAGTCCCCGGCCTTGCTGGCCACATCGTTCAATCCCCTCAATCTCTACGAGTATTCGCTAATGGAATGGCTGGCTGATCCGACGGCCTGGCTAGGCCTGCTCACGCTTATCGTCCTGGAATTGGTATTGGGTATCGACAACCTGGTATTCATCGCCATTCTGGCTGACAAGCTTCCCCCTCATCAGCGCGACCGCGCCCGCATCATTGGCCTGAGCCTGGCGCTGATCATGCGCCTGGGTCTGCTGGCGAGTATTTCCTGGATGGTCACGCTTACGGCGCCATTGTTCGAGGTGTTCGACAAGAGTTTCTCGGGGCGCGACCTGATCATGCTCTTTGGTGGTGTGTTCCTGCTGTTCAAAGCGACCATGGAATTGCATGAGCGGCTCGAGGGCCATGTCGCCCAGACCAGCGGCCCGGTACGTCACGCGGCCTTCTGGCCAATCGTTGCGCAGATCGTGGTGCTCGATGCGGTCTTCTCTCTGGATGCGGTGATCACCGCCGTGGGCATGGTCGAACACCTGTCCATCATGATGATCGCGGTGATTTTCTCCATCGGTATCATGATCGTGGCCAGCAAGCCGCTGACCCGGTTCGTCAATGCCCACCCGACGGTCATCATGTTGTGCCTGGGCTTTTTGATGATGATCGGTTTCAGCCTGACCGCAGAAGGCCTGGGCTTCCACATCCCCAAAGGCTATCTGTATGCAGCGATCGGCTTCTCGATTCTGATCGAGCTGTTCAATCAGCTGGCCAGGGCGCGGCGCAAGCGCAGCCTGCAGCAGCATCGGCCTTTGCGTGAGCGTACGGCGCATGCGGTATTGCGTCTGCTCGGCGGTCGTCGCGTCGAAGCTGACGAAATCGGGGAAGAGATCGCCGACATGGTAGAGGGCAATGGCGAACAGGTGCTGTTCGATCGCCGCGAGCGGGTCATGATCAGCGGCGTGCTGAACTTGGCCGAGCGCCCGATCCGGACAGTCATGACCGTGCGCTCGGAAGTCGACGTGATCGATCTGGCTCAACCGCCCGACGCCATCACACACGCATTGATCAGTTCGCCTTACTCGCGGCTGCCGCTGATTCGTGATGGTCGGGTGGACGAGCCATTAGGCTTCGTGCACAAGAAAGAAATGCTCAAGGAACTGCTGTCGGGCAATCAGCCTGACCTGGAGGGCATGGCCCGCGCCCCGTTGAACCTGCTGGACAGCTTCAGCATCCTTAACGCCCTGGAACAGATGCGCAACCAGTCCACCCATATTGCTTTCGTGGTCAACGAGTTCGGGGATTTCACAGGCGTGCTGACCATGACCGATATTCTCGAATCCATCGCCGGTGAGCTACCTGACGCCAGTGAAGTCGAAGGGCCTGGGATCATTCAGGACAGCGAGGGCTTTGTCGTCAGTGGCGCAGTGAACCTGACCCAGGTGCAGGCTCGAACGGGCTTCGCTGCTCGTGCGACCGAGGACTACCAGACCCTGGCGGGCCTGGTGATGAGCTTGCTCGATCGCCTTCCGGTGGTAGGCGATCGTATTGCCTGGAACGGCTGGACGCTAATCGTCGAGGCTGTGGAAGAGCGCCGGGTACGTCAGGTGCGGCTTAAACCGAACGCCGACGGTGACGCAGCATGTGCTTGAACCCTTCGATGACCAGCACCACTACCGCAGCCCAGATGGGCAGGTAAGTGAGCCATTGGTCTGGACCGATGGTTTCGCCCAACAGCAAGGCTACGCCGACCAGCAGGACCGGCTCGACGTAGCTGAGCAGTCCAAACAGGCTAAACGGCAATAGTCTGCTGGCCAGGACATAAGCGATCAACGCGGACGCGCTGATCGCTCCCAGCACGGGGATCAGTACATAAAGGCCTGGATGGGCCTGCATGTCGGCGTTGGAGAGCGGCCCTTGCACCACGAAATAGATGGCCCAAGGCAACAGCAGGCACATGTCGCACCACAGCCCGCCTAGATGATCCGTGCCGCAGCGGCGCCTCAGCACGAAATAGATCGGGTAGCCGATAACCACCACCAGGGTTTCCCAGGCGAAACTGCCGTGCTGATACAGTTCATGGCCCACCCCAAGCGCTGCACAGCCCACTGCAATCTTCTGCAAGTGCGACAATCGTTCGCCGTAGACCAATCGGCCCGTGAGCACCATGGCCAGGGGCAACATGAAGTAACCCATCGACACTTCCAGGCTGCGTCCATGCAGCGGCGCCCACAGAAACAGCCACAGTTGCACGCCCATCAGCCAGGACGTACCCACCATACCCAGCAGCAGCCGGGGTGTACGTCTCACCCTGCGCAGCAATTCGCCCACCCTTGCCCAGTCCTTGGACACCAGCATGAACAGCGTCAGGCAAGGCAGAGTGAGCAGCGTGCGCCAACCGAAGATTTCCTCGCCGTCCAGTGGCTTGAGCAGCGATGTATAAAAGTACATCACGGCGAACAGGCAGGACGCCATGACCGATGTAACAATCCCTTTTGACACAAGTGCCTCGTATACAGGAGATGAGCGTTGAGATCAGCCGCGCATGATCTCAGGGGGCGTGCTTTGCGGCAACCGCGAAGCGGCAGGCTGCGCCGCCAGCGTCTGCAGAAACTCGGCGGCAGGCATGGGCTTGGCGTAAAGATAACCCTGCTGGAAGTGAACCCCGTGTTGCTCGAGGTAATCGCGCTGAACTAGCGTTTCGACGCCTTCGGCCACGATGCCGAGCCCCAACTTGACCGATAGTTCGATGATGGTTTCGAGAACGGCAACGGACAACGCGTCCCCGCCGATCAGCGCAACGAAGCTCTGATCTATCTTCAGGTAATCCACCTTGAATTGCCTGAGGTAATTGAGGCTCGACTGGCCCGTGCCGAAATCATCGAGGGCGATCATTACGCCGATCTCATGCAACTGCTCAAACAACTCAAGCGTCGTGGGCGAGGGTTCGAGCAACTTGCGTTCGGTCAACTCCAGCGTGAGGATGACCCGACCCGGTGGGAAGTGGGCCAGGAATGCGCGGCAATCATCCAAAAGCTCAAGGCTGCGGCAGTGGTCGGCCGTGATGTTGATGCCGATGTGGAATCCGTCATCCATCAGGGCGGCGTAGGGCGCCAGGCTGCTCGCCGTGTGCTTGATCAGCGAACGGGTCATCGCCACGATCTGGCCGCTGTGCTCGGCATAGGGAATGAACAGGTCGGGCCTTACCAGCCCTTCGCTCGGGTGATTCCAGCGCATGAGCACTTCGGCACCGGCCCAGCGGTAGTCCCCTCGACGAACCACCGGTTGGAAATAGGGCAGGAACTCGTCGGCTTCCAGCGCCCTGCGCAGTTCGGCACGCGGCGAGGTAGCCCGCCTGACCTGCCAGTGGCAGGCAACGCCGGCAAGAACGCCCAGCACTGCCAGCAAGCCTAGAAGCGCCAGATAGTGACTGCGCCAAAGCCGGCTCGACTGCGGCGCCATGTAGCCGCCTTCAACGCTAAACGGATAGTGTGCAGACGCGATGAATACAGGGGCGCTTATCGCAACCGGGGCTGGACCCTGGTGCACAATGCCGTCTCGGCCCATCCAGGCGCTTCCCACGCGCAGGTACAGCGCATGGCCTGCACCGAGCAGTCGCAGCGCCATCAGCAGATGATCGCCATCGACCGTGGTGATCGCCGCACGGTCTTTGTCACTGGCGCGATAGATCAGCAGCGGGTGCCCAGGTGTAACGGAATTACCGTCCATCAACCACAGGTGCCCATCGACATAGTCGCTGGCTGTCACTGGTTCATCGAACGCGCCGAACAATGAACTGCAGTACAGCCGATCTTGCTTGACCAGGTTGGTCGAGCGAATGAAGGCGTTACGGGTGACTTCGCCACGTAACAGCAGCTGCGCCTCGGCGCAAGGGGTACCCGCCAAGGGCAGCAACGCGATCGCAGTACGTGAGGCCCCATCGAGGATGCGCTCGACGTGCTCGATGACCTGCTGGGCAGACGCTCGGCTGCCAGCTTGCAGATCACGCTCGATCTGCCAGTTCATCACGGCGATGCCGCATGCGATAGGGAATGCGCCGACCATCCAAGGCAGCAGGGTTCGCCAGCCGAAGCCTGAGCGCGATTTTCTAGAAAGGGGCATAGTGGCAACTAATCTAGGGAGACGCTACAAAGCATAGCCCCGTGCCCAGGGGCGAGGAACAAATACGGGACAAAGCAAATTACGCTGTGTAGAATCGATTTACGAAAAAAACAATAAGGCTCCTTTGTTTCGGAGGAGTCACACCTGCTGAGTACGGGTCCTATGACATACCCTGGCTTCAGATTGATCATCGGCGACTTCCTCGCGCGCAGTGTGCGGGGCATTCCGTGCTCCCCGCCAGCGCTGTTCGACATCCCAGGCAAACATTGAATCCGCTGCAGATGAGGACACGCACATGGCTGATATTTTCGACAATCCTATGGGTTTGATGGGCTTCGAGTTCATCGAACTGGCTTCGCCTACCCCCGGTGTTCTGGAGCCTGTATTCCAGATGTTGGGCTTTACCAAGGTGGCCACCCACCGCTCCAAGGATGTGCACCTGTATCGACAGGGCGACATCAACTTGATCCTGAACAATGAACCCAGAAGCGTAGCGTCGTATTTCGCCGCCGAGCATGGCCCGTCTATCTGCGGCATGGCCTTTCGTGTGCGCAACGCTCACGACGCTTACGCCCGCGCGCTCGAGCTGGGCGCTCAGCCGGTCGAAATCGAAACAGGTCCCATGGAATTACGTCTTCCGGCGATTAAGGGCATTGGCGGTGCCCCGCTTTATCTGATCGACCGTTTCGAGGAAGGCAGCTCGATCTATGACATTGACTTCAATTTCATTGACGGCGTGGATCGCCACCCGACCGGTGCGGGCCTGAAGGTCATCGACCACCTGACCCATAACGTGTATCGCGGGCGCATGGCCTATTGGGCCGGCTTCTACGAGAAGTTGTTCAACTTCCGCGAAATACGCTACTTCGACATCAAGGGCGAATACACGGGTTTGACCTCAAAGGCCATGACTGCGCCCGACGGCATGATCCGGATTCCGCTCAACGAAGAATCGTCTAAGGGGGCGGGGCAGATCGAAGAGTTTCTGATGCAGTTCAACGGTGAAGGCATCCAGCATGTCGCGTTTTCGACCGATGACCTGGTCAAGACCTGGGATGCTCTCAAAGGGCTGGGTATGCGGTTCATGACCCCGCCACCGCAGACCTACTACGAAATGCTTCCCGAGCGCCTCCCTGACCATGGTGAGCCGGTGGATCAGCTTCAGGCACGTGGCATTTTGCTGGACGGAGCAGCACAAGCCGGAGACAAACGACTGTTATTGCAGATTTTCTCTGAAACGCTGCTGGGGCCGGTGTTCTTTGAGTTCATCCAGCGCAAGGGTGACGATGGTTTCGGCGAAGGCAACTTCAAGGCGCTGTTCGAGTCCATCGAGCGGGACCAGGTACGCCGTGGCGTGCTGAGCGTCGAGTAATGGCCGGCAGTGCCGTCATCGTCCTGGGCGATCGACGGCACTGTCTCGCTGCCTGACGCGCATCTTGCCCAACACCACGTAAATTACCGACCCCGTCAAGAGCCCCACCAGCATCAATGAAGGGAGCACGTTGAACACGGCCGTGCGGATTTCCTGGGCGATGTAACCCTCGGGATAGCCACCCACCACCCGGTAAGGGTAATGAGTGGATGCCAGTTCATGGGTAAATTCGGCGACAGAAGGCCTTTCACCGTGCAGGCTATCGCCATCCTTCCATACGGCGTGCTTGTCAAACTCGAGCACGAGTGTGAGTCCGTCTTTGAAAGCGTCAAGTTCAGAGCGTAATTGTATCGGAAAGCTTGTTGCAATCACGCCTGTTCTCTCACCTTGCAAGTGCATGTTCATCAACAGATAGCCCTGCGCATCCAGCATTTGGTGATCGAATGTCAAGAACTCTCCCGTCGAGGCGATTTCAGTCAGCACTTCAAGCGAGTCCGATGCGGAGTTGCAATAGGCCTTGCCGTCCTCGATAACTGCGAGCGACCTGAGCATTGAACGGCTGGTCACTTGGTCGACCAGGGCGCGTTTGATCCTACTGCAAGGCTGACCTGCTAGTGGCAGCGTACTCATGGCGACTTCATGCACACGGTCCAGGGCTTGATCGACGCTGAAAACCGCCTCGCGCACCGACACTTCAGCGTTCTCTTCTAGCTTGGCCTCCTGCTGATAGTTAATGACCAGCAGTCCCGAAAAGACAGGTACCAGACCTACTGCCATCAGCAGTACCAACTCAAGCAGGCTACGTCCCGCATGCACGAACTTGTCCATTGATAACCGTTCCTCAAGCCTCGCGCTGCCCAGGATGGGCGGCTGGTTTGATCCTAGGTCGTTGTCAAAAGCGGCACTGTAGGGGGAGAGCCGTGAAAGTGTGGGATTTGGTTAGGCTTGGTGTAGCTGTCATCCGTTTATCTAAACGGTATCGCAGCCGATCGACGCGCTCGCATCGGCGCATCCGGGGCAGGGAGGTCATTGTGTGGCGTTGGCCTATGCTAACGTGACACGTCGCACGAGCCCTGTGCGTAGGCCCACATCCAGACCACAGCCTTTGCTTTATGACGGAGAATCACATTGGTCGGCAAAAAAGGAACTAGAGCCCCAACCGCATCGGTCGCAAGGGAGCTGTCCAAACGCGCACTCTCGGGCGATTTGAAGGAACAGGTGATGCGCTTCGATTGGTCGCAAACGGCGCTAGGGGCCTTGCCACACTGGCCTGCCTGCCTGCGCATCGCCGTCGATACAATGTGTCACTCACCTTTTCCGTGTGCAGTGGTGTGGGGCAATCAGCTGACAGTCATCCCCAACGACGCCTATGTGGCGCTCAAGGGGGCGGCAGGCACATTGGGCGCGCGTTTCGATACGCTGTGGCACGACCAATGGGAGAGTCTGGGCCCGTATGTGTTCGACGCGCTAGCGGGCCGTTCCAGTTTTATCGAAGAAGCGCCAGTACGCGTCGGTTATTGCGATCACGCTGAAGGACCTTGGTGCGCCTTGGGTTATACCCCACTGAACGATGAGCTGGGGGAGGTTGCAGGGTTTGTCCATACAGTTATCGAAACCAGTGCGAACAAAGGAGGGCGTGAGCATTGGCGAAGCCTGGCCAAGTCTTTGGAGAGGCAGATTGCCTCTCATGTCAGTGAGCTGGAAAGGCTCTGGCAGCTCTCAAGCGACGCCATGATGACGGTCACCCCCGACCTCAAGCTGCACAATGTCAATCCCACCTGGCTAAGCCTTCTAGGATGGGAGCTGGAGCAGGTGCAGCACTTGCCCATTCTGTCCCTGGTCCATCCTGCAGACCTTGCGCAGGTCCAGCTAGCGATTGAATCGCTGCTGCATCGCAACGATACCCACCCGATCGAGACACGCTTGCGGCACCGTGAGGGTCACTACCACTGGTTCAGCTGGAGTGCGCGAGTGGGTGCGAGATTGGTGACCATCGTTGGGCGAGACATCACCGGCGCACGCGAAGACGCCATGCGTCAGTCCCGCATGTTGATGCGTAACACCGAGCGCATGGAGGCGGTGGGGCAGTTGGCCGGCGGCATGGGCAACGAGATGAACAACCTGCTAGCAGGCATTGGGGGTGGGCTGGAGTTACTGCAACTGCGGCTCCAGGAAGGGCGCCTGGAACGTGTAGAGGAGTACGTGAAGCTTTCTCGTGATTCGGTGCTACGCGCCATGGAGCTGACTCAACGCCTACTCGCTTTCTCTCGTGATCGGCCGTCGGCCCCGAGACCGCTTCATCTCAATCGCCAACTACGCCTAAGCGAGCCACTGCTGCTGAGCGCTCTGGGCCCCGAGATGCACATTGACTGGCAACTGGACGTCGCATCCTGGGTCGTGTCCTTGGACGTTGCGGCATTGGAAAACGCACTGCTGTGCCTGTGCGCCAATGCGCGCGAGGCATGCCTTGGCAAGGGCACCGTGACAGTTCGGAGCGTCAACGAACGGCTGAGCGTGCCTTTTCCGGATGAAACAGGACTGCCTGCGGGCGACTATGTGGCCGTGCATGTCGCCGATGAAGGTCATGGCATGCCGGCCAGCGACGTGGCCAGGGCTTTCGAACCCTTCTTCACCAGCAAGCCTCCAGGTCGGGGTGCTGGGCTGGGGCTGTCGATGGTCTATGGTTTCGTACGTCAATCGGGTGGCTATGCGTGGATCGAGTCTGCAGTGGGCGAGGGGACCAAGGTGAGCATGCTGTTCCCCCGCTGCTTTGAGGCCGTTCACGAAGCGCCCGTCGGCCGCAAAAGCCCGGGTCGGGTGGGGAGCGGCGAGCGTGTATTGCTGGTAGACGATGAATTGAACCTGCGTACGGTGATGCGCGAATATTTGCTTGAATCTGGCTTCGATGTCACCGATGCCGCAGATGCCAATAGCGCTCTGCAGCGCTTTCGCCAGGATGAGCCGTTCGATCTGGTGGTTACCGACATCGGGTTACCCGGCAGCTTCAGTGGCAGGCAAGTGGCCAGGGCCATGCGCATGCTCAAGCCCGAACAAAAAATTCTGTTCATCACAGGCTATGCCCTGCAAGAGATCGAGTCAGACTCCATTCAACAGCCCGGAACGGCACTTCTGCGCAAGCCGTTCCAGCTGGCGCAGCTGGTGGAGCAGGTACTGGAGATGATCGACAACTGATACGGGGCTGCCGTATGCCTAAAGGTCTTTCTGCAGATAAGGATCATCCGGGTTCTGGCGCTCGAGTTCGGCGAGCAGCACCTGCACATTCTGCAACTGCCCGGACTCTTTCCAGTACTCGATCAGCAGGACTCTGGCTTGCCGATTGGCGGGCGTCCTGCTCAGAATGGCTTCCAACTGCCTTTGGGCCGCATCCAGTTGCTCAAGATCATGCAGGGTCTTGGCAAGGCTCAGACGATACTCGGCATTGTCCGGCTCTAGTTCCACCGCCCGTGACAGCGCCAGCAGTGCGTACTCCTGCTGGTCGTGACGAATCAGCCAACGGCCGAGCTCATGCTGCAAGAAAGCCGAATCGGGGTTTGCTGCCAGCGCATCGGCCAGCACCTGACGTGAAGCATCCTGCGCCCCTTGGCGCTCAAGCAAGGTCACCTTCAACGCCACGGCATCGAGGTTACTGTCATCGCCTGCCAATGCCCGCTCGATGGCAGCGCCCGCCTTGGCATACTCGTCCTCGTGCAGGTACAGGCGGGCAAGCTGGACCTGAGCATCTACGTCCTGGGGCTGGGCGAGCAGAACCTCTTCCTGCGCTTGAATGGCGTTGTGCATGGCGCGGATGTAAAGGCCCATGCTGTCCGGGGCCACGCCCAGCAGCGCCGTTACGGCGGCAAAACGAACGCTCTGATCGCTGTCTTCGAGCAGGGGGCCAAGTATCACACTCCGCTGAGGCCCAGGCAGCAGACGGCTGATCGCCGCCACGGCGGCGCGGCGTACGATCGCATCGGCATGATTCAGATCTGCCTGGGCAAGCTTGAAGGCTTGCGCAGACGGATAGTTGGGCAGCTCGGCATACAGGGCCGCTCGGCGGATGGCCGGTAGGTCACGGCGCTGCAGCTGTTGGTACAAGACCCGTGCAGCGCCGGGCTGACCGTCATGTGCCTGGCGCAGTGCCTTCACGTAACTGTGCGGGGGCAGGGCTGGCTGTTCAGGCTCCACGTCGCGCCACAGATAGCCGAACAGCGCTGACAGCATCATCAACGCCAGCAGTGCAATCAGGTAGCGGGTACGTCTTGGCATCGGACGGTCCGTGTGTCAGGAGTAGCAAAGCTTGGGCCAGCCTACGGGCAAATGCAACCGGGGCTGGGCACGCGTGTGGCGGGCTGGGCGTGAAACCCCAAGCCTGAGCAAAAAAAGCCCCGCAGAACTGAATCGGCGGGGCAAACGGTCGGTCATGGACCCACCAAAGGAGCCTGTGGTGCTGCTGCTCAGTGCGAACTGGCCACCGTGTCGGGTTGCCAGCCGCCACCGAGTGCCTTGTAGATCGAAACGATCCCTCGATAGAGGTCGACCTCGCCAAGCGCCTGCGCATCTTCCGCACTCAGGCGCTCGCGCTCGGCATCTAGCAGCACCAGGTAATCGACTGACCCCTCGCGGTAGCGGATCGACGCCAGATCGGCCGCCTTGCGGCTGGCTTCGCTCTGACGCATCAGCGACAGCAGGCGCTGCTGGATCTTGTCGTAGTCGCTGAACGCGTTGGCCGACTCTTCCAGCGCCAACAGTACCTGCTGCTCATAATTGGCCAGCGCGCCTTGCGCGTCGGCCTTGGCGCCGCGCAGCCGCGCCCTCACGCTACCCAGGTCAAACGCCGCCCAGGTAATGCTGGGGCCCAACCCCCAGGCGCCCGCTGCCGAGGAGCCGAGCTGAGAGCCGCGCGCTGCGGTGAAGCCCAAGAAACCGCTCAGGCTCACCCGGGGAAACAGATCTGCCGTCGCCACCCCGACGTTGGCGGTGGCTGCGGCAAGCTGGCGCTCGGCGCTGCGGATGTCCGGACGGCGGCGCAGCAGTTCACCCGGATCGCCCACAGGCAGGGATTTGGCGATGGCGGGCAGGGCCTTGGGCGAAAGGTCCACACCGATTGCGTCAGGCCGACGGCCCAGCAAGGTGGCGATGCGATGCCGCGATCTGGCCTGTTGAGCCTGCAACTGCGGCACACTGGCTTCAACCCCTGCCAGGCGCGCGTCGGCCCGCACCACGTCCAGTTCATTACCCACCCCGGTATCGCGCAACGTTTCAGTGATGGTACGTGACTGTTGCTGCGTCTTGAGGTTAGCCAAGGCAATGTGTTCACGCAGTTGCGCGCCGCGCAGCTGGCCATAAGCGTCGACCAGCTCGGCGATGAGACTGACCTGAAGTTGCTGAAGGTCGGCCGCCGCTGCTGCTTCCTGAGCCTGGCTGGCTTCGATCTGTCGGGAAATTCGCCCGAACAAGTCGACTTCCCACGCCATGTCCAGGCCCAGGTCATAGCGCTCGGCATTGACCCGGTGGTCGGTCTGGCCAGGCACCTGGCCTTTGCCCACTTCACTGCTGGCACGGCTTGTCACGACCGGGAACTGATCGTTTTCGGCATCGTCCCGAATTGCCCTAGCGGACTTAAGCCGTGCGAAAGCGACCTGTAGATCTCGGTTGCCCTCTAACGAGGCCTGCACCAGTTGGTTCAGGGTGGGGTCGTCGAACTGTTTCCACCACAGGCTCTCGAAACGGGTGCGGTCATAGGCCTTGGCTTGGGCGTCGACCTCCAGCTGGGCTGGAGCAGTGGCCGGAGCCTGGTAATCAGGTCCCACCGCGCAAGCCGCCAGGGCCAGGCTGAGCAGGCTCGGTGTCAGGTGTTTGAACAGATTCATGCAGGGTTCTCCAGCGGATGGACGCGCTCGGCCTTGCGGGCCTGACGTCGCTCGACAAAACGGCGGATCAGGAAGAAGAACACCGGCGTCAGGAACAGGCCGAACACCGTGACGCCGATCATCCCGGAGAACACCGCCACGCCCATGGCATGACGCATCTCCGAGCCCGCACCTGAGCTGAACACCAGCGGTACGACACCCATGATGAACGCGATGGACGTCATCAGGATCGGGCGCAAGCGCAGACGGCAGGCTTCGAGCACCGCAGCCAGGGGATCGAGGCCTTTGGCTTGCTCGTCCTTGGCGAACTCGACGATCAGGATGGCGTTCTTGCAGGCAAGCCCCACCAGGACGATGAGCCCGATCTGGGTGAATATGTTGTTGTCGCCTCCCGAGACAATGACCCCGGTGATGGCCGAGAGCAGCGTCATCGGCACGATCAGGATCACGGCCAAGGGCAGGCTCCAGCTCTCGTACTGGGCGGCCAGTACGAGGAACGCCAACAGCACGCACAACGGGAACACGAACAGCGCAGTGTTGCCCGAGAGGATCTGCTGGTAGGTCAGGTCCGTCCACTCGAAGGTCATGCCGTTGGGCAGTTCCTGCTTCAGAAGTTTCTCGATGGCTGCTTCGGCCTGGCCTGAACTGTATCCGGGCGCCGCTGCGCCATTGATTTCCGCGGTGATGAAGCCGTTATAGTGCATCACGCGGTCGGGCCCGGAGGTGTCGGTAACCTTGAGGAACGTGGCCAGTGGGATCATCTCGCCCCGGTTGTTGCGCACCTTCAGTTGGCCGATCTGCTCGGCGTCGAGTCGGAACTGCTGCTCGGCCTGCACGTTGACCTGGTAGGTACGTCCGAACCGGTTGAAGTCGTTGGTGTACAGCGACCCCAGGTACACCTGCAGGGTGTCGAAGATATCGTTGATGGCCACGCCGTGGGTCTTGGCTTTCTCGCGATCAATGGCCGCGTCGACCTGCGGCACATTGACCTGGTAGCTGGTGAACAGGCCCGCGAGCTCTGGCACCTCATGGCTCTTGGCAATGATGTTCTGGGTTTCCTTGTACAGCGCTTCGTAACCCAGGTTGCCACGGTCCTCAATCTGCAGGCGGAAGCCACCGATGGTACCCAGACCTTGCACGGGCGGCGGCGGGAAGATCGCGATGTAGGCGTCCTGAATGTCCGCGAACTGGGCGTTCAACGCCGCGGCGATGGCAGCTGCCGACTGGCTGGGGTCCTTGCGTTCGTCGAAGGGCTTGAGGGGAGTGAACACGATGCCGCTGTTGGGGCTGTTGGTGAAGCCGTTGATCGAAAGGCCCGGGAACGCGACAGAGTCCGCCACGCCCGGTTGCTTGAGGGCAATCTCGCTCATGCGCTTGATCACCGCTTCGGTGCGGTCAAGGCTGGCGGCATCTGGCAGCTGGGCGAAAGCCACCAGGTATTGCTTGTCCTGGGCAGGTACGAAACCCGTTGGCGTGGAGGAGAAACCCAGGTAGGTCAGGCCCATCAAACCGGCATAGACGAACAAGGCGATACCACTGGAGCGAATCACTCGGCGAACACCGCCTACGTAGCGATGGCTGGCGCGGTCGAAGAAGCGATTGAACGGCGCAAAAAGCCAGCTGCCCAGCAACTTGTCCAGCAGCCGCGAGAAGGTGTCCCGGGGTGCATGATGGTCTTTGAGCAACACCGCCGCCAAGGCAGGGGACAGTGTCAGCGAGTTGAACGCCGAGATCACCGTAGAGATCGCAATGGTCAGGGCAAACTGCTTGTAGAACTGCCCGGTCAGCCCCGAGATGAACGCTGCAGGGACGAACACCGCGCACAACACCAAGGCGGTGGCGATGATCGGGCCTGTCACCTCGCTCATGGCTTTTTGCGTGGCCTCGAGCGGTTTGAGGCCCAGCCCGATGTTGCGCTCGACGTTTTCCACCACCACGATGGCGTCATCGACCACGATGCCGATTGCCAACACTAATCCGAACAAGGAAAGGGCGTTGAGCGAGAAGCCGAACAGGTGCATCACGGCAAAGGTGCCGATCAGCGATACCGGCACGGCCAGCAACGGAATGATCGATGCGCGCCAGGTCTGCAGGAACAGGATGACCACCAGCACGACTAACACCAGTGCTTCGAACAGCGTGTGCACCACCGCCTCGATCGAGCCGCGCACGAACACGGTGGGGTCGTAGACGATGCTGTAGTCCATGCCTTCGGGGAAGTCTTTCTTCAATTCCGCCATCTTCGCGCGCACTTCATCGGAGATGTCGATGGCGTTCGAGCCTGGGCGCTGGAAGATCGGGATGGCCACGGCGGGCTGGTTGTTTAGCAGCGAGCGCAGGGCGTACTGGCTGGAGCCCAGTTCGACGCGAGCGATATCCTTCAGGCGCGTGATTTCACCGTCCGCACCGGCCCGGATGATGATGTTCTCGAATTCTTCCTCATTGACCAGGCGACCCTGGGTGTTGATCGAGAGCTGGAAGCTGGTGGAGCCTGGTGCGGGCGGAGCGCCCAGCTGCCCCGCAGCCACCTGGCGGTTCTGCTCGCGAATCGCGGTAACCACATCGGTGGCCGTCAGGTTGCGCGAGGCGGTCTTGTTAGGGTCCAGCCACACGCGCAAAGAATAATCGCCCATGCCAAACAGTTGCACATCACCCACACCGCCTAGCCGCGCCAGCTCGTCCTTGATGTTCAAGATGGCGTAGTTGGACAGGTAGAGCATGTCATAGCGGTTGTCCGGTGAGGTCAGGTGCACGACCATGGTCAGGTCGGGCGAGGCCTTGTCCACCGTGATACCGATACGGGTTACTTCCTCGGGCAGCTTGGGCTGCGTGCGGGTCACACGGTTCTGCACCTGTACCTGGGCATTGTCCAGATCGGTCCCCAGGGCGAAGGTGATGGTCAGGGTCAGCTTGCCATCGGCGGTGGACTGCGAAGACATGTAGAGCATGTTCTCGACCCCGGTGATGGCTTGCTCCAGGGGCGCGGCGACGGTTTCGCCGATGACCTTGGGGTTGGCACCCGGGAAGTTGGCGCGCACGACGACCGTGGGCGGTACGACTTCGGGGTATTCGCTAATGGGCAACTGGAACAGCGATATGGAGCCGGCGATCAGCAGCACCAGTGACAGCACCGCCGCGAAGATGGGCCGGGTGATGAAGAATTTGGAGAAGTTCATCGGTGGGGTTCCTCAACCGCGCGGCGCAGGGGCGCTGGCGCCCTGGTTGGTGGTGCCGGCCACTTTGGCCGTGCCGGTGCTCGCTTCCAGCGCCTGACGTTGCTGGGCGAGTGCGGCCAGTGTCTGCTCACTGGCCATGGGCGCTTCTTCAGGGGTGACCTGGGAGCCCGGGCGTACCCGCTGCAGGCCCCTGACGACGATGCGATCGTCCTTGGCTAGCCCGCTGCGCACGATGCGCAAGCCCTCGAGCTTTGGCCCCAGCTCGACAGCGCGGTAGGCCGCCTTGTTGTCCTTGTCCATGACCAGCACGTACTTCTTGCCCAGATCGGTGCCCACCGCTTCATCGTTGATCAGCACAGCATCGTACTGTGCGCTGCCGACCAGTTTCAGGCGTGCATACAGGCCAGGGGTGAATTCACCGCGCTTGTTGTCGAACACGGCCCGGCCACGAATGGTGCCGGTGCGTGGGTTGACCTGGTTGTCGACGAAGTTCATCTGCCCTAGATGCGGGTTGCCAGTCTCGTTGGTCAGGCCCAGGTAGACCGGTGTGCTTTGCCCGCGCTGGCCTTGGCGGGCCAGCTGCGTGTACTTGAGGTAAACGCGTTCGTCAGCATCGAAATAGGCGTACACCTTGTCGGTGGAGACCACGCTGGTCAGAGGCGTGACGTCGGCAGTGACGATGTTGCCGGCGGTGAACTGCGCGCGGCTCACGCGGCCGTTGATAGGGGAGGTGACCCGGGTGAAGCTCAGGTTCAGACGTGCCAGGTCAAGTTGCGCCTGGATGGCATCTACGCCGGCGCGTGCTTCGGCCGCAGCGCTGTTGCGTGATTCTGCGAGTTCGGCGGAGATGGCATTGCTGTCTCGTAGCCGCTCGCCCCGGCGGGCTTCGTTGGCGCTTCGGATGGCACTGGCCTTGGCTTGTTGCAGCTGGGCCTCAAGGCGGCGGACCTCGGCCTGGAACGGCCGTGGGTCGATCTGGAACAGCAGGTCACCTTTGCGCACCTGGGCGCCTTCGGTGAACGCCACCTGGTCGATCTGACCCGAGACACGGGGGCGCACCTCGACGGTTTCCGGCGCTTCCAGGCGCCCGGTGAACTCGTCCCATTCGTTGATCGGCTGCTCGATCACCTTGGCCACGGTGACCTTTGGAGCCGCCGGGGCCTGCGCGGCATCGGGGGTTTTGCTGCAAGCGCCGAGCGCTACCACTGCAAGGGCTGCAAGTGGGACGCCGAAAGGTTTGAGTGACTGCTCCATGGAGAACTCCGCCAATATATTAGGAATGGGCGGAGTGTGAGTGCGTTGCGCGCGGGGAACGAATCGAATGGGCTGAAGGTTAATATCATGGCGAATGATATGAACCCGTCGCTTATCGCCTTCTGGCGATACGGCAGCTGCGATGGGGCGCTACAGGCGCCCCCAACAGATCAGGGCTGGCTTGCACCCTTGCCGGTTGTGCCTTCCGAGCCAGTGCCGTCCATGCCTGGTAAATCCTGGTTGTCGTTCTGCTGGGCTGGCGGGCTGTCTGGATCGTTGCCCTGTAGCCTTGGATCCGTATCACGGGGCATAGGCTTTTCAATCGGGTTGAGCGTGCTGTCTGCGCCTGGCTTGGGGGCCTGGTTGTGTGGGTCATCCGGGTAAGTAGGCCCGGTCCCGGCAGCGAGGGCCAGGGGTGAGGCGAGCAGGGCAAGCAGCAGGATGCTGGGGCGATTCATGGCGATCTCCTTAGCGACGGGCAGGGCAGGTTCGTAACCTTTTGGCCTTGCCCGGCAGTTCAAAGTGCCAGCACCCCGATCAACGGTCACACCACCAACGACAGCGCCATGATGAACACGATGCCGACCACTGACAGCAGGGTCTCCATCATGCTCCAGGTTTTGAAGGTCTCGGCCACGGTCATGTTGAAGTACTGCTTGACCAGCCAGAACCCGGCATCGTTGACATGGGACAGAATCAGCGACCCGGCACCGGTCGCCAGCACCAGCAGTTCACGGTTCACCCCAGGCACCAGGTCGATCACAGGTGCCACGATCCCTGCGCCGGTAATGGTCGCCACGGTGGCAGACCCCGTGGCGATTCGAATGACCGCAGCGACCAACCAGGCTAGCAGAATCGGCGAGATCTCGGCTTGCACAGCCATCTGCCCGATCACGTTGCCAACGCCGGTATCGACCAGCATTTGCTTGAAGCCGCCGCCGGCGCCAACAATCAGGACAATCGCAGCCGTGGGCGCGAGGCTGTGATCGAGCATCTTCATGATCTGTTGGCGATTGAAACCGCGCGCCGAGCCAAAGGTGTAGAACGCCAACAGCAAGGCGGCGAGCAATGCAGTGATAGGGTGCCCGATCAGGTCCATCCATTGGCGCACGATGTGCTCGGCAGGCAGCACCACGTCGGCGAAGGTCTTGAGCAGCATCAGTACCACCGGCAGCAACACGGTAATCAAGGTGACGCTGAAGCTCGGCAGGTTGGCCTGGTCCGATTCCTTGGCGATCTGGTCCATCAGCTCCTGGGAAGGGTGCCCGGGGATATAGCGCGAGATGAAGTTGCCGAACAGGGGGCCGGCGATAATGGCTGTGGGCAGGGCCACGATCAGGCCATAGAAGATGGTCTTGCCGATGTCGGCGTGGAAAATGCCGATGGCCAGCAACGGCCCTGGGTGCGGCGGTACCAGGCCGTGCACGACCGACAGGCCTGCCAGCAAGGGGATACCGATCTTGATCAGCGAGACCCCGGAGCGCCGCGCGACGATGAAGACCAGGGGGATGAGCAGGACGAAACCGATCTCGAAGAACAGCGGAATGCCCACCAGAAAGGCAGCGAACATCATCGCCCAATGCACGTTCTTCTTGCCAAAGGCCCTGATCAGGGTTTGAGCGATCTGGTCAGCCCCGCCGGAATCGGCCATCAGCTTGCCCAGCATCGTCCCCAGTGCGAGCACGATGCCGACGAACCCCAGCACGCCTCCGAAGCCGTCCTGGAACGACTTCATGACCTTGGCTACCGGCATGCCAGAGGTCAGGCCAAGGAAACCGGCAGCCAGGGTGAGGGCGACGAAGGGGTGCACCTTGAAATGGGTGATAAGCAGAATCAGCCCGACGATGGTAACCAACGCGTCGAGGAGCAGGAAGGTATCAGTAGCCAGTCCGAACATGGTGTGTAGGCCTCGGTCTTATCGTTGTTTTTGGCGGAGCTTGGTGGGTAAGTCGTTGGTAAGACAGCGCTGTCTTGGCGATGCGAAGTGCGAGTAGGCTCAGGCAGTCTGCGCAACACTGTGCTCGGCGCAGCGCTTGAGCCAGCCGTCTACCGCTTCGGCGAGCGCAACGATCGGCTGGGTGGCATCCAGTGTCAGGGTAAGCGGTTCATCGTAGGGTGGCTCAAGGGCGGCGAACTGGCTCTGGATGAGGCTGGCCGGCATGAAATGCCCTGGTCGCGCCAGAACCCGTTGCCTAGCCTGGTCAGGGGTGAGCTCAAGAAAGACGAACATCAGCCCAGGCATCGCGCAACGCAGCGTGTCGCGGTAGCTGCGCTTGAGTGCGGAACAGGTGAGAATCGGTCGAGTGCCGGCCTGACTTATCGCTTGCATTTCCTCGCCCAGACGGACCAGCCAACCAGCACGGTCATTGTCATCCAGGGGGATACCGGCGCTCATCTTGTCGATATTGGCCTGCGGGTGAAAAGCGTCACCTTCGATCAGGTGCCCGCCGCTGTAGGCGGCGATGGCCGATGCGATGCAGCTCTTGCCGCAGCCGGCCACACCCATGACCACGATGGCGGGCAGTGGGGAATTCATCTGTACCTCCTGCAGGGTGGGACAGCGCTGTCTTAAGCTCGGGCAGCGCAGTCTCCCCAGTGTTATTGATCTTGTGCTTACGCAGTATGGACGCCGTGCGGCAATCACCTGAGGGCAACGTGCAAACAGCCGTTGCCTACGTCCTGAGACAGCGCTACCTTAGAGGCCGTTCCCAGTCCTTGCAAGTAGTAAAATTACAACATTATGGCCCGCATTGGTTCGCGCACTACTGGTCGTCCCACCCTGGCTGAAGTCGCCAGAATGTCCGGGGTTTCCCCCATAACTGCATCCCGGGCCTTGCGCGGCGTCACGACCGTGGCCCCTGAACTCGCTGCCAAGGTCATGGCTGCGGCCACGACCCTTGGCTACGTGGCCAATCCCGCCGCCCGGGCTTTGGCTTCTGCCCGCAGCCACTCGGTCGTGGTGCTCATACCGTCACTGTCCAACCAGTTGTTCATCGACACCCTCGAAGCCATCCATGATGTGATGCGCCCACGAGGGCTGGAGGTGCTGATCGGCAACTACCATTACGATACCGCCGAGGAAGAAAACCTCATCCGCAACTATCTGGCCTATCAGCCCTGTGGGATGCTGCTGACGGGTTTCGAACGCACTGACGCTTCACGTCAGATGCTCACGGCCAGTGGCGTCCCCTGCGTTCACATGATGGAACTGGATGGGGATGCCGACGCGTTGGCGGTAGGCTTTTCCCAGCACCAAGCGGGCCGGGCCGCGGCTCAACACCTGATCGAACGTGGTTGCACACGGCCTGGATTCATTGCGGCACAGCTCGATCCCCGGGTCATGCAGCGGGCCGAGGGCTTTCGTCAGGCGTTGGCCGAAGCTGGGTTGCACGCGGCCGAGCGAGAGGTCCTGACCCCAGCACCGTCGTCCATCGCACTCGGCGGTGAGCTGTTCAGCCGCCTGATCCGGCAGGCGCCGGCGGTGGACGGCATCTTCTTTTGTAACGATGACCTCGCCCAGGGTGCGGTGCTTCAAGCGCTGCGCCAGGGCATCAATGTCCCGCAGCAGGTTGCCATGGTTGGCTTCAACGATCTGCCGGCTTCGGCGCACATGGTGCCCAGGCTTACTTCCATTCGCACGCCAAGGGCTGCGGTGGGGCGGGTCGCCGCCCAGGCATTGTTGACGCTGCTCGATGGCAAAGCCGTGACGCCAGCCCGGCAGGACCTGGGGTTTAAGTTGATGGTGCGAGAAAGCTCCTGAGATTCAACACCCAAGTGATGCGACCGCTTCAGTTCCGCTCTGGTGGTTTGGGCATGGTCTCCAAAGTGGCAATCAGGTCTTGCAGCAGCACTTGCAGGGTGCCCTGGAGTACGCGACGCAAGTCGTCTACAGGACCACCTGCTGCAAGCGCCTGCTCGAGCGCTTCGCAGTCGGCAACCAGGTGACGTACCTTGAGCATTTTGGCCCCACCCTTGATACGGTGAGCCAACGCCTTGAGTGCGCCATCCGAGGCTCGCCCGTCAAGCGTACGCAGCGTTGCAAGGTCTTCGGCCACGCTTTGCGACAACTGCTCGATCAGATGCCGGATCAAATCGTCGTCGTCGCGGGTCAAGTGACGTAATTCGGCCAGGTTCAAGCCAACGGGCCGGGCAGGTGCAGGGGCTGCTTGCGGCTTGCCAGCCAACTGGGGCAGGTGTGCTTTGAGGCCGTGCAGGCCGATAGGCTTGAACAGGCAGTCATTCATTCCGCTGGCCAGGCATCGCTCCCGCTCCTCGGCCTGGGCATTGGCGGTCACCCCTAGAATCGTTACGGGCGACAATCCTTGCCGGCGTTCTTGAGCACGGATACGGCGAGCCAGTTCGTGACCGTCCATCACAGGCATGCTGCAGTCGGTGATCACCACGTCAAAGTGCGCTTCACGCCACAGTTGCAGCGCGATTTCGCCGTTCTGCGCCTGGGCCACCTGATGCCCCAGTGCGCGCAACTGGCGGTCAAGCAACAGCAGGTTGGCCGGATAGTCGTCCACGACCAGAATGTTCATCGTGCAAACGTCAAGGTCCGTGGCTGCGTCCTGCTTGTCGGCACTGAACTCAGGGGCGCACTGGGGCAGGGCCATCACGATCTGTACCTTGGTGCCCACGCCTTCGACACTTTGCAGCGTCAGCGTACCGCCCATGAGCTCGGCAAGAGCCCGGCTAATGACAAGACCCAGCCCGGTGCCCTGGCGCGCACGGGGCCCGTCGACCTGAACGAACGCATTGAACAGACGCGCCTGGTCCGCAGGACTTATGCCAATACCCGAGTCGCGGACACAAAGCTCGACGCACTGGCGTTCTCCTTGCAACGACGTGTGCATCGAGGTGTGGACTTCACCACGGTCGGTGAACTTGATCGCATTGCTGATCAGGTTCGACAGCACCTGCTTCAGGCGCGCAGCATCTACCTGAACCCACACAGGTTCGGTGGGTAGGTCACAGGCAAGCTCAAGGCCCTTGGCCCTCGCATTGCCCTCGAAGACGCGAACGGTAGCGCGCACCAGGTCCACCAGGTCGGTGGGGGTCGGCTGCAAACTGATGTGGCCTGATTCGATCCTGGAAATATCAAGAATATCGCCTATCAGCGCTAGTAGACCCAGTGCTGACTCATGCGCGGTCTCGAGCATGTGGGTATCGCATCGACCGTCGCGACTGTCCTCGAGCGCCAATTCCAACAAGCCGATCACGGCATTCATGGGGGTGCGTATCTCGTGGCTCATGGTGGTCAGGAACGTACTCTTCATGAGGCTGGCCTGCTCGGCTTCATCCTTGGCATGGCGAAGCTGCTCCAGCAAGCCACGACTCAGCGCCAGTTGTGTCTGCAGGGCGCGCTCGGCTTCGACTCGCTTCTGGATCAGTTTGCGCAGGTAGCTGTTCCAGAAGACGACACCTGCGATCAGCAACGCCGCAAGGACCAACACCTGTAGTGCCAGTTCTCGGTAGTTGCGCCATGGGCTGTCGCTGACCACGGTGCTGGTCCTCCAGCGATTGATCAACTGCTCGAGTTCTTCGGGCGCTATGCTCAGTAAGGCTTTGTCCAGGATCGATTGCAATTGTGGCTGATCGGCCGCGACGGCAAACGCCGCAACGGCCGGATCTTCGTCAAGAATGCTTGCGATCTGGAGTCGGTTCTTGAAGACGTGACTGATGTAGTACGCTGCATTGATATGGCTGCTCAAAGCGGCATCGACACTGCGATTGACCACAGCCTCCATCAGGTCCAGGGGGTTGTCGACTTCGACAAGCCGGGCCTGGGGGTAGCGCTGTTGCAGCATGGCGCGCTGCGGAGAGCTGCGAATCAACGCGATTCGTTGCGGTTCAAAGCGCTGGCTACCGGCCTGCAACGGGTAATCGGCGCGGGTAACGAGCACACGCGGGCTGATCAGGTAGGGCCGTGTAAAGCGCACGTGCTTGGACCGTTCGGCGCCGTAACCCAACGCGCCGATCATCATTGCGTCGCCTTGGCCCAGGCGGTCGATCATGGACTGGGCGGACTCGGCTTGCCTGATATGAAATTGCAGCCCGGTCCTGAGGGTAATTTGTTTGAGCAGGTCCAGGGTTATGCCACTGGGCCGCTGCTGGTCATCGTAGAACGTCAAGGGCGCCAAGGCCGGATTGATCAACACGTCTACGACCGGGTGAGCCGTGATCCAGGCTTGCTCCTCGTCGGTCAGTACACTCAGGTGGCGCTGTAACAAAAGACTGGTGTTGCTGTTGCTCCAGCGCTTGAGAATGGCCAGGCGCTCGCTTTCGCCAATCCGGCGCAGTGCTTTGTCGAGCAGTTGACGCAGTGCATCGTTATCGCGTGCCACTGCAAAGGCAAACGCCTCAGGAACAATCGGTGAGAAGTGATCGATCCGCAGTGCGCCTTTGAATGTCTTGCCAATCAGATAGTCCGTGCTGATAGCATCGCCCAGGTAGGCGTCGGCTTCGCCCATTGCCACGGCGGCCAGACCCGCCTGGGTAGAGCGATATAAAATCAGTTGCGCTGCCGGATAAAGGGCGCGGGCACGATTGGCCGGCAGATAATGGTCAACCATGGCCAGACGCAGCCCTGCAAGGTCGTGGGCAGGTGCAAGGCGCTGGCCTTCCCGGGTCACGATCACCGGCAGGTCATCGGCATACGCTGTAGTCAAGCTCAACCCGGCGTCTGCAGCCTCAAAGCTGTTGGAGCTGCCCAGCACGTCCACACGTCCTTCATGCAGCGCCTCTATGGCCTGATAGCGGCTATCGAAACGTTTGACTTCAACGGCTATACCCAACAAATCTGCAATGATGCCGACGTAATCTGCCGTCAGGCCTTCGTAGTCATTGGGACTGACATTGATATCGAATGGCGGATAGTCGGGCCGGGAAGTGCCCAACACCAAGCGCTTGCGGGCGTCCAGCCACTGGCGCTCGGCCGTTTGCAGCTTCAAAGGCTGCGTGGCACTTACTGAACGGGCCAGCAAACTGCGCGTCTCGCTGGCCAGCGACTGCGCGACGGCGCACGCCAGCACCATCAGCAGGACGGTGCTCGCCAGCACGCGTTTGATCGTCATGCGCCGCTCAGTAGACGTGGTTACGCTTGGCGAGATCGACCATCTCCACCAGTGACTCGGTCTTGAGTTTTTCCATGATCCGGCCGCGGTAGGTGCTGATGGTTTTGGCGCTGAGGTTCATGCAGCTGCCGATGTTCTTGTTGCTTTCTCCACGTGTCAGGCGCCTGAGGACTTCCATTTCGCGGTTGGAAAGGCTCGCCAAGCGCACCGGCTCGCTTTCCAGCGAATTGCTGTTGACCGACATCTGCGGGAACGTCGAATAGCCTTTTACCAGGGCCTTGAGCGCGAACAGCAAGGCTTCGTGATCTTCCTCCTTGGTCACGAATGCGCCGATGCCTGCGTCCAGACAGCGGCGTACATACAAGTCTGTTGCCTGGCCGGTGAGGACCATGATTTTGGGCACCTGATCGAGCGATTGCAGGCGCTTGATGACTTCCATGCCGTCCAGCCCAGGCAAACCGATGTCCAGAATCACCACGTCCGGTTTCAGCTCGCGTGCCATTTGCGCGACTTCACTGCCATTGCCCACTTCTGCGATCACATTGAAACGTTCATGTTCGAGCAGCATGCGCAAAGATAAGCGGACGATGGGGTGGTCCTCCACGATCAGCACGTTGGTCATTAGGAAAACTCCTGTTCAGATGTGGTCCAGCTCCTGAGGTACTCAGGAATACTTCTGTAAGCGGGTTGTCAGAAGCGCAGCACGATACGACCATTACCGAACTTTAGTAATGCCGAGTATATGAGGTGTTGAATTACCCTCAAGGGGCTGTTGAAAATTCCTACAAAAAGGAGGCCGATTCAGCGGCGTTTGGCCTATTGTTGGCCGCCGAACCGTAAGATCAGCTACACGCTGTGTGTACTTTACTTACGCGTGCTGACGATGCAGGGTGCTCAACCAAAGATTTGCCAATCCGCGCGGGTCGAGCTGCAAGCATCCCCTGGCAGTTGGGGCATCGACCTTGCAAACGTTCCTGCGCACACCCTCGGCAAAAGGTGCACTCGAAGGAGCAGATGAAGGCATCGAGGCTGTCACCGGGCAGGGCGGCGTCACAGCACTCGCAGTTGGGGCGCAATTCCAGCATAAGCGTGATTCCTGTCGGGACTGTCTGCACGCAGTGTGTTCCGGACCGGAACTGGCTGGCAAGCTAGACGCGGTAAAGGTGCGCATGCCCCGCACGGTAAAGGGCCGATTCGGCGAATGGCGTGTCGCCCAGTACTCGGCCCACCAGAATCAACGCGGTGCGGCGATAACCTTTGACAGTGGCGCGCTCGACGATGTCGTCCAGTGTGCCTCGCACCCAATTCTGGTCCGGCCAAGTGGCGCGGTAGACCACGGCAACGGGGCAGTCGCCACCGTAGTGAGGCAGTAGCTGTTCGACGATGCGTGCCAGGTGCTTGACCCCCAGGTGAATGGCTAGCGTCGTGCCATGGCGCGCAAGCGCCTCCAGCTGCTCGCCGGCTGGCATGGGCGAGCTGTCTGCGAAGCGGGTCAGGATCACGCTCTGGGCGACGTCGGGCAAGGTCAGTTCGCATCCCAGTAACGCGGCGCTGGCAGCCACGGCGGTGACGCCTGGCACAATCTGATAGTCGATGCCAAGACGCTGCAGATGGCGGATCTGTTCACCGATGGCGCCATAAAGGCTCGGATCACCGCTGTGCACACGCGCGACATCCTTGCCCTGCGCATGGGCGCACTCGATGGCATCGATGATCTGCTCGAGGTGCAGCTCTGCGCTGTTGATCAGGGTATCGGCGCAGTGGCCTTCCAGAACGGCAAGGGGGACCAGAGAGCCGGCATAGATGATGACAGGGCAGGTGCGAATCAGGCGCTGCCCCTTGACCGTGATCAGCTCGGGGTCGCCGGGGCCGGCGCCGATGAAGTAAACCGTCATGGTATTCCTGAATGATTGACAAGGGTGAGCGGGATCAGTGAGCGATGGCCAGGGTCGCAGGGCCCAGCGTTCGACGCGTGACCAGCAGTTGCGGGTCGCCATTGTACTGGTCAGCCATGGCCAGCGCTGCACTCTCTGCCACGCCCCAGCACCCGCTGTGCGCATAGGCGACGGCTGAGCGATGGCTCAGATGCGTTTCGAAGCGATTCAAGTGCGGTGCAGGGTAGAACACCAAGGGCAGCGCCAGGTGGCTGGCCAGTGCATGCAGCCCTGGCTCGTGCGCCTTGAGATCGATGCTGGCGATACCGTGAAGGTGCGCAGGGTCCAGGCCTCGCTGGGCGAGGCCTTGTTCGAGCAAGGTCAACAAGCTGTCCATCGGGCAACCCCTGCGGCAGCCAAACCCTACGTAGAACGGCTTCACTCTGGTCGGCTGAAGCGGCGATACAGCGCTGCGCTGATCAGGCCAAGGGCAAGCCAGAATGCTGCATTGGTGAGCCAGGACGCCAGCTGGAACTGAGTCTCCAGCGCCGCTGGAGCCAAACTCTGGTGCACTTCAGGCTGAGGAGCACCCATCACGTGCGGCAGCAGCAGGACAATGACGCCCACCCCCTTCAAGGCCCAGTGGCGGGCAAATACCAGCAGTGCCAGGCCCACGGCCGTGGCACCCGCGGCGCCAGCCCACCAGACCTGGCGTTGCGCCAAGTCCGCCGCAGCGGTGCCCGGCAGCTCCGGCGGCAGCCCGAGCGTGGGCGCCAGGCAGAACACGGCGAAACCGGCCAGGCCCCAGGCAGCACCACTGGCCGTGGTGCGCGGTTGGCGCAGGCTGTACAAGCCAGCCAGTATCAAAGCGAACCCCACCGCCACGACCAGGTTGCCGCCGGTGGTCGAGAGCGTGCGCTGCCAACCCTCTTCGGGTGACCAGGCCTCGTCACTGTGCTCATGGGCAGCCTCGGTATCTTGGGCATGGGCATGGGCATGTGCCGGGGCCGATGCCTCGTATGTCTCCGCTTCCAGGATCAGCGGGCTGACCCACAAACTTTGCAGCACGGTCAGCAGCAGTGCCGCCAGCAGTCCGCTGAAGCCCGCCGTACGGGCAATGTGCGTGATCATGGGTGGCACTCAGTGGCAGGGGAAGGCGGCGCTGTGACGGGTGTCATGCGCAGCGTTGTGAACAGCTTCGATGTGCGAGAAGCCGGCAAAGTAGACCAGGCACAAGCCCAGCAGGCTGGCGCTCACAGCGACGACAATGCGTTGGCTGAGAGATACGGGGGCAACGATACTGGTAACGTGCGGACGGGTTGTGACGGGCATTGGCGCCTTCCTCTGCGTGTTGGGGACGGGCAGGCGCGGCAGCTGCAGGCGATACCTGCAGGAATGCGACAGCGCCCGCCCACCGCGGGGTGTTGATGGACGCCAGGCCGGTCTCCGGGCTTGCGAGGAGGAGTGTATCTCCTGGGCAGCGTCACCTTCCCATGCCGAATCTCCTGGCACAGTGGTAAAGACGCCTCACTCGCTTACCGTTGCGGGGGCAGCACCGGAATAGTCAAAGCCTGCCTGACAGGCCTGCGACGCACCGATTTCCCGTTTCACCCTCTTGGGGCACCTGACGCAATGCGATAGAGAAGCACGAGCGCTGCGCTGCGTCAAATGCACAGGCGAGGCGGGTAAGCGCTCGATCATTGCTGAGCGAAGGCGATTAGCCGCTCGCCATCGAGCCGATACCGTAGCCACTCGTTCTGCGGTTGCGCCCCTAGTGCGTCATAAAACCCAATGGCCGGCTCGTTCCAATCCAGCACACTCCATTCCAGACGGCCGCAGCCTTGGGCAACCGCCTGCTTGGCAATGTGCCTGAGCAACTGACGTCCGGCGCCATCGCCACGGTCGTTTGGGGTGATGTAGAGGTCTTCCAGGTAGATGCCATTGCGCCCAAGCCAGGTCGAGTAACTGTAGAAGTAAATGGCAAAACCAATCGCACGGCCCTCACGTTCGGCCATCAGGCAATGAACGGTGCTGCCTGCGTCGAACAGGCTGCGCTCGATGTCCTGGGGAGTGGCCAGCACTTCGTCGCGGGCGCGCTCGTACTCGGCCAATTCGGTAATGAAATCCAGAATCTGTTGGGCGTCAGTGCGTAGGGCAGGGCGAATTACAAGACTCATCGAACGCTTATCCTTTATCGGCTGCGAGTGGTACAGCTATGTGTATCTGCAAAATTCTCTGTATCTGTACTGCAAGGGTGAAGCGTGCACTGGGCTAGTGTGAACCCTTTCCTGAACCCAGTGGAATACCCGTCATGCTCGCCTCGCTCGACCTGCTGATCGCCTTCGTCCTGTTCGCATTCGTTTCTTCCATCACTCCTGGGCCCAACAACACCATGCTATTGGCTTCGGGCGTGAATTTCGGTGTGCGCCGCTCGGTGCCACATGCGCTGGGCGTCAGCGTAGGGTTCATGGTCATGGTGCTTGCCGTCGGCCTGGGCCTGGGAGAGGTGTTCAAGGCCTGGCCTGCGCTCTACACCGTACTGCGCTATGCCGGAGCGGGCTATCTGCTTTACCTGGCTTGGAAAATCGCCACCTCAGGGCCGGTTGGCACCGCTTCTGCGGCAGAGCCCAAGCCTATTGGCTTCTGGGCTGCGGCTGCTTTCCAATGGGTCAACCCGAAGGCCTGGGTCATGGCCATCGGCGCAATAACCACCTATACCCCGGCGCAAGGCTACGTCGCGAACGTGGTGGTCATCTCCGCCTTGTTCGCTTTGGTGAACCTGCCCAGCGTGGGGGTATGGGTCATGTTCGGCAGTGCGCTGCGCGGTCTGCTGCAGAACCCGCGCTGGCTGATGCTGTTCAATGTCCTGATGGCTGCACTGCTGGTCATTTCTCTCTACCCGCTGCTGTTTGTAGAATCGGCGTTTCACCCTTGATGCAGAAGGCAGCGCCCATCATGCAACTGACACCGTGGTCCCACGACTGTAGCGAAGGGTTCACCCTGCGCGGCTGGCGCAGCGAGCCTACAGGGCGACCCCTGCTGCACGTTCTGCACGGCAACGGGTTCTGCTCGCTGGCCTATCAACCGTTGCTGATGCACCTGGGGCTGCACTTCGATCTTTGGCTCAGCGACGTCCAGGGGCATGGGGACAGTGACCACGGCGGCCCATTCCGTGGCTGGAACCGCACGGCCGCGCTGGCCGCCGAAGCCTTCAGCGCACACGTGGCTGAGTATGGCAACGTACCCCGGCTTGCCATCGGTCATAGCTTCGGTGGAGTGCTCACCGGGTTGCTGCTGGCCAATGAGCAGCAGCTGTTCGAGCGCGCGGTGCTACTCGACCCGGTGATCTTCAGCCGGCGCATGCTGTTTTCGATGAAGCTGGCCGCCTGCTTCGGGTTGAATCGGCACCATGCGCTGGCGCGCAAAACGGCCGGCAGGCGCAGCACCTGGCCGGACCGCCCCTCAGCCATGACTTCCTTGCAAGGGCGGGGCATTTTCAAAGGCTGGACCGACGCGGCATTGCAGGCCTACGTGGCGCACGCGATCGCCGAAGGCGAAGGGGGTGTAATACTCAAGTGCCGTCCAAGCCGCGAAGTGGACATTTTCAGTAGCTATCCGTCCCACCTGTGGTCGAGCCTGGCGCGTATCAGCGTGCCGACGCGTGTGGTGTACGGCAGCCAGACCTACCCTTATGTACAGGCCTCGGCGATACGGCTGGCAGCGCTCAACCCTCATGTCAGTGCGCAGCAGGTCGCTGGCGGACACTGTTTCATGCAGGAAAATCCTGAGGCTGCGGCGCAGGAGGTGCTGGCTTTCCTCCGATCCAGCGTCCTACCCATAGAACACGCTGGGCCGTTCCAGGTAGCTAGCCCGTGAGTCGATGCAACGTTATCGTGGCACCCGCACGTTGAGGAGCGCACGATGAAGACAATTTTGAATACTCATTCCAACCCTGCCGGGCACTGGGTCGGCGATGGCTTTCCGGTCCGCAGCCTGTTCACCTATGACGACGACGTCAGTCGCACCAGCCCGTTTCTGCTTCTCGATTACGCCGGCCCCCACACCTTTGCCTCCACCTCGGCGCGCCGCGGGGTCGGATCTCACCCACACCGGGGTTTCGAGACGGTCACGATCGTGTACCAGGGCGAACTCGAGCACCGCGACTCCACTGGCGCTGGCGGGGTCATAGGACCGGGTGACGTTCAGTGGATGACCGCTGCAGACGGTATCGTTCATGAAGAGTTTCATTCACGTGGGTTCGCCCGCAGCGGCGGCGTGCTGGAGTCGGTGCAACTATGGGTGAACCTTCCGGCCCGGTTCAAGCGCGCGCCGGCCGGCTATCAGACTCTGGCCAGCGCCGATATCCCCACGGTGGACTTGGGTGCGGGCGTGGGCAGCCTGCGTGTGATCGCAGGAGAGTATCAAGGCGCGAGCGGCCCGGCTCGCACTTTCACGCCAATGGACGTGTGGGACCTGAACCTTGAGGCCGGCGCCATACTGGTGCTGCCCGTCCCGGCAGGCCGCACGGCTGCAGTGGTGAGCCTCCAAGGCGGTGTGCGGCTGAACCAGGTCTGTGAGGCTGGCCCGTGCTCGGTGACGATATTGGCCCGTGACGGCGCCGACGTGCTGCTTGAAGCCCCGCAGGACGCTCGTGTGCTGGTGCTGAGCGGCGAGCCTATCGACGAGCCGGTGGTGGCATATGGCCCCTTCGTGATGAACACGCGGGATGAAATCATCGAGTCCATCGAAGGGTTCAAGTCAGGGAAGTTTGGCCGGATGCCCTGAACGCGCACCGTCCAAGGGCGCTAACCACCACCCGTCGCACCGATTCGATACGGCTCGAACTACCCAGCACTCGGCGTGTTCTTCAACTAAGGTGCAGATGGAACCCAGCACTTCGATACCGCATCGTTGCATGCGCCCCGACAGGTTCCTCTTCCTGTGATCCTGTGCCTGACACCCAGGCCTATTCACCCACAGCTAATCCAAAGAGGGCTCTGCCATGTCTCTGATAGGCGTATCGACACTGGAACTGCGACAGATGATCGAGCAGGCCTGCTTGCCAGATCGGTGTGAAATCAGCTGCGCCGACGGCGCACACCTGACCATCCGCCTTGGAAATGGTCAGGATCTGACACAAGCCGTCACGCTTTGTGATGTCCCGCTCAGCAGCCTCAACAGCAGCAGGGACCTGGTCAATCTGGTCGGCCAATTACACGCAATGCGCGACGGCGCTCCCGTGTACTCGAAGAAGTTGGCCTGACAGCGCGGCGCAACCGACGCTTCTAACCGGCCGTCACTGCAGTTCGAGCAGAAGGTTGAGCCCACCGTCGCCGCACTTGCCCTGGTCTCTGACAACGCCATGGTAACTGCGTCCGTCCCAGATGAATGCGACACTGTGCGCTCGGTGCACCTTGTTAGGCAGGGGCGGGCAGATGTGCAGGCGCAGTGCAGGCCGCCCTTGAAGGTTGAGCGGTGCGAGCTGGCACTGGCACTCGACACTTTGCGCCACGGGTCCGAACAGGGTATCGCGGACGTAGTCAAGTTGTACCGAGGCATTAGGAGCGCGGCCTGGCATTCTCATGGACGCTGCTCTCTGACCGTGGTACGTGCTGGGGCATGTCGATGTGTCATGACGATCTCCTTTAGGGAAGAAACGTGAGGAGGCTGCAGGCTGCATGGGAGTTCAATCCTGCTTCATGCGTTCAATTCGATTGCGTTGGTGTTCAGGCGCCTGCCTTGCGAAACGTCAGGTTGATGCGGCGCGGGCCCATGCGCGGATGCACGCCAGGCTTGATGGGCAGTACACCATGAAAGCGTAGACGGTCTTCACCACCCCACACCAGCACATCGCCATGATTCAAGGCAATACGCTGGGTTCTGTCTGAACGTTGCAATCCACCCATCAGGAATACGGCAGGCAAACCCAACGAGAGGGACACGATGGGTTGGCTGAAATCCTTTTCGTCGCGGTCCTGATGCAGGCTCAGGCGAATACCTGGTTGGTAATGATTGATCAGGCACGCATCCGGTACGAAGCCCTCGAATCCTGCACGCGCAGCGCACTGCGTGGCCAAGGTCAGCAGTACGGGCGGCATCGCCGGCCAGGGTCTACCAGACAGCGGGTCCACGGGGCTGTATCGGTAACCGCGTTCGTCACTGATCCAACCCAGTGCGCCGCAGTTGGTCAGGCCCACGGCCATGTTCAAACCGCCAGGGGTACGCATGTGCCGCCAAGGCGCGCAACGCAGTATCGGGCGAAGCGCATCCAGCACGTGCTCGACATCTTCCAGCGCGACGCCTGGCAACAGTACTGTGCAGGGTGCCAGGTGCTGCGGTTGGGCCCCGAACAGGTCCAGATCGGATTGAATCATCAGTCTGAGTATTCCAGTTGGCCTGTTACCCAGCAGAGGAAAGCTGGAGTTCATGGGTGTTCACTATCGGTGAGCCACCAATTAATTCAAAACGTTTCTGAACGCCATCCGTCTGTTAATGGTCTTCATCGTGCCGTGGCCGCGGTAGCCGATTGATGATGAGGATTACACATGTCTGAGCACGTACCGGACAACCCCCGCAGGGACTTCCTGCGCAAGACCCTGACCTTGATACCAGTGGTAACGGTGGCCAGTACCGGCATTGGCCTGGGCAGTGCCACCGCACTGGCCGAGCCGGTACGCCAGCCCGACCAGCCCGAATCCAAGCCCGCTGCCACTGCCTACCATCCTGCGTTCTTCACCCCAGAGGAGTTCGCTTTTGTCCAAGCAGCGGTCAGCCGTCTCATTCCAGCCGACGAGCTAGGGCCTGGGGCCCTCGAGGCCGGCGCTGCGCAGTATATCGACCGCCAGATGGGCACTGCTTACGCCAGTGGCGGGCTGTGGTACATGCAAGGTCCGTTCAAGGCCGATGCGGCGCCAGAGCTTGGCTATCAATTGCAACTGACCCCGCAACAAATTTACCGCCTAGGTATCGCGGGTGTTCACCAATGGTGCCTGGCCAACGGTAACAAAGCCTTCCACGCGCGCAGCCCCGAGCAGCAGGACAAGGTGCTGGCGCAGCTGGAATCTGGCGAGCTGACTTTGCAGGACGTGCCGGCCAAGGCATTTTTCAGCCTGCTGCTGCAAAACACGCGCGAAGGCTTTTTCTGCGATCCAGTGCACGGCGGCAACCAGGGCATGGTCGGCTGGAAGCTCATCGGCTTTCCCGGAGCGCGCGCCGACTTCATGGATTGGGCCGAGCGCAACGAGCGCTACCCGTTTCCCCCTGTATCCATTCGCGGCGAGAGGGCCTGAGCCATGGCCAATGCATTGAAGAAGGTGGACGCCGTGATCGTCGGCTTTGGCTGGACGGGGGCCATCATGGCCAAGGAGCTAACCGAGGCCGGCCTGCACGTGGTTGCGCTGGAGCGCGGGCCCATGCAGGACACGTACCCTGACGGCAGTTATCCGCAAGTCATCGACGAGCTGACCTACAGCGTGCGCAAGAAACTGTTCGTGGACCTTTCCAAGGAAACGGTGACCATACGCCATACCGTCAACGATGTAGCGCTGCCGTACCGCCAGCTGGGTGCGTTCTTGCCTGGCAAGGGGGTGGGCGGTGCCGGTTTGCACTGGTCGGGGGTGCACTTTCGTGTCGACCCGATGGAGCTGCGCATGCGCAGCCACTACGAAGAGCGCTACGGCAAATCGTTCATCCCCCAGGACATGACCATTCAGGATTTCGGCGTCAGCTACGAAGAACTGGAACCCTACTTCGACTTTGCCGAGAAGGTGTTCGGCACCTCTGGCCAGGCCTGGACGGTCAAGGGTGAGCTGGTCGGGCAGGGCAAAGGCGGCAACCCGTTTGCCCCAGACCGCTCCAATCCGTTCCCGCTGCCCTCGCAGAAGAACGTGGTATCGGCCCAGGTTTTCCAGAAGGCCACCGCGTCGTTGGGCTATCACCCTTACAACCTGCCCTCGGCCAACACATCCGGCCCGTACACCAACCCGTATGGCGCTCAGATGGGGCCGTGCAACTTCTGCGGCTTCTGCAGCGGCTACGTGTGCTACATGTATTCCAAGGCGTCGCCCAACGTGAACATCCTGCCAGCGTTGCGCCAGGTGGAGCACTTCGAGCTAAGGCCCAATGCCCACGTGCTGAAGGTGAACTTGGACGACAGCAAGCAACGTGCGACCGGCGTGACCTATATCGACGCCCAAGGCCGTGAAGTCGAACAGCCAGCTGACCTGGTGATCCTGTCGGCCTTTCAGTTCAACAATGTCCGCCTGATGCTGCTTTCTGGCATCGGCAAGCCCTACGACCCGGTCAAGAATGAGGGTGTGGTCGGGCGCAATTTCGCCTATCAGAACATGGGCACCGTCAAGGCCTTCTTCGACAAGGACTTGCACACCAACAACTTCATCGGCGCCGGTGGCAATGGCGTGGCGATCGACGACTTCAACGCCGACAATTTCGACCATGGCCCCCACGGCTTCGTCGGTGGCTCACCGATGTGGGTCAACCAGGCAGGGACACGGCCCATTGCAGGTGTAGGCAACCCCCCGGGCACCCCCGCCTGGGGCAGTGCCTGGAAAAAGGCCACGGCCGACTACTACACCCATCAGATCTCCATGGATGCGCACGGCGCGCACCAGTCTTACCGCGGCAATTACCTGGACCTGGACCCAACCTACCGTGATGCCTATGGCCTGCCGCTGCTGCGCATGACCTTCGATTGGCAGGAAAACGACATCCGCATGAATCAGTTCATGGTCGGCAAGCTCAGCGCCATCGCCAAGGCCATGAACCCCAAGGCCATTGCGGTGCTGGGCAAGCAAGTGAACGAGCATTTCAATACTGCCACCTACCAGACCACTCACCTCAACGGTGGGGCGATCATGGGGACTGACCCTAAAACCAGCGCCTTGAACCGCTATTTGCAGTGCTGGGATGTGCACAACGTGTTCGTGCCTGGGGCCTCGGCATTCCCGCAGGGGCTTGGCTACAACCCGACCGGCCTGGTCGCTGCGCTGACCTACTGGTCGGCGCGGGCCATTCGTGAACGGTACCTGAAGAATCCCGGCCCCCTGGTGGCGGTGTAAGGAGCGATGAGCATGAACAGAATGTTGATCGCCACCGTCCTGATCGGTGTAGGCATGACGGCCCAGGCAGCGCAGGACGAGCCGGCGCTGATCAGCCAGGGTGAGTACCTGGCGCGGGCAGGGGACTGCGTGGCGTGCCACACGGCCAAAGACGGCAAGCCGTTCGCAGGTGGACTGCCGATGGAAACGCCGATCGGCACGATTTACTCTACCAACATCACCCCTTCATCCGAGGGCATTGGTCATTACAGTTTCGAAGATTTCGACCGTGCCCTGCGCCATGGGGTCCGCAAGGATGGCAGTACGCTGTACCCGGCCATGCCATACCCGTCCTATGCCCGGTTGACCGAACCCGACATGCAGGCGTTGTACGCCTACTTCATGAAAGGCGTGGCCCCCGTGCAGGAGCCGAACAAGGACACGGACATTCCTTGGCCCTTGAGCATGCGTTGGCCGTTGTCGATCTGGCGCGGTGTATTCGCCCCGGACCCTGAACCCTGGCAGCCATTGCCCGAGCGGGATCCGGTGGTTGATCGCGGAGCTTACCTGGTCGAAGGCCTGGGCCACTGCGGTGCCTGCCATACCCCAAGGGCACTGACCATGCAGGAAAAAGCGTTAAGTGCAGAGGAGGGCGATGCCTTCCTGGCCGGCAGCGCGCCGCTCGAAGGTTGGGTGGCGAAGAATCTGCGAGGCGATCACAAGGATGGCCTGGGCAGTTGGAGCGAGGCGCAACTGGTGCAGTTTCTCAAGACTGGCCGCAGTGACACCAGTGCCGTGTTCGGTGGCATGAGCGATGTGGTGGAGCACAGCATGCAGTACATGAGCGACGCCGACCTGACGGCCATCGCGCGCTACTTGAAGACCTTGCCGCCCAGCAATCCGAATGACACGCCCCACGTCTATGACCGGCAAGTAGCGGATGCGCTGTGGAAGGGCGACGACAGCAAGCCTGGGGCTGGGGTGTATATCGACAATTGCGCCGCCTGCCACCGTACCGATGGCAAGGGATACACGCGCGTCTTTCCAGCGCTTGCCGGTAACCCGGTGGTGCAGACCCAGGATGCTACCTCGTTGATCCATTTGATCCTCAAGGGCGGGACCCTGCCTGCGACCCGCACTGCGCCCTCGACCTTCACCATGCCGGCCTATGGCTGGCGCCTGAGCGATCAGGAGGTGACTGACGTGGTCAACTTCATCCGCACCAGTTGGGGTAACCAGGGGGAGCCTATCGAGGTCAAGGCGGTGAAAAAGCTGCGCACGAGCGACATGAAGCAGACATCGGGTGATGACCTGGGGCAGGTGACTGAGCATTAAAATCCGGCAAGCCGGTCGACCCTCAAATCGCGCTTGCGAGGTGAGGGTCAAGACGGTATCTACCCGGAAACAAGCGGCACGGAGGATTCCCGATCAACGGTGGATTGACGCGCACAGGTGTTTTTGTTCTAGTGAAACCGGTTTCATCATGATCACAACAACCATAAGGTCCCATCATGAGCCCAGCACCCGCGCCAGTGCGCGACCGTGTCACCATCAGCGAGGTGGCCCGTGTCGCAGGCGTCTCGAAGGCCACCGTTTCCCGGTACATCGGGGGCGATCGCCAATTGCTGGCCGATGCCACTGCCCAGCGCCTGGGCGAGGTGATCGAGCAGCTTGGCTATCGGCCGAACCAGATGGCGCGCGGGCTCAAGCGCGGGCAGACACGGCTGATCGGCATGTTGGTCGCCGATATTCTCAACCCCTATTCGGTCGCCGTTATGCATGGCGTGGAGACGGCGTGCCGCCAGCATGGCTACAGCCTGGTCGTGTGCAACACCAACCGCGATGACGAGCAAGAGCGCCACCACCTGCGCGCCTTGCAGTCTTACAACGTGGAAGGACTGATCGTGAACACCCTGGGCCACCACCCGGGTGAGTTGCTTACCGTCATGCGCGACCTGCCCATCGTGCTGGTCGACCGGCAGTTGCCTGAGCTCAACGCCGACCTGGTCGGCCTGGACAATGCGCACGCGATGCAGCAGGGTATCGAGCATCTACACGCCCGTGGTTACCGAAACATTCTCGCCATTACCGAGCCGCTGGACGGTACCAGCTCGCGAGCCGAGCGCGTCCAGGCGTTGACAGCCCTTGTCCAAACCCGTGCTGACATGCAGTGCCAGGTGGTGCCAACCGGCCCTGAACTGTCGCAAGCGCTCACCCGCTTCCTGGGGAGCGACGGCACCCGTCCCAAGGCACTTTTCACCCTCAATGGCGTTGCGACGCTGGCGGTGACCACCGCATTGCGCGAGGCCGGGCATGCGCTGTTCGGTGAGGTCGGGGTGATCGCATTGGACGACCTTGACTGGTATCCCTTGGTTGGCAACGGCATCACGGCCCTGGAGCAGCCCACCGAACGCATCGGTATGGCAGCCTTCGAACACTTGCTCAGTCGCCTGCACGGTGAACAAGGCGTCGCCCGGCGCATCGATTTCAAAGCGTCGCTGATCATACGAGGTTCCACCCACCCACGCTGAACACAACGGCGGCCTGGGCCTTGCCCGCGATGCCTGCCGCTTAAAAATGAAACCGGTTTCATAGGACAATAACAATGCATGCAAATCCTGTTTCCATCAGCCTGTCCAGCTACGGCGCAGACTTCGTCCGACACCGCGGCCAGGAGCAGTTCATCGATCTGCTGGCCAGCGCCGGGGCAAGCCGCGTGGAGTTACGTGAGGAGTTGTTCCCATGCCAGCCCGACCCGACTGCCCTGGGTGCATTCATCGCCGGTGCAGGGCTGCAATGTCTGTACTCCACGCCGCTAGAGCTCTGGTGCGCCCAAGGGGTCCTCGCGCCCGAGTTGAAGGCCAAGCTGCGCATCGCCAAGGCACTTGGGGCTGTGGCGGTCAAGGTGTCCTTGGGGCAGTACCGAGCTGACGTCGACATGCGGGCATTACGGGCGCTGCTGTCCGAGGACGGCCCGGTATTGCTGGTCGAGAACGATCAGACTGAGCACGGTGGGCGGATAGCGCCGCTTGTGTGTTTCTTCGAACAGGCACAGGCATGCGGTGTGCGCGTCGGCATGACGTTCGACATCGGCAACTGGCAGTGGCTGGACGAGCCTGTGCTGGAGGCCGCCAACCGGCTTGGACGTTGGGTGGAGTACGTGCATTGCAAGGCAGTGATACGCCATGCCACCGGGCGCTTGGCTGCCGCGGCACCTCAGGCGCCCGACCTTGAGCACTGGCAGCAGATACTGGCCCATTTCACACCTGGGGTGGTACGCGCGGTCGAATACCCGCTGCTCGGCGAAGACTTGTTGACCGTAACGCGCAGCCATGTACGTCAACTGTCCGCACTGGGTGCGCGCCATCACGCACGGGAGCTGAGCCATGCCTGATCATGACGTGTTGTGCTTCGGCGAGACCATGGCCATGTTCGTGGCCGACGATGTGGGGGATCTTGCACAGGTCGGGCGGTTCGGCAAACGCATTGCCGGCGCCGACAGCAATGTCGCCATCGGGTTGTCGCGGCTTGGCTTTGGGGTGCGCTGGATCAGCCGGGTAGGCAACGACTCGCTGGGGCGCTTCGTGCTCGATAGCTTGCGTGCAGAAGGGCTCGACTGCGCGGATGTGCAGGTTGACCCCACTCATCCTACGGGTTTTCAACTGAAGGCGCGCTGCGATGACGGCAGTGATCCGGTCGTCGAGTATTTCCGGCGTGGCTCGGCAGCCAGCCACATGAGTGCTTCGATGCTGGATCCTGCCTGGCTGAGCGCGGGCCACCTGCATGTAACCGGCATTCCGCTGGCGCTGTCGGATGGCTGTCGGACGCTGGCCCAGGCGTTGGTCAGCCAGATGCGCACAGCCGGTCGCACCATCTCATTCGACCCCAACCTGCGCCCGACGCTATGGCCCGACAAGCAGCGCATGATCGAGGAGATCAACGCCATTGCTGCCCAGGCCAACTGGGTGTTGCCGGGGCTGGAGGAGGGGCGTCTGCTCACGGGTCGTCAGACACCTGCCGAGATCGCCGGCTTTTACCTGGACCTTGGTGTGGACCTGGTGGTGATCAAGCTGGGCGAGGCGGGCGCCTATTACCGCAGCGCCAACGACGAGGGCCAGGTCGCGGCCGTACCCGCGCCATGGGTGGTCGACACCGTGGGCGCTGGCGATGCTTTCGCCGTCGGGGTGCTCAGCGCCTTGCTCGAAGGCCAGCCCGTCGAGCACGCCGTTGCCCGTGGCAATTGGTGCGGCAGCCGCGCCGTGCAGTCGCGCGGTGACATGGAGGGCTTGCCGCGCCGGCAGGACCTGACGGCATACGAATTCCCACATAACCCTGAAATACGCACGGCCTGAATCACCTGTCGCACAAAAACAACAAGCTCAGGAGAAACTCACCATGAAACGTACAAGCCTGGCGCCACGCCGCTGGTGGTACATCATCCCCATCGTGTTCATCACCTACAGCCTTGCCTACCTGGACCGTGCCAACTACGGCTTCGCAGCAGCATCGGGCATGGCCGAAGACCTGCACATCACCCCTATGCTGTCCTCACTACTGGGTGCGCTGTTCTTTCTGGGCTACTTCTTCTTCCAGGTGCCGGGTGCTATCTATGCCGAAAAGCGCAGCGTCAAGAAGCTTATCTTCGTCTGCCTGATCCTGTGGGGTGGGCTGGCCACGCTGACCGGCATGGTCAGCAACGTGTACATGTTGATCGGCATCCGTTTTCTGCTGGGCGTGGTGGAGGCGGCGGTGATGCCGGCCATGCTGGTCTACCTGTGCCATTGGTTCACCCGTGCGGAACGCTCGCGTGCCAACACCTTCCTGATGCTGGGCAACCCAGTGACCATCCTGTGGATGTCGGTGGTATCGGGCTACCTGATCAAGCATTTCGACTGGCGCTGGATGTTCATCATCGAAGGCTTGCCGGCGGTGATCTGGGCGTTTTGCTGGTGGCGCCTGGTCGATGACCGGCCTGCGCAGGTTTCCTGGCTGAGCGAGCAGGAGAAAAATGATCTGCAACAGGCACTGGCAGCAGAGCAGCAGGGCATCAAGCCGGTCAAGAACTACCGTGAGGCGTTTCGCTCGCCGCAGGTGATCATCCTGTCACTGCAGTATTTCTGCTGGAGCATTGGCGTATATGGCTTCGTGCTGTGGCTGCCCTCGATCCTCAAGCAGGCGGCCAACGTCGACATCGTCGAGGCCGGCTGGCTGGCCTCGGTGCCTTACCTGGCGGCGGTGATCGCCATGGTGGGCGTCTCCTGGGCCTCTGATCGGATGCAACGGCGCAAGCGCTTCGTGTGGCCACCGCTGCTGGTGGCGGCGCTCGCTTTCTACGGCTCCTACGCATTGGGGACCGAACACTTCTGGTTGTCGTACGCCCTGCTGGTGGTCGCCGGGGCCTGCATGTATGCCCCCTACGGTCCGTTCTTCGCAATCGTGCCCGAGATTCTGCCGGCCAACGTGGCCGGTGGCGCCATGGCCTTGATCAACAGCATGGGCGCGCTGGGCTCATTCGGTGGCTCGTGGCTGGTGGGATACCTCAACGGCGCCACGGGTAGTCCCGCAGCGTCGTACCTGTTCATGTGTGGCGCGCTGGTGTGTGCCGTTGCCCTGACCGCAGCGCTGAACAACTCAACCACCTCCGGGCGCGCCAAGACGCCTTGCCTGCGTCCGGCCACCCCCTTCAGGAACCCAACATGAAAAAACGCATCGTGTTGTACAAGGCGTTGTCCCACGACTTGCTCGCGCGCCTTCAGGCCGCGGCAGAGGTCACCACCGTCGACCTGGCCCGCCCCGATGGGATGGCCCGCTTGCGTGATGCGCTGCCCGGCGCCCACGGCCTGCTAGGCGCCAGTTTGCGCCTGGATGCCAGCCTGCTCGACCTGGCGCCCGAGCTTGAGGTCATTTCCAGTGTGTCGGTGGGTGTGGACAACTACGACATCACCGACCTTGATCGACGCGGCATCGTGCTCACGAATACGCCCGATGTGTTGACCGAAACCACGGCCGACACTGGCTTCGCACTGATCCTGGCCACGGCCAGGCGGGTGGTGGAACTGGCCAACTGGGTGCGCGATGGTCATTGGCAATCAAGCCTTGGCCCTGCGCAGTTCGGCAGCGACGTACACGGCAAGACGCTGGGCATCGTCGGCATGGGGCGTATCGGCGAAGCACTGGCGCGGCGGGCGGCCGCGGGTTTCGGCATGCAGGTGATCTACCACAGCCAGCGACCCAAGCCTGACGTCGAGGCCCGCTACGGGGCCAGACGCGTTGCGCTGGACGCGCTATTGGCGCAGGCAGATTTCGTCTGCCTCACCGTCCCGTTGAGCGCAGCTACCGAGGGGCTGATCGGGCGCAAGGAACTGGCGCTTATGAAACCTGCGGCCATCCTGATCAATATCTCCCGAGGGCGTGTCGTGGACGAACAGGCGCTGATCGATGCCCTCGAAACACGGCGCATCCGCGGCGCGGGCCTGGATGTGTTCGTTCAGGAGCCATTGGCGGTCGACTCGCCTTTGCTGCGGCTGGCTAACGTGGTGGCTACCCCGCACATAGGTTCGGCCACCGAAGACACCCGGCAAGCGATGGCGCGTTGCGCCGTGGACAACATGCTCGCCGCGCTAGCGGGTAGACGCCCAGCCAACGCGGTCAACGGCTGATGCGCCGCCGCTGAGGATGGTTGATCAGCGGCAGTTGCCGGCTTTGCGGTAGCCCGCTGCCTGGGCTTCTACCTCGGTCGCGAAGGCGACCTGGTTCTTGGGCGCGACCTGGTGATAGCCCGGGCACCCGACAGACAAGTGATACACGTGGCTGTTGCGGTTGCCCAGTACGGCGCCCACGGGGGCTTGGCTTGCTACGGTGGTACGGGCAGGCGCCGCCAGCGCTGGCTGCACGCCATCGCCCGTTGGGGTGTAGTTCAGGGTCCACTTGCGTTCGCCCGTGACGAACGGGTTGGCGTGGCCCATGATGGCGGAAATGCGTCTGTCGCGCTCTTTTTCCCAGGCTGAAACGGGGTGCTGGCGGTCCCATGCCATCAGCAGCTGTTGCTGTTGGCGAGACATGTTCAGGCGGTAGCGATCGAACATGTAGAACGTGGTACGGGCGACCAGGCCCTTGACTTCATCTCTGGGCTCGGCCGCGCGCTGGGCAAAATCCACCTTGGTCGTGCACTGGCCATATTCGCCCTGGTTGCCACTGACCATGCCGTAGTTGAAATTGCTGCGGTCACCGTTGACCTCACCCACGGCAGGGTAGAGGTTGAAGAGGTCGGCCTCCATGGCGCGGAATACCGGGTCGCTGTCCACACAGTGCTCCCGGCCGCCGTTTTTCCAGCACTGGCGTTGGTTGCCGAAGGTATGGGCCGGCACGATGTGCTCCCACTCGGTGCGCTCGGCGCGGTTTTGCTGTTTGCGGGTCTGGTAGCCACACGAAGCCGCGTCGATCCGTCCGCCTGACTTGCCTACCCATGTCCACTGGCAGCCGCAATACAGCTCGCCCATGGCGCTCTTGTCCTGGTCCATGTAGACCTGCTGCTTGGCCACGACCTTGGCTTCAGCAAAAGTGGAGGGCGGGTTTGCCCAGGCAGGGCTACTTAGAATCAGAAGTAGATGAAGGGCGTAACGCAATGATTTCATGGGTAAACAACACGCAGATTACTGGGGCGTGCATTGTAGTACTTCTACCCAGAGCAGACAGCACGCATTGACCACCACGCGTAGGAAAACGGGTGGCCAATGGTCGCAGGGAAGGCGTGATGCTATTTGAAACCCGTGACTGCATGGGGCACGTAGGGTGCCTCGAGTCGAGCGGTCTCCTCAGCCGTCAGGCGCAGGTCGATGGCGGCCAAGGCGTCGTCCAGGTGCGCGGGCTTGGACGCACCGACGATGGGCGAGCTGACCCCTTGCTTGCCCAGTACCCAGGCAAGCGCCACTTGGGCCATCGGCACGCCACGCTCCTGGGCAATCTGTTCGACCACGTCGATGACGCGTCCGTCTTGCGCCTCGGTTTTCTCGAAGAATGACTGCCCGGACAGATCGGTGCGGGTCCGTTCGGTCTGCTGCCCGTTGGGGCGGGTCAGGCGACCACGTGCCATGGGGCTCCAGGGCATGAGCCCGACGCCCTGATCCAGGCACAGGGGAATCATTTCGCGCTCTTCTTCACGGTACAGCAGGTTCAAAAAGTTCTGCATCGACACGAAACGGCTCCAGCCGTTGCTGGTGGCCACCTGCTGCGCCTTGGCAAATTGCCAGGCATACATCGACGAAGCGCCGATATAGCGGGCCTTGCCCGCCCTGACCACGTCATTGAGCGCTTCCATGGTTTCTTCGATGGGAGTGGTGTAGTCCCAGCGGTGGATCTGGTACAGGTCGACGTAGTCGGTGCCCAAACGCGACAGGCTGGCGTCGATACTGGTCATGATCGCCTTGCGCGACAACCCTTGCTCATTGGGACGGCTGGCGCCCTGCCACATGTTGGCCGGGTAGAAAACCTTGGTGGCGATCACCGTCTCGTCACGCCGGGTGAATTCCTTGAGCAGTTTGCCGAGGATCACCTCTGAGGTGCCCGCGGAATAGCTATTGGCCGTGTCGAAAAAGTTGATGCCCTGCTCGACGGCATGGCGAATGATGGGCCTGCTCGCGTCTTCGCCCAGTGTCCAGGGGTGCGTGCCGGCATCCGGCTCGCCGAAGGTCATGCAGCCCAGGCACAACCTGGAAATGTCCAACCCGGTGGTACCCAATTTCACGTATTGCATCAGTGTGTCCTCGTCAGCCTTTGAATAGGTGCAGCGTACCCGCGTTGGCCATGCGGGCAAATTCCGTGTTGCTGCAAGTGGGACCTGCAGGAATTCACAAGCGCAACAGGGGCTTGATCTGCTGGTGCAGGAAATCGGTCACTGCCTTTATCCGCGGCGTGGCGCGCACGTCTTCATGCACCGCCAGCCAGATCTCGATGCTGATGGTCTGCTCAGGCTGGCCAGCCACGGTCAACCCGTGCTCATGGGCCATGAAGGCGGGCAGGCAAGCGATGCCTATACTTCCGGCACAGGCCTGGGCCTGGATGCGCAAGTCGTTGCTCAGCAAGGCGAAGGGTTGCTCGCCCGCCTGGCGGTTGAGCCACTGTTGCTGCGGTGAATGGGCCTGGGAGGCGTCATAACCAATGTACCGGCGTGCCGAACCGCTGGCTTGGTAATCGGCACTGGCATACAAACGATAGTCCAGGTGCCCGAGCAGGCTGACCACCAGGGTCGGCTCGGTGGGCCGTGACAGGACGATGCTGATGTCGGCCTCGCGCCTGGCCAGGGATGCCCGAGATTTGCTGCCCACCAGCCGCAGGCGCAGTTGGGGGTAGTGCTTGTAAAGATCCCCCAGGCGCCTTGCGATGATGCTGCCCAGCAAGGCGGGCGGTGCCGAGAGGATCACTTCACCTTCTACCGTTTGTTGACCGGCGCTGGCAAAGTGTTCGAGGGCGAAGGACGATGCGGCCATCTGACCGGCCAACTCGCCCACGCGCTCGCCATCCTCGGTGAGCACATAGGCCCGTGCGCGGCGGTCGACCAGCTTCAGGTTGAGCGAAGCCTCGAGAGATGCGATCCGCCGAGCGACGGTAGCGTGGTCGACTGACAGTACCCTGGCGGCGGCAGACAGCGACCCGGTCGCGCAGAAGGTCGAGAAATGGCGTAAGTCTTCCCAATCGAACATGAGCGGGCTCGGCAGTTATAGGTCTGAGAGGGCCAGACACCGTCTTGGATACCAGCCCGTGCGGGAATGTAGCCTTGGCTCAAGCGCCGCCTTTCATGCGCCGTGCGACAACATAGAGCCCCAGCCCCAGCAGCGCCATGGCAGCGCCGATGTAACCTGTACTGGTCCAGCCCAACCCCGCCGTGATCGCCATGCCTCCCAACCATGGGCCCAGGGCGTTGGCCAAGTTGAAGGCGGCATGGTTCGAGGCCGCTGCAAGGCTTGGGGCTTCGTGAGCGATGTCCATCAGGCGGATTTGCAAGGGCGCTGCCAGGGCGATCATGGTACCCACCAGGCCGATGCCCAGCAGCAGGCTCCACAGGTTCGCGGCGGCAAAGGTGAAGAACAGCAGGACCAACACCGACCACGCCAGCACCAGCCCCACGGCGCGGAACTGCAAGCGGTCGAACAATTTGCCGCCGACGATATTGCCGACAATGCCGCCCACGCCGAAGGCTGCCAGGCCGAACGGAATCCACTGCGGCGCCACGCGGGTCACTTCGAGCATGGTCGGGGCCAGGTAGCTGAACACGCAGAACATCCCGGCAAAGCCGATGGACGCAATGCCCAGCGCCATCCAGACCTGGGGCAAGGTGAAGGCCTTGAGCTCCTTGCGCGGGTCACTGCGCACCTCATCATGACGCTGGGGCACGAAGCGCCACACCATGGCGATGGTGCACACGGCAATCAGCCCGACCAGCACGAACGCCGAACGCCAGCCAAAGTACTGGCCCAGAAAGGTGGCGATCGGGTTGCCCAGCAACATGGCCAAGGTAAGCCCCATCATGACCCGAGCCACGGCGCCTGCGCGCTGGTTGTTGGCCACCATGCTGGAGGCCACGACTGCGGCAATGCCAAAGTACGCACCGTGGGGCAGGCCGCTGATAAAGCGAAACGCGATCAGCCCGCCGAATGAAGGTGCGAAGGCGGTGGCCAGGTTACCCAGCGCGTACAGGCCCATCAGCAACAGCAGCATGTGCTTGCGCAGGATCTTGGCGCCAAGGATGGCCAAGGTGGGTGCGCCCACCATGACCCCCAGCGCGTAGGCGCTGATGGCATGTCCGACCTGAGGTTCGCTCAGGTTCAGGTTACTGGCGATATCCGGCATCAGGCCCATGATGGCGAACTCACCGGTGCCAATGGCGAAGCTGCCCAGCGCCATGGCGGCTTCCATTTTTACGACCGTGCTTTTGCTGGGCAACGGGGAGGGTTCTAAAACTGACATCTGGCTCCTTGAAACATGCTGAAACGTTCAAGGGATGATAATGGCAACGCGAACGGTGCGTCGAGCCGCGCCGACTCGCTCGCCGACGCAACCAGCGGTCTTCTAACGGGCGCAAAAGTAGGGCGAATGCGAGGTGGAGTACAGATGTACTCCATAGCGTTAGCGATCTAGATATTGACTCTGTCCGGCAAAGTCGATGAAGCGCTGGCTGGCCAGCGACAGGTACTCACCCGACCGCCAGCACAGCCGGAAACTCATCTGCTGGGCAGGCTCGAACGGCACACCGACGATACCTGGCGTTCGTAATTGCACGGAGCGCAGCAATGTGGCCACGCCCATGTTGTCCAGTGCAGCCTGGACCACCAACGAAACGAAATTGCTCTGCAATGCCACTTGGTAGGTAATGCCGTGTTCGGCAAAGAAGGCGTCGAGCAACTGGCGCTGCACGAATGTACGGTCGAACACCACCATGTCGGTGCTGCGCAGGTCTTCGGCAGTCAGGCTTGCCTTGCCGGCGTAGGGGTGATCCGGGTGCATGCAGGCCAGCATCTCGTCGCTGCCCAACAGGATCGATTCCTTATCCGCGGGCACGCGGCGGGACTCGAGCAGCGCCAGGTCGATTTCTCGTTGCTCTAGGCGCTGGCCAATGTCTTCGGCGCTGCCCTCGAACACGGTCATGGCGATGCCGGGATAAAGCCTGCGAAAGGCGTTCATCAACCCGGGCACATAGTGCAGGCCGAACATGGGCGGGATCCCCAGCCGCACTTCGCCGCGCTTGAGGTCGGCCATGTCACGCAGTGCCTGGCGGGCCACGTCCATCTCCCGCAAGGCTGATGCGATGCGGGGCAGAAATTGCTCGCCTTCCACGGTCAGTACCACCTTGCGCGTGGTGCGGTTGAACAAACTGACGCCCAGTTCTTCTTCAAGGCGGGTCACGGCCATGCTCAGCGCAGGCTGGGCGATATGCAGGTGCTGAGCGGCCTTGGTGAAGCTGCCTTGGCGGACGATTTCGACGCAACAACGCAGCGCCTTGAGATTCATTTAGGGCATTCCAGAATTGATAACGTTTTGTGATGCTCAGCATCATAACAATATATTTACTATTATTAACGCCAAGGCCTACGATGCGCGGCACTGAGACATCCTGCAACATCTCCGTCACGCAGCCAGCTGGCTGCATCCTCCCTGGACCTTGAGGTAGTACATTAAATGGCCAAGGCCGCCGATGTCGTTGTGCAATGCCTGGAAAACGAAGGTGTCGAGTATGTGTTCGGCATTCCCGGTGAAGAAAACCTCGACCTGCTCGAATCCCTGCGCAAGTCGAAGATCAAGCTGGTACTGACCCGCCATGAACAGTCTGCAGGCTTCATGGCTGCCACCTACGGTCGCCTGACCGGCAAGACCGGCGTCAGCCTCTCCACCCTGGGCCCTGGCGCCACCAACCTGGTCACCGCCAGCGCCTATGCCTACCTGGGCGGCATGCCGATGATGATGATCACCGGGCAGAAGCCGATCAAGAAGTCCAAGCAGGGCCGTTTCCAGATCATCGACGTGTGCGGCATGATGGACCCCATCACCAAGTACACCCACCAGTTCGCCTCGGCCGACAACATCCCGGCCCGCATGCGCGAAGCCTTCCGCCTGGCCGAGGAAGAAAAGCCGGGTGCCGTGCACCTGGAACTGCCTGAAGACATCGCCGCCGAGCAGACCGACGCCCTGCCTATTCCGCGCAGCCTGCACCGTCGTCCGCTGGCCGAGCACGTGGCCATCGAAGCGGCGGTGGAAAAACTGCAAAAGGCTCGCAGCCCGATTCTGGTGATCGGTGCCGGTGCCAACCGCAAGATGACGGCCAAGGTGCTCAAGCAGCTGATCGACAAGACCGGCATCCCGTTCATCACCACCCAGATGGGCAAGGGCGTGGTCGACGAGCGTCACCCGCGCTTCCTGGGCAACGCGGCGTTGTCGTCCGGTGATTTCGTGCACCGTGCGATCGAAGCGGCCGACCTGATCATCAACATCGGCCACGACGTGATCGAGAAGCCGCCGTTCTTCATGGTCCGTGGCGGCACCGAAGTCATCCACATCAGCTTCCGCTCCGCCGAAGTCGATGCCGTGTACTTCCCTCAGGTGGAAGTGATCGGCGACATCGCCAACGCCGTGTGGCAGATCAGCGAACAACTGACCGACACCGCGCACTGGGACTTCACCCGCCTGATGGCCATTCGTGAAGCCAACGAGGCGCAGATTGCCGAAGGCGGCGACGACGACCGCTTCCCGGTCTATCCACAGCGCCTGGTGGCCGATATCCGCCGTGTACTGCCTTCCGAGGGCATCGTGGCCCTGGACAACGGCATCTACAAGATCTGGTTTGCCCGCAACTACAAGGCGCACAAGCCCAACACCGTGCTGCTGGACAACGCCCTGGCGACCATGGGTGCCGGCTTGCCGTCGGCCATGGCCTCGCACCTGGTCTATCCGGACCGCCCGGTGATTTCGGTGTGCGGCGACGGCGGCTTCATGATGAACAGCCAGGAACTGGAAACCGCAGTGCGCCTGGGCATGCACATCACCGTGGTGATTCTGCGTGACGATGGCTACGGCATGATCCGCTGGAAGCAGGCCAACATGGGCTTCACCGACTTCGGCCTGGACTATGGCAACCCAGACTTCGTCAAGTACGCCGAAGCCTACGGCGCCACCGGCCACCGTGTCGAAAGCGCTGAGGGCCTGTTGCCACTGCTGGAGCACTGCATCACTACCCCAGGCGTTCATGTGATCGACTGCCCGGTCGACTACAGCGAAAACGACCGCATTCTCAACAGCGAGCTGCGTGAGCGAGCGCTGGCGATCTGAAGCGTACCCACACGCTGTGGCTGATCGCTGAGTCGTTCATCCTGTTGCATCGACCAGATGCAACAGGCGGTGAAGATGTAATCTCCCGCTGTATGCGGCGGCCGCAATGGCCGCCGTGCTTTGAGCGTCTTCAGTCCTGGGGTTCAAGCAGGCCACGAAGGCTCATCACGATGGTACTCATGTCATAGGGTTTGCGCGTGACCGGAATGTGCTTCAAGTGCGCGGGAATACTGATGCCATCGCCATAACCGGTTGCGAACAGGAAAGGGATGCGCCGACGTACCAATGCCTCGGCCACGGCAATGGACGTACCTCTTCCCAGGTTCACATCGAGAATGGCGGCGTCGGGTGAGTGCCGCTCCAATATCTGCAAGGCTTCCTGTTCGGAACTGGCCGTGATGACGTGCTCGATTTGGGCATCGTTGAGTATTTGCTCGAGGCCGATGGCAATGACCAACTGATCCTCCAGAATCATCACGCTCAGGCCAGGTCGTGCGGCGAATGCCTCTGTCGAATCGATCAGGGGCGAGGCAGCAGCAGGCGCAGGCTCGGATTCCGCGACCGCCAGGTGCCGGGCTGGCAGCGTGAACAAGCCCTGAACCCCTTCAGGGTAGTATTCCACGCTACTGGTACCGCCCAGATCGAACGGGATGCTGCGCTCGATGAGGACCGACCCGAAACCTCGACGCCTGGGCACCTGCACCGGCGGGCCACCGCTTTCCTGCCAGATAATGGCGCAGGCGCCCGCAGCGTCGATTGCCCAGCTGACGCACAGCCGCCCCCCTGGGCATGACAGCGCACCGTACTTGGCGGCATTGGTCGCCAGTTCGTGCAGCACCAGGGCCATTACCGAGTAGGCCCTGGCATCGAGAATTACGTTGGGGCCTTGCATAACGATGTCGGCAATCGCCGTGCGATAAGGCGACAACTCGGCATCGAGCAACATCGCCAGGCGCCCACCACCGTCACCCCGCACGACCTGGTCGTGGGCCAGCGACAGGGCCTGGATGCGGCCTTGCAGGGTGTTCACGTAACCCTTGAGCGTCTGGCCCTCGGCCGTGGGATGGGCGACCAGTGCACCAATCAGTGACAGGATATTCTTGACCCTGTGGTTGAGCTCCTCATTGAGTACTCGCTGGCGAACCTCGGCCTTGGAGCGCTCGCTGGCCAGCAGTTCGCTGTTGTGCAGCAACACCTCGACGATGGCAGTCCGAATGGCGTCTCCGAACTGCCGATCCTGCTCCGACCAGGGCGCAGATTGCTGGTGCACGGTCTGTTTCCATATGGAAAAACTCGTGCGCGGCGTCAGCCGGTCGCCCATCGCGCCACTGGTATAGGTCTTGTTGGGGTCGCCCGCCCAGTCGAGGGTCTGCACCACTTCCTTGCGAAAGAACATGATGTAGTCCTGCGGGCGCTGCGAAATGGGGATGAGCAGCACGCCCGATACGTCGCTGAAGTAGGCCTGGGCCGCCGGATGGGCCTGGGACAGGCTATTCGATGCCCATGTTCTGGCCTCGGCCACGCTCTCGGCAAAGCGCAACAATTCAGGCACGCAGGTTCGGGGCGGAACGCTACCGGCACTCGACCAACGCCCTTGCAGCGAGATGCCGATGCCATCGCACGGGATCAGCGACATCAGCCTTGGCAGCCGGTCTTCGAAGAAGCTGTGCATGTCGGCGGCATGGTTGGCATCGCGCAGCATGAGGTCGAGCGTGTCGTGCACCTGCACGGCCGCTTCGAGTTGTTGCCGGCTGCGCAATGTTTCGATGTGCAGGGCAAAGAACTCGCCGAACATCTCGGCCGCCACTCGCCGGCCCATGGTCAGGTTGCGCGGTGAATAGTGGTGGCAGGCAATCAACCCCCACAGCGCGCCATTGACAATGATCGAGATGGACATGGTGGCACCCACGCCCATGTTCTGCAGGTATTCGCAGTGGATTGGGGAGACGCTGCGCAGGTGCGCATAGGACAGGTCCAATGGCTCGCCCGAAGGGTCCAGCACAGGCTCCAGGGCAACTGCCTCGAACTGCACGTCCGGGATGACCCGGATCGGGTTGCGCAGGTACAAGGCGCGTGCCTGCTGCGGGATGTCCGAAGCGGGAAAATACTGCCCCAGGAAGCTCTCCAGCGTACTGCGCTTGGCCTCGGCAATCACTTTGCCGGCGCCATCGGTGCCCAGTTGGTAGATCATCACCCGGTCGTAGCCCAGTACTGCACGGACAAACCGTGCGGCATCGCGGAACAGGCGGTCGGTCTGGTCGATTTCACGCAACTGCGCGATCAATGTGCGGGCGAGCTCGATGGGTTCCGCAACGTTTTGGCCGGCAGGCTCGAATTCCAGGATGGTGCTGCCCTTGAAGCGGTGCGCCGATACATCCACACGCCTGCCATCGGGCAGGGCGACTGCAAAGCTCAACGCCGGGCGCGAGCCTTCGCGTACCCGGGCCAGGGCATTGCGCAAGGTATGGGCGAGCTCCCCGCCAATCACGTCATCGAGTTTAAGGCCATTGAGTGGCAGCGCCGCCCCCAGTAACTGCGGCGCATTGACCGAGTGGCGCAAGATCACGGTTGCGGTGGCGTCGCAGGCCAGCAAGCAGCCATGGGGCTGGATGCTGCCAGGAATCTGAATGGGTTCGCGGTCGCAATTACTCAGGTTTACCTGTGGGTCGAGGGTCATTAGCCATGCCTGTAGATGATGTAGAGGCTGCCTGCGCGGCCGCCGCCGTCAGCCTAGCAGTACACCCGCGTACGGCAAAGCCGGTGAGTGCCCCGGATAGCAGTTTTGTGGGTGCCGGTCGTCTGCACCAGGTGCCCGCCCTTGTGCATGACAGGCTTCGGTGGTTTCATGCGCCCCATGATTGTGAAGGTAAACGCGCATGAGTCGTCCGCTTTTCATCGCTATGGATGGCCCCAAGGGCACTGGCAAGACCACGCTGCTCGAAGCACTGACCCAGGCGTTGCGAGCCCAGGGCAACAAGGTGGTCAGGCTGTGTGAGCGCAACAATGATCCACAGCGCGCGCAGACCATGGCGTTGGTCAATCAGCTGGCTAGGCAGCCTTCGCCAGCACTTGAGTGGCAGGTCTGCGAACAACTGGCCGAAAGTCGCGCCTGGATCACCCGGCACGTACTGCCGCGTCAACCTGGCGACAGCATTGTTCTGATCGACCGTTGGTACCCCTCGGACGCAGCGTTTCGCCGAACCGTGCCGTTCGATCAGGTTTTGCGGTTGAACATCGAACACGGCGTGCAGGTGCCTGACCTGAACATTGCGCTGCTCACCACAGCGCAAACGTCCTGGGCGAGGGCGGCGGCACGCCGCCGGGGCCTGGGCAGCACGGTGATGCATACCTTGCAGGAGCAGATCGCAAGCACCCAGGCGTTCAGCCGTGCTGCAAACAAGCACGGCTGGCTGCTCTGTCAGAATGACGGCACCGTGACGGCTGCAGTCGACCAGTTGATGGAGTCCATCACGCCGCTGTTGCACGCCTGAACGCGACCCTCGAGCCGCCGTGCTCAGAAGCCTTCCAACACAATCTTGCCCTTGGCCTTGCCGCTCTCGATGACCGCGTGCGCCCGTTTCAGGTTGCTCGCATTGATCGTCCCGAAGTGTTCACCCAACGTTGTCTTGAGCACACCGCTGTCGACCATCTCGCTGATACGACTGAGCAGTTGGTGCTGCTTGATCATGTCGGGCGTCTGATAGAGCGAGCGGGTGAACATCAGCTCCCAGTGCAGCGACAAGGATTTGCGCTTGAGTGGGACCACATCCAGCTGCGCCGGGTCATCGATCAAGGCAAGCTGCCCTTGCGGGCGCAGGACCTCGATCAGTTGCTCAAGGTAGGTGTCGGTATGGGTCAGGCTGATGACGTGATCGACCGCTTCAACACCGTGTGCGCTGAGCTGGGTGGCCAGCGGGGACGAGTGGTCGATGACCAGGTGTGCGCCCAGGTCCTTCACCCAGGCTTGGGTGTGGGCCCTGGATGCGGTAGCGATCACGGTCAACCCGGTCAATTGGCGAGCCAATTGCACCAGGATTGAACCCACCCCACCGGCAGCGCCGATGATCAGCAGGTGCTGACCCTGACCGCCGTTTTCTTCGAGGCGCAAGCGGTCGAACAGCAGCTCCCACGCCGTGATGGACGTCAGTGGCAGCGCGGCGGCGCTGGCAGCATCCAGGCTGGACGGCTTGCGCCCGACGATGCGCTCGTCTACCAGATGGAATTCGCTGTAGCAGCCGGGGCGGTCGATGGCGCCGGCGTAGAACACCTCATCCCCTGGCTGGAACAGCGTCACCTGCTCGCCCACCTCGCGGACAATACCGACCGCATCCCAGCCCAGCACTTGTGGCTGGTCACCGCCACGGCTGGCGCGAATCTTGGTATCGACCGGGTTGACTGCGATGGCCTTGACTTCGACCAGCAGGTCTCGCGCACCGGGGGACGGTTTGGGCAGGTCTGCATCATAGAGCGATTGAGGGTCTTGCAGCGGCAAGCCGGGCTGCGAGTAAACGACAGATTTCATGGGGCAGGGCCTTGAGTGAAAAGGTACCTGCCTAGGCTATTCCTATCGTTTGTGAAGAAAAACAGGCTTAGAGGATTAATACTTTCTTTTCAGGAGTGAAAACGGGAGGGTAGTCGATGCGCGAAGATTCAAACCTGAGGCCTGCATTGGCTCTAAGTTGTGAGGGGCCCGGCCTGACGGCGACGGGCTGCGAAGCAGCCCTGAAGCGGTGCATGGCACAACGCTTGCCGTAGGGGGGGGCAGGTCGTGCGACCTGCGCGGTCAGAAATCGACCGACGCACTTAGAGACAGCGTACGTGGCGCACCGAGTACCAGATAGTTCGAGCCTGGATACCCACCAGCGGAAGCCCAATAGTCACGACCGGCCACGTTGTCCAGACGCGCACGCAGGGTGACATCCTTCTCGTCGACCTTGAAGCCGTAGCGGGCCCCCAGGTCCAGCCGCGTCCATGAAGGGATCTCGAGGTTATTGGCATTGTTGATGTACTGACGGCCGCTGTAGACCACTCGGCTGGTCAGGGTCAGGCCGTTCACACCTGGCACGTCCCATTCGCCACCGATGTTGGCCTGGGTCTTGGGCACGCCGATGGCCTGGTTGCCGTCGTCCTGACCGTTCTGGGTCTTGGTGAGCTCAGCATCGAGGAGGGTGACGCCGCCGAGCAGACGCACGCCGGGCGTCGGCTCGCCAAACACCGACAACTCGATCCCGCGGTTGCGTTGTTCGCCGCCTTCTTTGAAGACCTGGTCCTCGACGATGCCGACCGGCTTGCGCGTCTCGAACACCGCCAGGCTGCCACCGAGGCCTCCACCGTCATACTTCACGCCCACTTCGGTCTGTTTGGCCACGTAGGGCGCCAGGGAGGCGCCGGCATTGAGCACCGGCGCTCTGGAGCCGTCAGGCAGGGTAGTGGTGGCGCCGGCGGTATCGCCCTTGGTCAAGCCCTCGATGTAGTTGGCGTATACCGAGAACTGCTCGTTGATTTGATACACCGCGCCGGCAACCGGCGTGGTTTCATAGCGTTTGTACTTGGATGTCTTGTCGCCGGAATTGTAGTCGTAACCTGTCACGTCCAGCCCTTGCCGACGAGCCCCCAGAGTGATCAGCAACTGATCATTGAAGAACCCTAGAGTGTCAGCGATGGCCAGGCTTTGGGTACGGGTTCTCGCGGTCACATGTGGGTCGGACATGTCGCCACTGAAACTGGTGTTGTCGGGCTTGGCGACATACACCGGGTCATAGAGATCGTTGGCAAAACCACCGAAATTACCCGCCCAGGCATTGCGGTCCTTGTTGTCGAACATCGAGCCGGACAGCACCCACTGATGCGACACCGGACCTGTTTGCAGGGTGTAGCGCATGCCCACCTCACCGGTGGCCACGGTCTCTTCCCGGTAATTGTCGAAGCGCGTCGAACGGGTCACGCCGTTGGCGTCGGAGGAGGGGTTGGCCAGCACGTTCTTCTCTTCCCCCTTGCGCATGCCGATGGCAGCCCAGGTGGTGAGTGCATCGGAGAGGTCATACTCGGCACGGAAGGTGCCGAATGTTTGCTTCTCCTTGGAGTACGTCCAGGGCTGGCCGTAGTTTTTGTCGGCATCCGGCGGGCTGGGTACGCGGCCTGTAGGGGTGACGCTGGGCAGCGGATTATCGATGAAATGGTACTGGTGGCCGATGTCGGCCGAAAGCCGCAGGCGCTCGCCTTGGTAGTCCAGGCCCAGGGCGAACATGTCCAGGGAGCGGTCCTGGTCCTGTACCGCCGTCTCCCCGTCGCGCTTGGCCACGTTCACGCGAACGCCAAAACGGTCTTGCTCCCCAAAGCGCCGCGCCACGTCGGCCGAAACGGTACCGAAGCCCCGGTTTTCAACGCCAGCGGTCAGCCGGGTGAGGGGCTCGTTCGGGGCGCGCTTGGGCAGGATGTTGATGGCGCCGCCGATGCCGGTGCCGCCGGGGGCAGCGCCGTTGAGGAAGGCGTTGGCCCCGCGGAATACCTCGACCCGCTCGATGAACTCCGCCGCCACATATTGACGCGGCAGCAGGCCATAGAGGCCGTTGTAGGCGATGTCATCGGAATACAGCGGGAAGCCGCGCATGACATAGAGTTCCTGGAAGTTGCCGAAGCCACGGGCGACTCTGACGGAAGGATCGTTCTGCAGAATGTCCGCGATGCTGTGCGCCTGCTGGTCCTGGATCAGTTGATTGGTATAGGAGGTGGATGTGAAGGGCGTCTCCATGTAGTCCTTGTTGCCCAGGATGCCAACGCGCCCACCGCGGGCTACCTGACCCCCTTCATATTCGGGTACCAAGCCATCCCTGGAGGCGTCGGCGCTGGCCGAGACTGCGGTTTCTTCAAGCTCCAGAACCGTACCGGTGGCGCCGGCCGCATTCACGGGCTGTGCGACCGGCACCGGGATTTCCAGTGTGTTCTGGGCAAGTGTGAGCGGTGACGCCACGCTTGCGACCAACCCCAGGGGCAACCAGACGACAGTGTGCAACGCAGGCTTGCGGGCAAAATTTGGGACGGGCATGTGAGAACCTGATGAAGGAATTGGGACGACAGGAAATGGCCTTGCAGCAAGGTGCAGAATTATAGCGAGTGGGAATCGTTATCGCTAAGCTTTTGTTTGCATCGCCGGGCCCAAGTTGTAACTCGATGGTTGCTTACGGATCTCGTGGGTGCCGGCCACTAGCGGGTGCGGGTGGTCATCAGGGCGAGTGACCAACTGCGATGGCCACAGCGCGGGCAGGCAATGACGTCATGAAGTTGATGCTGTACCGGCAGACCACAACTGACGCAGCAATACAAACCTGCTGCAGGTGGGGCGTCGTATTCCAGGCGGTGTTCAGGTGGCAGCACTGACAGTCCCGGCTGAGTGTCTTCGGCTTCGTAGAAGTAGAGGCTCAGTTCGCCGTCGGTCTCAAGCAAACCCAACCGCACCTGGCCCAGGTGCTCAACCCCTTGCTGGCGCAACTCCATGAACAACTCGTTGGAGGATATGTTCAGGTTGCGCAATGAGTGAATTTCGTACTGCCCGTCCTTGACGACAGTGATCGGGAGGCCGTCGATCCAGGCTTCGCACGTCTTACTCCGGCGCATCAGGTAGATCGTACCGCGATACAGGAGCAGTAGCGTGACGAACACCACGGCCACCGGCAGCAATGGCACATCTTCGTAGAAGGTCACATCGCCGGCGGCCGAACCCAAGGTGAGGATAACGACCAGTTCGAAGCGCGAAAGCTGCTTGATGCCACGCCTGCCGCTGAACTTCAGAAACAGAAACACGGCGAGAAAGGCCGCAACCACGCGCATCATCACTTCCATCAGAAACGTGACAGGCAAGTCACCCAGCAGCATCCTTTGCAGATCGAATGACTCCATCAAGCGCCCCTCATCTCCACCTTGTGATCAATTGACCTGAGGGTAATAGCCACGGTTCAGCGTGGGCGTCGCCATGGGCCGAGCAAGGGAGGGTGGCATTTACAGGAGGGGGATTTTCGAGCGGGCAAAAGAAAGCCCGCTGCTAGTCGGGCTTAAGTCTTTCTCATGGGGATGAGTTGATAATCCACTTGGCAACGTGAAAATTCGGTGAAATAAAAGTCCCCATTCTGTGGAGCGTTGAATTAGGCGAAAAAGGTGATGAACGGTCAGATTATGAAGTGGCTTTCAAGACGGTCGCGCTGGGCCATTCCAGACTCTGGACCAACGCCCGCAATCGCTGCTTGTCCTCTTCCAATGATAATGCCTCCTCGGCCCGCTTGAGCAACAAATCCACATGCGCGATGCATGCTTGGCCAAAACGATCAGGCGCGATGCGGGCCAGGCTCGCCAGGGCCTTTACCAAGCGGATGTCCACTTCCAGCAAGCCGGCACCGTCCCGTGCAATCAGGGTGAAGAAGTCATCGAACATGTCGTCGACCGTCAAACCGCGCACATGCACGTTCTGAAACTGGCCATCGGTCGTTGTATCCGGCGCTTGCCGTGCCCATGTGGAAAAGCAGCGTACCCCACGGCCTATAACGTCGATGACCGTGCCAGAGTCATTGGTGGCGGGAGACAATGCGCGGGATGCAATCTCTGCCAGCACCGAGAGCCCGAAGCGCGGGTCCTGGCCATAGGTGCGCCGTGCACCGAGGGTCACTGCAGCCAGAATCTCAGCTTCAAGTTCTGCGGTATTGCCTGCCTGAACGCTGCACACGGCGCGCCCCAGCACCGTACCGTGATGCACGAAGCTACCCGGCAGCACTTCCAGGTAGATCACGGCATTGTACTTGTCGGCTGCGTGGGCGAGGGCGCTGACATCGACGTGTTGTACATAACCGATGTCATCGCAGGGAATCGGCACTGCGTCCGGGTCAACCTGCGTAGCATCCGTGTAGGGTTGTGCCCCCAGGTAAGGCCACTGCGCACGGCGCTTGAGCGCTGCAAGAGCCGCGTCCTCCACGCGGTCGATGGTTTCCCCGACGCGGCCAAGTTTGGACAAGTGATCAATCCAGCGCAGCAGGGTGTACACGATCAGTACAATCATCACCAAGGTCACTGCAAACAACACTACACGGCCCTGAGCGCCATAAATGCCCGTACTCAGGGCGATGATGCCCACCAGGCTGAACAGAAAAGAGCCAATAAACGTCGCCAGGGCGTTCTGAGTCGTGGCGTCCTCCATTACCAGGCTGGTCGCGCGAGGTGTCACGCCACTGCTGGCGGCGCTGTAGGCCGATACCATGGTGCTGAGCGAAAACGTGGTCACCGCCAGCATGCTGGAGGCAATGATGCCCAGGATCTTGTCGACCGAGTCCGCCCCGACTTTCGCCGGCAACGATGCCGGCACCATGTCGCGCAAGGCAATGGCCAGCAGCGCGGTGAGTACACCGATCAGGGAAAACAGGCTGGCGCGAAACCATAGCCTTTTCGTCGTTTGCGCAAGTGCCCAACGCCAGCGAGCGATCATGGTGGTCAATCTTCCTCAGTAGGTAGGCCGCGTGCAGGATGAAGCACTGCGGCATCGCCACGATTGAGTTCAAGTGGGTGCAGATAGTTTCGCGACCCGTGTTCGGGTTTTGCAAACGAGACGGAACGACGGCAGCGCTGCGGTATCCTTATACAAGGCGCTAGATTTGTATAAGTGCGAGCGCTCGACGTTATCCATCAAGCCCGATGCAGGCAGCGCCTGCCGGATGGAGTATTAGCCATGAACCTAGAGCAACTGAAGCAACTGGCCACTGCCGGCACCGTCAACGAACTCGAACTGCTGTCGCTCGAAGGCGGTTTTTACGTACTGCGTGCGTTGACGGCCGACGGTCCGCAGACGTTCAGCGATGCCCAGGGGCAGGCGGTGCGCCTGCGGTCGATGACGGAGCTGCGCGAGCTACTGGCCGATGTGCCGCCTGTGCCATGCATGCTGGTGCAGCATGTGGTGCATGACGAGATGTGCGGCCAGCGCGATGGTCCCCTGGCGCCGCTGCGCGTCCCCGTGACCCTGGCAGAGCAGTGGTAGCTCAGTCGGTGCAAACGATAGACCAGAGCCGCCTGCAAGCCTGGCAAGCCCTGTCGCAGTTCTTTCTGGACACCGAACTGACAGAGTCGAGCCTGGCGTGGGTGGCTAGGGCCGTGGCCCAGAGCCCCTACACGCTTGATCAATTGCACAGCATCCTGTGGCATGAACTATACCCGGCATTGCATTGGAACCTCAGGTCCGTGGCCGGTGAGTGGGCAGGCTGGACGGATGAGTTCTTGACCGAGCACGTTAAGGTGCGGCCGTTCGAGCCGGCAGTTGCGCGCTGCGGGGCGGTGGGTGATGAGATCGCACAGTGCTGGGAACGGACGGTAGCAAAGCTTTCCGTACAGGGGCTAGGCCGCGCCGAGTAACCGCAGCAACTGGGCGTGCTCCCAAGTGCTCATCAACGCAACCGGGTCGGTGCCGTAGTGGTGATGGGTGTTTAACGCGTAAACACGGCCGTCGGGGCTGAAACAGCTGATGAGGTGATCTAACGCGCCGGCTTCATTGCGCAAGGTGAGTATCCAGCCGTCTGCTTGCACGGTCATGGATCCACAGGCTATTTCTGTCCAGCTTGGTTCGCTTACGCGCTGTAAGTTCCGGATCCCGAGGGCGATATCGCGCAATATCTGGTAGACCTCACGAGTTGCCAGGGAAGGTGTTGTCACGCTGATGGTCCGTACTCGATTGGGTTGCAAGTCAGTTAGCCCATGGCACTTGAGCCAGCCATTAGGCTCAGAGACTACAACACCCATTATGTGCGCGTGGCCGTTTTTTGATAGCCTCCTATCGTTCTGGAGGAATTGTATGACAGCCGATAGCCGATCAAAACTTGCCGCCCGCTATGGTACCGAAGAGGTATCGCCGCTCACCCAATGCAATGCAGTGATCGAGCAGTTGCTCGACCATCGCAGCATAGGCAGACGGTACTTGGATGGCGGCTGCCGCTTGGTCTGCCCACGCTGCAGTTTGTCAACCGAAGGTACTAGGCTCTGTCTGAAATCCCAAGAAACTGAAATGTGGCCCCGGAACAGCCCGGGTTCGGTACAGTCGCCGACCATCAACGGAAAGGAATTCTGTGATGGCAAAGCGTTATGAGCTCTCTGATGAAGCGTGGGAGGTGGTCGCCGACCTCTTTACGGCAGTCCACGTCAGGGGCAGGCCCCGCAGCAGTGATCGCTTGATGCTCGATGGTGTTCTCTGGGTGCTCTGCTCAGGAGCAGCCTGGCGAGATATGCCCGAGCGTTTCGGGTCTTGGGCGACTGTCTATCACCGCTTCCGAGTCTGGCGAAACCGCGGAACGTTCGATCAGATGCTCAGACGATTGCACCTCAGACTCAATGACAAAGGCTTGATTGATCCCCACACCTGGATGATCGATTCGACCGCTGTTAGAGCAACCCGTGCTTCATCTGGAGCGCGGAAAAAAGGGGGCCTGACGAGCCTGCCGATCACGCTCTAGGCCGAAGTCGTGGCGGCCTGAGAACCAAAATCCACATGCTCTGCGACGCCAGCGGGATACCGTTGCGCTTTCTCCTCTCTGGCGGTCAAGCCAGTGACATCAGCTACGCCCAACCACTGCTGAACGAGGTCAGCATTCCATCGAGCCGACGTGGCCGCCCGCGCAAGCGCTGTAAGTGGCTACTTGCCGACAAGGGCTACGACGCCGAAGCGCTACGCCGCTACTGCGACCAATATCGAATGCAGCCCGTCATCCCGTTGCGCTCGATGAAGCGCAAGCCCAAGCCTGGCTTACCCAGACTGTTCGACCGGCCCAAATACCGACAGCGCAACATCATTGAACGCATGTTTGGCTGGTTGAAAGAGAACCGCCGGATCGTCACGCGCTTCGACAAGCTCGCAAAAAGTTACGCCGCGATGGTTTCGCTGGCTTGTGTCCTGCGGTGTATGCGACGGCTTTTTTCAGACAGAGCCTCGTGCTGGGGCAGGGAAATGCGCTCCGCCAGAGGCTGGCTTGGCTGGGCTTCGCAGATACCTGTCACCGCTGCCGCAATATGGCTGAGGCATTAGTCGGGCTCGCATGTGCCTTGGCTACCAATGCCCCGGTGAGCAAGGCCGACCTCTGGCAAGAGGTTCATGCGGCAATCCGCGTTCTGCGTGACCTTGGGCTATTCCAAATAGCACGTGGTTTTCTGCCAACACTAAAAAAGCTAGCGGGCGATCTAGGGCTCGATGCGGAGAACGATCCTCGAATCGTAGCAATTGAAATGAGCCTTCGGCTAATGGAGGTCGGCAGCAGCCAGAATGACGAAATCGCAGCGATTGTGAGTGGGTTGTCTAACGGTTGTGAACGCGCCATGACTGACCGAAGCTTACTACTCCCGTTGGTAGTCATGTTGGGGCAGGCGGTTCAGAAAGCCAAAGCAGCAGCTGTACAGGTAGACGAAAGCACTCTCGACCTGCTGAAGGCCGGGCTCGCGTTATTAGGACGGCAGGCTTCTCAATTGGTGGAAACTGTCTCATCTGACGCGCCATCTGCGGCGGACGTTACCGCAATGTTCAATCAAGTGCAGCGAGCGCTCTATGCAGCAGATGCCGCCGGTGATTTTGACATTGTTGGAGTGGCGGCTCGTCGACTATTGAACGACCAAGTTGGACGACCTGCCTCTGCGGAGGACAAAGCGCTAGCCGTCGAGCTTCTCGCGGATCACGCTGTTGCATTGCCAGCGCACCCGCCTGCTATGGAAGTTGGTTGGCCAGCCCACTATGCGAAGTCGCTTAACAGCGCGGGCCTAGATGTGGTTTTTCTGGGGCTGGACAGTGCCGGCGAGCTGGTCGTAACCCACGCTTCCAACGGACACGTTCAGTTCATTGAGCAACCTCGGCATGACCGTTCCTTCCGTTTGCGGATGCTAGCGTGGCTGGAGGACTATCCGCGCCAATATGGCTATGTTGATGCGGCGGATGGAGACAACGAGTTCTTTATCACGATGGAGCGGTTAGATGTGCGGCTTCCTGCCCCCGCATCGCTTTTGGTGATAGCAGAACCGATGTTGCAGCAATTGACCGTGAACCTCGGGCTAGTGACGCCTGAGGATGAGGGATTCCCATATTTCTTGGGCACTACGACAGCGGTAGGGATAACGCCTTCGCTTACCTGGCTCTCAATGGCTAGGACCAGTATGCGCAGCGGCAAAAGAGCTTGGATCTCTTCTCAAGAAGGCCCTGAGGCAAATGGTACGCTGGGCAAGGCGCTTGAAAGACTTGGTGGCACCTTCGAAGACTTCGGATTCACCGTCGACACTGGGCGGCGACTTCCACCTGACTTGTCTGATGCTGGGCTTGCAGTGGTTACGGCGCATGGCGGGCTGACTGCAGAGGGACGGTACATCCATAGTATTCGGGATGAAGATAGCCTCTTCGAGGCGCCTATAGCACTCGCCGCTGCACTTGCAGGGGTTGAGGTGGTGATTCTTTTCGTATGCAGCGGAGGCCGAATTGACAAACACCCTTGGGGAAATACAACTGTAGGTCTGCCCAAGCTACTTTTGGACAAAGGGTGCAGAGTGGTTATCGCTTCGCCTTGGCCGCTGGACGTAAAAGTGACCTACAACTGGCTTGAGCCATTCCTTCGAGAGTGGGAAGCAGGCTCGACAGTTCTCCATGCGACAAAAAGGGCCAACGAGGAGGTCGCCCGTAGGCTCGGAGAGCGTCCGCAATATTCGCTTGGAATGACTGCATATGGAGATGTTTTGCTTACTAAATGAACGACTAGGCGGGGTCTAGGTATGGCGTTATCGCCTAGTGGGGGGAGTCTGGCTGGCACTGGCTTGAGGTGAATGGCAGCTTCTGGCCGTTTGCTGCCCTCCACGAACGTACGCTTTGGGTCGATAGCGGCCTGTCACGTACGGCAGCTTTCGACCCATAGCGGTCGTTCGGAAAGGGCAGCAATTGGCCTAAAGCAGACGGTACGCGATAGGAGCGAGGTGCCGTCTCCGAAGTATTACCTCTCCAGGCCGAGTCACTACGTCATCAAGCCCTAGCCGCAGGTTTGAGTCGGAAGCTGACGCCCATACGGTTGAACGCATTCATTGCGGCAATCGCCGCTGTCAGGTCAACAAGATCCTTTTGTGCAAACATCGCCGATGCGGCTGCATAAGCTTCGTCGGATACCTGTGTCTCGCTTACCCTGGTGACTTCTTCCGCCCAAGCCAGTGCTGAGCGCTCCTGATCCGCAAACAAATATTGCGCTTCATGCCATACCGGTACTAACAGCACCTTGTCCACTGACATACCTGCTTTGATCAGATCGCGTGAGTGAAGATCAATGCAATGAGCGCAGCCATTGATTTGAGACACTCTGAGAAACACGAGGTGGATCAACGAGGCTGGCAAATTTGTCGCGGTGGTCACGAAATGATGCAGGCCGCCGAGGGCCTTAGCTGCACCAGGCGAAGCTTCAAACCAATTGAGACGATTCATGATTTCTTTTCCTTTGTATGAGCGATGAAGAGCGTGGCCGCTTGTTGGCATGCGGCCCAGTTGAGATGCAAATCTAAACGCTTGGAATAGATGTCGGCCCTGAAGCGGACTTTAGACTTGATCCACTCGACAGCTATGCCTAACAAAGTACGCCTGCACATCACCGTACCCTGTTGCCCTTCCAGTATTCAGTGACTCCACTCCCTTGGCGGTACCCTCAACGGTGAAGTAATGCACCTGAGTGAGACCGATGGTGGCAAGGACGGCGGACAGGTAGGGGCGCAGAAAGTCCGGCTGACGGGCCTGTGGGCCGCTGATGTAGCCCCCGCTAGCGATTGCGACGTAAACCGGACGATCCTTCAGATTTCCGACTTTGCCTTTGGCGGTGACCACGAACGTTTTGCCCACGCGTACCACGTGGTCGATCCACATCTTGAGTGGAGCGGGAACGCTGTAGTTGTGCATCGGCGTGGCAATCAGCAGTACGTCGCAGGCTTGCAGTTGGTCGATCAATTCGTTGGAACGGCTCAACGTACTGTCCCGCCCACTTGCCGTGACTACGCGCTGATTCGCTAATGCCTGGGCGTAAGGGGCATCGACTGGGGCCACGGTGTTGAGGTCTAAATCGGTCAACTGGATACCCCTTCTGCCGGCCTCGGTGGCAAAGGCGAACAGGATCTGCTGGGACAGCTTCAGACTTTCCGAAGCCTCTGCATTGGGGCTGGCGACCAGGCGAAGAATGCGCAAAGGAGCAAGTGGCTGTTGTGACGATGTCATGAGGTTCGCCTCCTTGGATGTGCGTGCGGGTTATGGCGTATCGAACTGTTTCTGAAAGCGCAGTGCACCCGTCAACAGGCCTTCACGGAAGTAGAAACGTTGCGCGCGGGCGTTGGCCAAACCCGTGTCGAGCACAAGGCGTGCACAACCGCTGGCGCGCGCCAGTCGTTCCAAGGCTTGCAATAAGCGCGATCCCCACTGGCCACCCCGCTGAGCCTCGGCGGTTACAAGGTCATCGACATACAGGAATGCGCCGTAGACCAGGTTTTCCTGAAAGCGGTAACCAGCCAGTGCTACAAGAACGCCTGCGTCATAAGCGCCGATCAAGCGATAGCCTTCAAGGCGCATACGCTCGATGCGGCTGACGAAGTCGGCTTCGCTCATCAGATGAGGGCGCAATTGCTGCATTACCGGGAATGCGCTGCACAGGTCATGGGTGCTGTCCAAGGGACGCAGGGCGGTGTCGGCCAGGTCGAGCACGCTGGGTATGAAGTTGTGCAAAGGGAATTTCATGGTAGTTGCCCTCATCAGTAGGTGATGGCGCTATATTGGACTACCATTGACCCACTTGATTGAGCCAAGAAATGGGATATGAACTAGGCCATGATGACCTCCCCCAAGCCGCCTTTTGCTCCCTTGGAAGAGCAGTCCGCCTTGCCCCTGTATCGTCAACTGTACGACCGCGTGCTGGCTGCCGTTGCCGCTGGCACGTTGTCACCCGGTGACCGCTTGCCGTCGGCGCGCGCCATGGCTAAGGATCTGGGGGTGGCACGTGGCACCGTCGAACTGGCCTATTCGCTGATGGCCAGCGAAGGGTACCTCCTGGCGCTCGGGCAGAAAGGCACCGTAATCAATCCTGAACTGCAGAAGCCTGTGTCAGCGGCTACCGTATTGCCAGTCAGCAGCCAAGTGATCGAAGACGCGCCTGATTCGCTCTGGCGTCCACCGCAGCTGTTGCCGTTCCAGATGGGGGTGCCGGCGCTGGATGCATTTCCGCGCAAGATATGGGCGCGTCTCGGTGCTCGGTATCTCCGTGGGATGCGTCTGGGAGATCTGGACTATCCAGCACCCCACGGCCTGGCAGCGTTGCGCAGCGCCATTGCTTCGTATCTGCAGGTGTCCCGAGGTATCGATTGCGGTGCCCATCAGGTGTTTATCACCAGCGGTTGGCGCAATAGCCTGTCCTTAGTCGCACATACCCTGTTGCAGCCAGGCGAGTGCGCCTGGGTGGAAGACCCGGGCTATCCCACTACGCGCCAGGTGCTTCGCCAGTTCGGCCTGGACCTGGAAGCGGTGCCGGTTGATGCAGAAGGCATGAACGTAGAACACGCCATCGCGGGTTCTCGGGCTGCTCAGGTTGTCATGGTGACACCAGGGCATCAGAGCCCGCTGTCGATGGCACTGTCACTGCCACGCCGCCAACTGCTACTCGATTGGGCTGCCCGCACCGGTGGCTGGATTGTCGAGGACGATTACGACGGCGAGTACCGCTACGTCAGCCGTCCACTTCCAGCGCTGGCCAGCTTGGATCGCCATGGGCGCGTGCTGTATGCCGGCACCTTCAGCAAGGTGCTGTTTCCCGGTATTCGCCTGGCTTATCTGGTGGTGCCGCAGGCGCAGGTGGCAGCGTTCGAGCGCGTCGGACGGGCCTTGTTTGCTGCCGGGTCACCGTCAATTACCCAGGCTTTGGTGGCGGAGTTCGTTGCCGAGGGACACTTCGCTCGGCATATCCAACGCATGCGCCGCCTCTACAACGAGCGACGGGCATTGACCATCGAAGCACTGGAGCGGAGTTTGCCGAAGGGTATGCAGGTGGAACGCTCGCCAGGCGGTATGCACCTGGTACTGCGTTTACCGGAGGACGTAAGCGACATCGCCCTGGCCGAGCAGGTGCTGGCGAGGGGCATGTCGGTACAAGCGTTGTCGCGCTGGGCTGCCTCATCGCAGCGTCAGTCAGGTCTGCTCCTGAGTTTTACCAACTGCGCCACGACTGCTCCAGGCGAGCAGCTTGGCGCGTTGATCAGCAAGTTACTCAGTTGAGGTTGGCCTTGTTCAGGCCGAAGAGTTCATCGGACGAGCCCGGGATCGCCTGGAAAGCCACATTGAGGCGATTCCAGCCATTGATGGCGACGATTAGGAACGACAAATCCGACAGCTCCTGCTCGGAAAACTGCTCACGCGCCCTCGCATACAGGCTGTTGGAGATACCATGAGGCGGCAGTTGGGTCAGGGCTTCAGTCCACTCCAGCGCCGCCCGCTCTGCTGGCGAAAACAGCTGTGACTCACGCCAGACGGCCACGTGGTGAAGACGCAGCTCGCGCTCGCCATGGATCTTGGCCTCTTTCACATGCATATCCACGCAGAACGAACAGCCGTTGAGCTGCGAAGCGCGCAACATGATCAGGTGGGCAAGATCGGCCAGTAGCGGCTTCTTGCTCAGTTGCAGGGTGAGCTCCACCAGTTTGTTGGACGCTTGGGGAGACAGTTTGAAGTAATCAAGGCGGTTGTTCATGGGGTAGTTGCTCGTAGTGGGTGGATGGTTGTTGGAGCCCACTGTAGCAACGCTTGGAATAGCCCCACAGGGCCAAGATGGTAGCTTCGAACTAGGCCATATCTGTATCGAAGTGCGCCATGATCACCTATCGAGCGATAGGGTCGAAGGGGGGCAATAGGCCGTTTATTGGCCTCCGCGAATGGCCGCCATGGGTCGAAAACGGTCATCCTCGAAGGATGTCGTCAGTAAGGTCAATGCTCCCCTGCATGCAGGTTACTCATGGGCCACTTGCATGCGGTATCACCTAGGCTCTGTCTGAAAAAAGCCGTCGCATACACCACAGGACACAAGCCAGCGAAACCATCGCGGCGTAACTTTTTGCGAGCTTGTCGAAGCGCGTGACGATCCGGCGGTTCTCTTTCAACCAGCCAAACATGCGTTCGATGATGTTGCGCTGTCGGTATTTGGGCCGGTCGAACAGTCTGGGTAAGCCAGGCTTGGGCTTGCGCTTCATCGAGCGCAACGGGATGACGGGCTGCATTCGATATTGGTCGCAGTAGCGGCGTAGCGCTTCGGCGTCGTAGCCCTTGTCGGCAAGTAGCCACTTACAGCGCTTGCGCGGACGGCCACGTCGGCTCGATGGAATGCTGACCTCGTCCAGCAGTGGTTGTGCGTAGCTGATGTCACTGGCTTGACCGCCAGAGAGGAGAAAGCGCAACGGTATCCCGTTGGCATCGCAGAGCATGTGGATTTTGGTTGTCAGGCCGCCACGACTTCGGCCTAGAGCGTGATCGGCAGGCTCGTCAGGCCCCCTTTTTTCCGCGCTCCAGATGAAGCACGGGTTGCTCTAACAGCGGTCGAATCGATCATCCAGGTGTGGAGATCGATCAAGCCTTTGTCATTGAGTCTGAGGTGCAATCGTCTGAGCATCTGATCGAACGTTCCGCGGTTTCGCCAGACTCGGAAGCGGTAATAGACAGTCGCCCAAGACCCGAAACGCTCGGGCATATCTCGCCAGGCTGCTCCTGAGCAGAGCACCCAGAGAACACCATCGAGCATCAAGCGATCACTGCTGCGGGGCCTGCCCCTGACGTGGACTGCCGTAAAGAGGTCGGCGACCACCTCCCATGCTTCATCAGAGAGCTCATAACGCTTTGCCATCACAGAATTCCTTTCCGTTGATGGTCGGCGACTGTACCGAACCCAGGCTGTTCCGCGGCCACATTTCAGTTTCTTGGGATTTCAGACAGAGCCTAGTCCGATTACAAGAGTGGCAATCTACCATCATGCCTGAATCACCGGAATGAGAGCGTATGGTGAGCGGTGGCCTCATCAGTAATCTGCTCCCGGCGCAGTCATCTAGGCTTCGCAATACATGACGGATACCCTGTACGCACATACAGCGTTAGTTTTGCCAGCGTACAGAACGGCTTCCAAAGACGCCTTGGAGGAGGGCGCTCGTATCAGCACAAAATCTTTATAAATGCCTGGAGCGTCCGGAATCATTGGGCTTCAGGGCATCGAAGGCTTCGAGCTATGACTACGGAGTGCTTCTGCTGAAGGAGGGGAGCCTTTTTACGGTGTGAATCTCTTATCTGTATGGATATACAGCTTTATTCTGGTGTCTGACGTTTTACAGGCGGCAATTTTCTGTTACTGCCCGGCCCGATGACCCCGCTTACCATCTCTCGAATGTGAAAACGATGTATGCGAAAACAATAATCGAAGGCTTAGTTCAAGGGAGCTTGTGTGAAGGAACAACAGCTGCGCGCAGTATTCGCGAAAAGGAACAGTCACGATGGCTAGCCGACAATTGTCCCCTGACATCGTGTCCCTCATTCACCATGTTGAGCTGAATAGGTCAGGATGGTGGAAAAAAGGCGTCTTCACGGGCGGTACATGGGACGGTATCAAGCTCTTTATGGGCTGGAACTGAAGTGAGATCGCGCCTTTAGGGTTCTGTTTTCACAGTGCTTTCCAGGTTATTGATCAGTCGGGCTAAACAAGTACCTTATCTCCCTCAGAACACTTGCTCCTGAGAGCGCTTCACGAGTCTCTGTTTCTCTCGCATCGTCTCGAGTATCGGGCATGCGACTTTATAGTGCCTTGGGGTGAATTCCGGCCGTTGGCACTGCTTGGCCAGAAAGTCGATGCCGAGGCGCCAGGCTTGGAATGCTTCCAGTGCGGGTTCTAGGGTACCGAGCCGTGCGCGGACGTCGTTGATCGTGGCGGTGACCGTAAACACGCTAAGGCCACTAAGCACGCAACGTGGTCGGATCACCGGCTGCGGCTGCCTGCAGGCGTTCTGATCTGGCAGCCTGGCCCAGGCTGCATAGACGAGATGCCAGAGCTCGGCCGTGGAGTGCCAGCGCATGGATGTAAATTGTAGACGCCGAAGGATGTTGACGGATGCGGAATCAGATTCAGGCCGCTTGAGGCGCGGGGATCAATAGTCAATAGGCTTGGGCTGTCCTGAGCGCTGGCTTACGCGATGGCGCCGATCGTCGAGCACAGCACCGGTATGACAGGAGAAGACTAAAATGGGGCAGTCGTCGGTTCAGTTCAGTTCAGTGAAACTTCAGTTTCAACTGTAGCCCGAGAGCGCTGGCTCAACTAGACGATTAAATTTCGGATGGGATCCCTAGCTGCTGGATTATGGTTTTCAAACCGGGCGATCAGGGATGGTGGGCTGGTGAAGCTGAGGAGGTACTGGAGGTATGGAACGTAACGGGTTGATTCGAGGGGTATATGGTCTAATCAGGCGAAGTCTGTTTCCGGGGGCTGGTGACACGCTCAGTCCAACAAGCTTACCTACTATTTAACATAATACACATTATGCGCATCTAGGTATTTCCAGTTCGATACCACCCTGGGGTACATTCGAACCCACGAACCGCATACAGCGTCCTTCTGTAGACCGCTCACGGAAACTCTCTTCCCATGTCCCACCATCTATCAGCTGACCACATCATCGACCTCTACGATCGCCATGCATTCACCTGGCACCAAAAACGTGCCAATCACTTCACCGATCGCAAATGGATTGAGCGTTTCGGGGCCTTGTTGAGGCCGTCAGCAACTGTTTTAGATCTGGGCTGCGGCTCTGGCCAACCTGTGGCGCGATATCTGGTCGGAATCGGCGCTCGCATTGTGGGTGTAGATTCCTCCAACCAGATGCTGACCCTTTGCAGTGCACAGTTTCCTGAACAGCAATGGATTCACGCAGACATGCGCGCGCTTGCATTGGGACGCCAATTTGACGCGATCATTGCTTGGAACAGCTTCTTCCATCTCAAACCCTCTGATCAGCGCGGGATGTTCCCGGTTTTCCGTCGTCACGCGGCTCCAGGGGCGTTGCTCATGTTCACGAGTGGGCCTTCTTACGGTGAGGCCTTGGGTACATTCGAAGGCGAAACGCTGTATCACGCGAGTCTAAATGCCAAGGAATACGCCGATCAGTTGCGCATCAACGGGTTCGAGGTAGTCGATCACGTCGTTGAAGATCCAGAATCTGGAGGACTAACCGTATGGTTAGGGCGCCTCCTGCCCTAAACTAATATAACTACAGGTGATAACTACACTAAATATTCATTTAGTTTAGTTATAATTTATTACTCCGTATCGTTGTATATCCAGCCCTACCTTGCCAAGTTCTCATCTGATGATGCCCTGATGACCAGGCCTGTTATTTCATCCCTCACTGATTCTTGGCCTTCACCCCAGACAACTCAAATCCGCCTCTGGAACCTATTATCGCAAAGCACAGTCTTTGCCAATGACACCCCAGCATCAGTACTCGCCTGCCGTCCATCCCCCGGCCCACGCCAGCGAGATGGCTGCGTGGCCCTCTCGAGAGCACGTCCTTGGAAAACCCTAGGCAATCCGCCCCGTATCGCTCGCTTGACTGGTTGAACTTCTTCCTCGCCGATGTACGTGACGGACTTGGACCGTACCTCGCCATCTACCTACTTGCCGTTCATCAATGGCAGCCCGCAAGCATAGGGCTGGTCATGACGATTGCCGGTGTTACTGCCCTGCTCGCCCAGACGCCCGCCGGTGCCCTGATTGACCGTACGCCCGCCAAGCGCGCCGTAGTGGTCATAGCGGCAGTCCTGGTAACCGGGAGCTGTGTGCTGTTGCCTTTCATCACATCATTTACCTGGGTGGCTGTTACCCAAACTGTAAGCGCGCTGGCCGGCTCCGTGTTCGCGCCGGCGATCGCTGCCATCTCGCTGGGGCTGACCGGACCGAAGGCGTTCACGCGACGCGTAGGGCGCAATGAAACCTTCAACCATGCTGGCAATGCGTTCTCTGCACTACTAGCCGGTGGGCTCGCCTACCTTTATGGCCCAGTAGTGGTGTTCTATTTGATGGCTGTCTTGACCGTGGCCAGCGTCATCGCGGTAGCATGGGTGCCGGGCGCCGCCATCGACCACCACGTGGCTCGCGGTCTGGCCCATGGCCCGAACGATCAAGACAATCCGGCTGGCTTTGCGCTGCTTTTGCATAACCGCACCTTGCTGCTCTTCGCGATTTGTTGCGCCTTGTTCCACCTAGCCAATGCGGCCATGCTGCCATTGGTAAGCCAGAAGCTCTCCCAGGTCGACCTGCGCCTGGCCACGCCGCTGACCTCGGCCTGCATCGTGGCAGCGCAGCTGGTCATGGTACCCATGGCGCTGTTGGTCGGGGCGCGTGCCGAACAATGGGGGCGCAAGCCGTTCATGCTCGTGGGGTTCCTGATACTCCCACTGCGCGGCGCCCTCTACACCTTGTCGGACAATCCCTTCTGGCTTGTAGGCGTGCAGTTACTCGACGGCATTGGCGCCGGCATTTTCGGGGCTTTGTTCCCGATCATCGTCAAGGACCTCACCGAGGGCACCGGGCGGTTCAACGTGAGCCTTGGGGCGCTTACCGCCGTGTTCGGGCTAGGTGCAGCGCTAAGCCCTGGTCTGGCGGGGTTCGTCGTCCAAGCGGCGGGCTATAATGCAGCGTTCCTGACGCTGGCCGGCATCGCAGCCTGCGCCTTCGTGCTTGTGTTGGTAGCCCTGCCCGAAACCCACCCGCGTCAGGGCGATGCGCCCTCCTCCTCAATACCGTCAGCCGCCGGAAACTGAACCCTTCATGCACCTGAGCCAAACCTCATTGATCATCTGGATTGTCTCGGCCCTGGCCACCGCCGGCGTCATACTCCGACCCTTCAAGGTGCCGGAATTTATCTGGGCGCTGGGTGGCGCCATCGCACTCGTGCTGTTTGGGCTGATTGCGCCGATGAACGCTTTGGCCGCCGTGGCCAAGGGCGGCGACGTTTACCTGTTTCTAATTGGCATGATGGTGCTGGCCGAAGTGGCCCGTCAGGAAGGCCTTTTCGATTGGGTAGCCCGCTACGCCGTAGGACATGCCCGGGGCTCTGGCCAGCGCCTGTTCAATCTGGTTTTCCTGGTCGGCACTCTGGTGACCGTCTTTCTCTCGAACGATGCCACTGCCGTGGTGCTTACCCCGGCAGTGTATGCAGCCTGCAAGGCCGCCAAGGCTGAGCCCCTGCCCTATCTGTTCATCTGTGCGTTCATCGCCAATGCCGCAAGCTTTGTCCTGCCCATTTCCAATCCTGCCAACCTGGTGGTTTTCGGCAGCCAGATGCCGCCCTTGTGGGACTGGCTCAGGCAGTTCACTTTGCCTTCCTTGGCAGCCATCATGGCGACCTATCTCATGTTGCGTATTACCCAACGCCGCCAGATCTGCCAACCGCTTGCCATGACTGTGCAAACACAGCCTCTTTCAGCCGGTGCCCATCTGTGTGCATGGGGTATTGCGCTGACTGCTTGCGTGTTATTGGGTGCTTCGGCACTGGACGTACCCTTGGGCCTGCCTACCTTCAGCGCTGGTGTCGCGACCACCGCGCTGATTCATTTGCGCCAACGGCGCAGCCCGATGCCCGTTATGCGACACGTGGCCTGGAGTGTACTGCCATTGGTTGCGGGCCTGTTCGTATTGGTCGAAGCTGTGGCCCAGACAGGCGTGATCGAACACTTGGCGCACATGCTCATGACTGTGGAGCAGCGGTCTCAGGCCGCTGCGAGCTGGACCGCTGGGGTCGGTGTGGCCGTGGCAAGCAACTTGATGAACAACCTACCGACTGGGCTGATTGCCGGCTCAATGGTTGATATCGCCCACCTGCCTCGGCAAACCACCGCCGCGTTGCTGATCGGCGTCGACCTGGGCCCGAACCTGTCCATTACCGGGTCCCTTGCAACCATGCTCTGGCTGGTGGCGATTCGACGTGAAGGCGAGTCTGTCAGCGCCTGGCAATTCCTGCGCCTGGGTCTGCTGATCATGCCGCCAGCCTTGGCCGCCGCGCTGTTGGCCCTTATGGTCTGATTGCCGCAAAGACCCCGCTGCAAAATCAACTGAGCATCCGATCACTGCTCGCCGCTGCGCATGCGCTGTCCAGGTCCGCACCCGCGAGGAAGGTGGCATAGTGATCGCGAAGCGCAGGCACGCAGCGGGTAGTGGATCGGGTCTGGTACCCATCCGCCCTGCGCCACGTATTCGGGTGCGTAGACGGATTCGCCCAGTCTGCCCTTAGGCTCAGGCGGCTGAGGGTGACTACTTGGCCGCTCTCGGGATGCTCCATGTAGATGTAGGCACCTTGCATCAGAACGCCTCAGGCTTGGGTTTGGGGAGGCGCACGCGTCGGGCTGAAAGTTGCTCAGGGTCATCCTCCAGCTGAACGAAACGGGCCATCTGGGCGCTGTGCTCAACGTCCTCGAGCGTTCGGAAGACCGTATCGTTGATGCCAAGCCGCCATAGCACCAGCATGAAGGAGCGCAGGTCTACGTGAGGCGAGCCCTGTTCGACCTTGCGCAACAGGTGCGGCGATATGCCAATAGCGGCCTTGATGTCCGCCTGCCGAATACCTAGCGCCAAACGCTGTGCCTTCACCAGCATGCCTACACGCGCGAGCATGTCGGCACAAGCCACGGGAAAGAAGTCTTGCATAATGCTCACCATCGTAAATTTTACGAGGCTTAAGACTTACGTCGGTTGCCTCTAAAATGAGAAACCAGACTCATAGAAGCGACTATAATCAACACTAACTAGTATAAGATCAATAGTTGTTGACTCTATATCTCGTATAAATTGATCAAGGCTCTAGTAGCCAGGTGCCATTTAGCACATCCGTCCTAATCGCTCCTCCCTTCAACGCACGCTATATTCCAGGGCTTTCATCGCCAAGGAAACCTCCCATGAGTCCTTTCAAGCTAATCGGCATTGCCGGTGCGCTGTTCGCCGTGGCCGGCTGCCAAACCGTCAAGCCTTCCGATGACACGCTGAAGAAGCGTACCGAGTTTGTACTCAATACCAAGGTCTCCAAAGTGGAAGATGTGCGCAGCGACAGCACCATCACGTACTACACCGCTACAACTGGCAAAGGGCGATTCGAATGCCAAATGCCCAGTGGGGCGCTTGTCGCTGCGGCCGGCATGGGCATCTATCAACCCACGCCCAGCTGCGTGAAAGAAGGCCAGACCGGACGCTTTTGACCGGCGCTAATGGCCGCTTTCAATAACGGGGCGAGGTGGCGTTATCACAGAGCGTGCGCAACATGGCCCGCAATTCGGCAGGGCGCACGGGCTTGGACAGCACTGCGATACCGCGACCCTGTACTGCGACCTGTATTCGGTCCGGATCATGCCCCGTCATGATCAAGGCTGGTACAGCCCAGCCACGCTCGCTGCGCAGCCGCTCGATGCAATCGACTCCGGTGGCGTCCTGGCCAAGGTCATAATCGGCAACGATGACGTCGCAGTCCTCATTCGAAGCGGCAGCTGAACTATGGCCATCTACCTCGCATCCCCAGCGCTGCAACAGGGCCGACGTTGCTCTGAGCACGTTCTGGTCGTCCTCAATCAGGCAAACCCGCAGGCCGTTGAGCAAACCTGCAGCAGCCAGCTCTTGCTCAGGCGCTGCCCGTGTAGGGTGAGGCGTTATCTGCGGCAACCCCTTCAGGCTCACGGTGGTGCCGTGACCGGGTCGAGATCGCAGGTGCACCTGCACGTTCATCAGCCGCGCAAGCCGACGAACAATCGACAGGCCCAACCCGACGCCTTCGACGTCCTTGTCGCGCACTTGCCTGACCCGGTAGAACTCTTCGAACACCAGCGTCTGGTGTGCAGGTTCGATGCCTCGTCCCTGGTCACAGATCATGATGGCAAGACCATCCCGGCAGCGCCGTACACCTATCAACAGTGGCCGTCCCGATGCGTATTTAAGGCTATTGGACAGGACGTTCTGGACCATGGTCGTCAATATGCCGCGGTCTGCACGCGTCCAGTAGGGACAAGGCCGCACGCGTATCTCCACCCCCGCCCAGCGAGCAGCCTCGGCATGCTCACGTGCAAGGGCTTCGAGAAAATCGCCCAGAGCAAATGTTTCATAGCGCGGCTGCACGCGCCCGTTATCCAGGGTGTACAGGTCCAGAATCGACCGAAACAGCTGGGACACGTTCAGCAACGATCGGTCAATGCTGTCCACCAGCCTGCGTTCCTCCTCGCCCAGCCGCGCCTCGCGCAAACACGCCGTGAACAGACTGATAGAGTGAATGGGTTGGCGCAGGTCGTGGCTCGCCTGGGCCAGAAAGCGGGACTTCTCGCGATTAGCTGCAGCGGCCTGCTCCGAAGCTCGGCGCGTGCGTTCGAGCAGCAAGTGCGCATAGACGGGTATCACGGTACTGGTGGTCAGCAACATCAGCACCAGAAAAGGGTTGGCCTGCCAGTAAGGCGTCAGCCGGTACACCACTATCAGCGCGACCAGCGCCAGCCCGGTCGCAATGGCCAGGTATCGAGAGCCGAAACGCATGCCGTTGCCCAGGTTGACCCACACCATCACGGCATACAGCGGCAGCGCCGCTTCACCGCCGACCACCAAGCCGAAACAGGTGCCTGTGTAGTCGTGCACCATGCCCAGCACCCGGCGCCACGGATAATGCCCGGGCCAGCGTGCGATAGCCTGGCGCAGAAGCACCGATACCAAGAGAAAGACAAAGATGTAGACAACCACCGGCACGTAGAGCGCGGCAGAGCGGTCCAGCAGAAATACCAGCATCGCCACATAGGCGAACGCGCAACTGCCAACAATCAGACGCAAGTTCGCTTGATCGAGCTCGTTATTTTTATCCATGACCATGGCCGAAATCCTTATCATCAGGCGCCTTTGCTCCCATCACGGGGCAGCGCGTACGTGCCAGGGCTGCTACGTTAACATGGCCTGATCGACCTGCGGCCAAAGGGAGTTGCCAAGTGTGACCAGTCGAATAATCGTGGCGGACGACCATCCGCTGTTCAGGGAAGCCATGGTACGTACCGTCTGCCGTGTGCTGCCAAGCGCCTGCGTGGCCGAGGCCGGTAGCCTGGATGAGGTATTGCAGATTGCCAGCGTTGGCGAGGCTCTCGATACCCTGATCCTAGACCTGCGTTTTCCGGGCCTGGATTCCGTCAGCCGCCTTGCCCAGCTGAAACGCCAACTGTCGCGTACGACCTTGATCGTCGTTTCGATGGTGGACGATCCGGTCATCATCGACCAGGTCATGGCCTGCGGCGTGGATGGTTTCATCGGCAAAAGCCTGAGCGCCGAGCAAATGGGCGCCGCTATCCTTGCCGTTCGAGCAGGGGAAGTGTTGGTGCGTTACCTGCCTTCCGGCCTGCTGCCGATCGCCAATGCCGACGCGGGTACCGAGCACCTGACTCAACGCCAACAGGATGTGTTGCGTTTGATCGCACAGGGCAAGACCAACAAGGAGATAGCCAAAGCCCTGGACATCTCGCCCTTCACGGTGCGCATCCACGTTTCGTCACTGCTCAAGGCACTCAATGTCAGCTCGCGGACCGCTGCTGCCGTCAAGTACTCGGCCGGATAGCACCGTTGGTCAGACCCGCGCCTGCGCAGAGGGACTTCTACCCCTGCAGTGGCGCTCTGAAAAAGTGAGGGGTCTGGCAATGGCTGTTCCTCTCACTCCTGTGTTGGCCCGCCTTCGGGGCGGGCCTTTTTTCCAAACCAACGGAGGCGCATGCAGTGATCCAGAAACTTATGATGGGTGGCGGCAATGTCCAGGATGACTGGCCCGAGCTTGAACAAGAGCAGCGCAATGACAGAGTCGACGACCCCGACACTGACCCGGGCCTGACCGATGACGATCAAAATCGTCCAGGCGTGCCTGCCAGCGACCCTGAGGCAGGTGTGTAATCGGGTGATGGAAGAAGTTGCGCAATCAGGCGGTGGTGGCAGGGTCTTCCAGAGACTGTCCGGGCTTACTGCCTGATAGGCGCCAAGTCACATCCGTGACGCCGTAGCGCTCAGCCATGGGCCGGCTGACCTTGCGGATCTTCTCGCGCCCGAACTTGGGGATGATGCCGATGCCGGCATCACAGCTCGCCCAATGCCAAGCCTCGGCATTATCCAGACGGTCCAGACGAATGATGAAGGTGCGAGGCTCGCCATGGAGCCGGTAATCGATGATGTACAACTGGGGACTAGGCATCGCTACACCCTCCTCTTTTGCGTGGATGACCCTGCGATGGAGTGCAGCGCGGCGCTAAAGATTCAATCGGATATGCATCGTTGGCCCCGATGGGTGCCCAGCACGGTTTCGGCGGGCACCCAGGACGAGGTCAGCCGCGCGCTTCGCTCGTTAGATCGCGCCCGCCGCCGTGGCTGTTCTGACCGCCCTTGCGTCCAGCCTGCGAGGCGCGCTCGCGGTCATTGGCGAAGTTCCCACCTGAAACTAGGCCCCCTTTCTGCCCAGCGCGGGAAGCCTTTTCGCGGTCGTTGGCGAAGTTGCCTGGATTGGTTTCCTTAGTGCCGCCACGTTGACCGGTCGATTTTTGATCACGAGCCATTTCGTTTCTCCTTGCGGTTCTGGAAATGTGCACGACACGAGGCCATGCCCTTCATCCGAACCGCTGCGATAACAGGCTATTCAGTCGCATGGCGTGGATTGCAGACCGGTGGCGCGAAAAGATTCTCTGTCCGAACACTTGCGGACCAGTCATTAGCGTCGCATCAACGCACTCGCGAATATCCGTGCGCGTTGCCTATAATGGCGCTCCTCATGCCCCGCGACGTGTCGATGGGCTGTCTGTAAGGTCTGTACAGGGCACCGCCATGAAGTCGACCGTTAACCAGCCCGCCGCGCCGCATCCCTCGAACCTGAGCCCTAGCCATCTCAATTTCCCTGTGGTGGGTATTGGTGCCTCAGCGGGGGGCATCGAAGCCATCTGTACCCTGTTCAGGCAGATGCCCGCCGACTCAGGCATGGCGTTTGTCATTGTGCTGCACCTGTCTCCAGACCATCAGAGTGTCGCTGATCGGATCATTCAGGAGACAACCAGCATGCCGGTGAGCCAGGTAACGGAACCGGTGCCGATCGAACGCAACCATGTGTACGTCATCTCTCCTGCCAATCGGCTATCGACCAATGATGGTTACCTGCGGGTAGCGCCGGCCAACAGGCGGCGCGGTGACCATGTGGCCATCGACCTGTTCTTCCGCGACCTGGCCGACGTGCATAAGGATCATGCCTTTTGCGTGGTCCTTTCCGGTACGGGCGCGGACGGCGCCGTAGGCCTGGCACGTGTCAAGGAACAAGGCGGCCTCACCCTGGTACAGAGCCCGGATGATGCTCAGTTTGACAGCATGCCTCGGGCGGCCATCGAGACGGGTCTGGTCGACGTGGTGCTCCCGGCGGCAGAGCTTGCCCAAAAGCTGATGGAGCTGTGGCACAACGCGCGACAGGTCAATCTGCCACGTATCGAAGACGATAGCCTACCGCCGGCGCTGGGTACCCGAGCCGGCGACCCTCAGGCGTGCAAACCTGTGCTGGAAGACATCTTGCTGCAATTGCGCAGCGCCACTGGTCATGATTTCCACCATTACAAGCGCGCCACTGTGCTGCGGCGTATCGAGCGACGTCTGCATGTCACGGGACAGGCCGATCTTCGAGCCTACCTGCACTACCTTAAGACCCATGAGGAAGAGTCGGCAGCGTTGCTGGCGGACATGCTGATCGGGGTTACTAATTTTTTCCGCGACCGCGAGGCGTTCGAGGCGCTTGAGCGTATCGTCATGCCCCAGCTGGCAAATGAGCCGGACCAAGGCGATAACCCAGCCGAAATTCGCATCTGGTCCGCGGGCTGTTCGACGGGAGAGGAGTCTTACAGCCTAGCCATGCTGACGTGCGAGCAGTTGGCCTTGGACCAGCGCGCCAACAAGGTGCAGGTGTTTGCCACAGACCTCGACGAGCGTGCCATTGGCCATGCCCGCACCGGCCTTTATCCAGAGTCCATCATCACCGATGTGCCACCCTCGCGTCTGCGCCAGTTTTTCGCCAAAGAAGACCAGCACTATCGCGTGCGTAAGGAAATACGAGAGAAAGTGCTGTTCGCACGGCATAACCTGCTGTCCGATCCGCCTTTCTCGCAATTGGGCTTGATCGTCTGTCGCAATCTGCTGATCTACCTGGACCGTGAAATCCAGCGGGATATCCTGCGCATGTTCCATTTCGCCCTGCGCCCGGGTGGCTACCTGTTTCTGGGCTCTTCCGAATCGGCTGAACTGGCTGGCGATCTGTTCGCGGTGGTGGACAAGCGTAATCGCATCTACCGGGCACGCGAGGTCGCCCATGCCGACACGCGTCCGGGGCGTCAGTTGCAAGGGACTGATCTGGGCGCTCTGAAGCAACCGGCCACCGCCAAAAGCAGAGCCCAGCGCAAGCCCTCTTACGCTGAGGTGCACCATCGTGCACTGGCCCGCCGAACCCCGCCGAGTCTGATCATCGACGGTGAGGGTACCCTCCTTCATCTGAGCGAAGGTGTCGGGCGCTACATGCAATTGGGCAGCGGTGAATTGAGCCGCAACGTGCTCAACCTGGTATTGCCCAGCTTGCGACTGGCGCTTCGCAGCACCTTGTTCCAGGCGCGCCAGGGCACCCATGCGGTCACCTCTCGCCCTGTGGACATGGGCGAGGAGGGTCAGCGCTGCCAGATCGAAATTACCGTGCAACCGCATAAGGATGAGCAAACGGCCGGCGAATACCTGCTGGTGGTGTTCGAAGAGCGTGCGCCCGATCTGTCATTGCCGTTAGTCGATGCTATTCGCCAGACCGACAGCATGGTGCTGAACAACCTGGAGCGAGAGTTGCAGCGCATGCGCGTGCAATTGCAGGAGACCATTGAGCAGTCGGAGCTATCCAGCGAAGAACTCACGGCCTCCAACGAAGAGATGCAGACAATCAACGAAGAGCTTCGCTCGGCCAGCGAAGAACTGGAAACCAGCAAGGAAGAGCTGCAGTCGATCAACGAAGAACTGTTGACCGTCAATTACGAGCTCAAGAGCAAGGTTGAGGAGACCGACAAGGTCAATGACTACCTGCGCAACTTGATCGCCAGCACCGACATCGCCGCCGTGTTCGTCGACCGCAACCTGCACATTCGCTGGTTCACCCCACGTGCGACCGACCTGTTCAACATGCTGCCGGTGGATACAGGGCGCTCCCTGCTGGACATCACTCATCGCCTGGATTACCCCGCCCTGGCCGATGATGCGCGCGCCGTGGTCAATGGCGAGCACATCATCGAGCGGGAAATCGGAGGCCAGGCCTACCACTGGTACCTGGCCCGGTTGCTGCCCTACCGTTCAAGCGAACAGAAGATCGACGGGGCCGTGCTCACCTTCATTGACATCAGCAAGAGTCGCGCGGCCGAGGAGCGGGTGCGACTTGGCGAAGAGCGCATGCGAGTGGTCGCTGAAAGTACCCACGACTTCGCCATCATCCTGTTAGATGAACAGGGCCTGATCACTGACTGGAATACAGGTGCTGCATTGATCTTCGGCCATGAAAAGGCCGATGTCGTGGGCCGGCATTACCAGCTCATCTTCACCCAGGACGACCGCCAGCACGGCATCCCCGAGCAGGAATTACAGACAGCGCGCGCCAACGGCCGTAGCCAGGATGAGCGCTGGCACCTGCGCAAGGACGGGAGCCGCTTCTATGCCAGTGGTGAAATCTCGCGCTTGAAGGGCAACTCATTGCGTGGCTTCGTCAAGATTGCTCGGGACCTGACCGGGCACAAGCGCCTGCACGATGAGCAGAGCAAGCAACTGGCCGAGTCGCAAAGCAGCAGCCACATGAAGGATGAGTTCTTCGCCATCATGTCCCACGAACTCAAACACCCCCTTAACCTGATACAGCTCAACGCCGAGATCCTGCGTCGTCTGCCCTCGATCGCCCACGTCGCCGCTGCGAGCAAGGCGGTGGGCATCATTCGCGAAGCCGTGACCAGCCAGGCGCGCATCATCGATGACCTGCTGGACGTGGCCCGTATCCGTACCGGCAAGCTCAAGCTCAAGACCGAAGCGGTGGACGTGGTTGCCATCATCGAGGGTATCCACGCGGTGGTCATCAGCGAGCAGCCTGACTCGGCGGTTGTGCTGGAACTGCCTGCAGACGGCTTGCCACTGTTCATCGACGGGGATAGCACACGCCTGGAGCAAGTGATCTGGAACCTGCTCAACAACGCCCTGAAGTTCAGCCCACCCGGCGGCACTATCCGGTTGTCCCTGAGCCATGACGACACGCAGGTTTCGCTCAGCGTGATCGACCAAGGCATTGGCCTTGAGGCAGATAGCCTGGAACACATTTTCGACCTGTTCAGCCAGGCGGCTTCGCCGCTCGGGCATGCGGCGCGAGAGGGCCTGGGCATTGGGCTATCGCTGGTCCGTCAGTTGGTGGAGGCCCACGGCGGAAGCGTATGCGCGTACTCCGCCGGTCTTGGTCAGGGCTGTACGTTCACCGTCACCCTGCCCTTGTCCAAAAGCGGTAAAGGCGAGCGACTGGCCTGCCAGCAAACTGAACGCATGGGCCGGCTCGATGGCTTGCATGTACTGCTGGTGGATGACTCACCCGAGGTGCTCGACGTCATGCAACAGCTCCTGGAAATGGAGTGTGCGCAGGTGAGCGCGTTCGCTGACCCCCGCCAGGCGCTCGAAGCAGCACGGCAAACGGGCTATGACGTCATTCTGTCGGACATCGGCATGCCAGTCATGGATGGCCATGCCCTGATAAAGGCTTTGCGAGAGATCAAGCACCTGCAGCATACCCCGGCCATTGCCCTTACCGGCTATGGGGCAAGCGCTGATCAGCATCGGTCGAAGCAGTCTGGCTTTGATCGTCATCTGAACAAGCCTGTCGGCTACGACGAGTTGGTAGAGGCCATCGAGAGCCTCCACGGTTCGGTACCCTACTGACCGTTCGTCGGTCAATTGTTACAGTTTTATGACTTTTGCACGGTGCTCGGCGACTAACTCCTCATAGGAATGTGATTCGCCGGAGTACCCATGAAATCCGCCAAGCCCCGCGCAACCATCATCTGTCGGCATGGCAAACACGCTCATAAATGGCTGTGGGTTCGCAAGCCAAATGCCCCTTGGACGCTGCCAGGAGGCAAGGTAGAACCTGGTGAGACGCCGCTTGAGGCAGCCCAGCGCGAACTGCTGGAAGAGACAGGCCTGCAGGCCCACAATTTCACGCTGCTGATGCGCCACGAAACGCCACAACGCATGCATTATGTCTTCGAGGCCGAGTTCGACGAAGCACCGCAGCCCTGCGCCTTGCATGAGATCGCTGACTACCAGTTCGCCCATTTCGAGCACGTCGGCACGCTCAAGCAAGACATCAAGAAATTGATTCGCTCTTTGCTCGAGTGCGACGCAGCTACCGCAGCGTCTGTGCGCTAACGCCCACTTTACTGGCTGCTAATTCAAAAACGGGCGTGCCGCTCTAAGCGTGCACGCTCCATTGGCAGTCGCCCGCCTCTATCGGCAAGTCGTCGACTGCATGAATCATCCCGCTGTCCAGGGCTTCTTGTGGGCCAAGGATTCGCGGGGCCGCCATCAAGTAGCGCGGCACGTCAAGTGCCTGTGCTGCGCCCTCGGTGCGCTGCGCCACAATCTGCGCGTACAGGCGCAAATCATAATCCAGGCTCATGGCATATTCGGCCATGCGTGAGTGGTCGATGGAGCCGTGCAGCGTCCAGTGAAAGGGGTGGAAGAGGAACTTGCTGTGAGTGCATGCGGTGCGGTGCTCGCCGGCCAGGAACAGGATGTTGCCCATTGACTCGACCGTGCCCAGGTTGTGGGTGTGCACACTGACCGGCAAGGTCCGCAAGTAGTTGTACAGGGTAAACCCGTAGCTGCACTCGCCGCCCATGGTGGCGACATTCAACTGCACCACCTCGGCCCCCTGGTTCACGGCCTTGGTGCAGGTGTTGATCAGATTGCCGCAGGTAGACGAGTTGATAGGGCCGGTGAAATGGATGATGTGTCTGGCCATGTGCACCTCCAAGAAGTGTCGATACAGAGCGTTGGTCACCACCCTGCCTGTCTAAAAGTGGCATCAAGCCTGCCCGCAAAGTTCAATTCCAGCCCTGCTCGCCACCACTGATCAACTGCGCCTGAACCCTCCTGCCGCTGCACTGGTCGCAATGATGAATGGAATGGAGATGCGATAGGAGGCAGCGTGAGCGAGGTACGCATTGGCATTTCAGGATGGCGATACGGTCCCTGGCGCAAGGACTTCTACCCCAAGGGGCTGCGCCAGGACGACGAGCTGGCCTTCGCGTCGAGGGCAGTCAATACCATCGAGATCAACGGCTCGTTTTACAGCCTGCAAACGCCCGAACGCTATCAAGCCTGGCATGACGCCACACCCGATGACTTCGTGTTCGCGGTCAAGGCGCCGCGATACATCACCCACATCCGCAGACTTAAGGACATCGATACGCCATTGGCCAATTTCTTCGCCTCCGGGCCGCTCCTTCTCGGTAACAAGCTCGGCCCATTCTTATGGCAGTTCCCTGCCAACATGCGTTTCGACGCTGAGCGATTCGATGCATTTCTGCGATCGCTGCCGCGTGACCGCGCCGCTGCCCGACGCAGCGCCAGTGGCTGCGAGCAACGCCTGCAAGGTAACGGCGGCACGCAGATAAGCGGCAATGCGCCGCTACGCCATGCGGTGGAAATTCGTCACGAAAGTTTCCTGTGCGAGCGCTTCGTGGAACTGCTGCGCCAGCACAACGTTGCCCTGGTGGTTGCCGACAGCGCGGGCAAGTGGCCTTACGTGGAGGACGTCACCGCAGATTTCATGTACATGCGCCTGCATGGCGACGTCGAACTCTACAGCAGCGGTTATACCGTCAGCGCACTGCGCCGCTGGAAGAAACGGATCGAACAGTGGCGTGAGGGGAGTCAGGCCGACGATGCACACCTGATCGTACAGGGCCCTCCCCCCCGGCGCTCAACCCGGGATGTGTACTGCTATTTCGATAACGACCAGAAAGTCCACGCCCCTTACGACGCGCGCCGATTGCTGGAAAAGATGCACCTGGACCACGAGCTGATGACAGAGCCGGGCGCCGAGCCGGAGGTTGAACTGTGAACCCTACACTCTCCGCGCCAAGCTGCATCATCGACAAAGTCACCGCCGTGCACCGTTTGAACGTACTGACGCTCAACGTGCACAAAGGCTTCACCTTCTTCAACCGCCGCTTCATCCTGCCGGAGCTGCGCGATGCGGTACGTGCCACGGGCGCCGACCTGGTGTTTCTCCAGGAGGTGCATGGCAGCCACCAACAGCATGCGATCAGCCACCCTGCCTGGCCGCAGGCGCCCCAGTACGAATTCCTGGCAGACAGCATGTGGCCGCAATTTGCCTATGGTCGCAACGCCGTTTATCCCCATGGCGATCACGGCAACGCCTTGCTCTCCAAATTTCCGATCGTGCGTTCGGAAAACCTCGACGTCTCAGTGGCGGGAAATGAACAGCGAGGCCTGCTGCACTGTCAACTGGAAGTACCCGGCCACGACGAAGTGCATGCAATCTGCGTGCACTTGGGCCTACGGGAGGCACACCGGCAGAAGCAGGTGAGTCTGCTGTTCGACTTGCTCGACCGCCTGCCCGCCAAGGCACCGGTGATCATCGCCGGCGACTTTAACGACTGGCGTCTGAAAGGAGATGCCGTGCTGTCGCAGCGCTTGATAGAGGCATTCGGGGAGCGTTTCGGCTCGCCAGCCCGCAGTTTTCCGGCACGCCTGCCGCTGCTTCGGCTTGACCGGATCTACGTGCGCAATGCCATGCCCCACGCTGCAAAGGTTTTATCCAACTATCCGTGGTCGCACCTGTCCGACCACGCCCCCCTGGCTGCGGAGATCAACGTGTGAAAAGACCTTGGGTCGATGGCAACAGCGTCGAGCTGCTGATCAATGGTGAGGCGTTCTACCCGCGGGTCTTCGAGGCCATGGGCCAGGCGCGCAATGAAATCCTGCTCGAGACATTCATCATCTACGAAGACAAGGTAGGCCATCAGCTGCAGCGTGCCCTGATCGAGGCAGCGCAACGCGGGGTCCGTGTCGAAGTGGTTGCCGACGGATACGGCACCGCTGACCTGTCAGCCGAGTTCATCGCGGCGATGACCGAGGCGGGAGTAAGGTTTCACCTGTTCGACCCCCAGCCTCGTCTGGCGGGCCTGCGCACCAACCTGTTCCGCCGCCTGCATCGCAAGATCGTCGTGATCGACGGGGAGCGTGCGTTCATTGGCGGCATCAACTACAGCGCCGATCATCTCGGCGACTATGGCCCCATGGCCAAGCAGGACTACGCCGTGGAGGTAACCGGGCCAGTGGTCGCGCAGGTGCATGCCGTCAGCCGTCGATTGATGTCGCCGGTGCTCGAGCCCCCAAGCGAGGTGCGGCCTGTCACCGACCCCACTGGCGACATCACCGCTGTGATGGTAGAGCGGGACAACGGCCAGCGCAGCACGGCTATCGAAGCCTATTACCTCGAAGCGCTGCGTGGCGCGCGCAAGCGCATCGTGGTAGCCAATGCCTATTTTTTCCCAGGCTATCGCCTGTTGCGCGAGTTGCGTAACGCCGCGCGTCGCGGGGTTGAAGTGACCCTCATCATGCAGGGTGAGCCTGATATGTGGTGGGTGCGTACCCTGGCTCGCCTGCTCTACAACTACCTGCTTCGCGACGGGGTGCGGATCCATGAGTATTGCCGGCGCCCCCTGCACGGAAAGGTCGCACTGGTGGATGACGAATGGTCCACGGTCGGTTCGAGCAACCTCGACCCGCTGAGCCTGTCGTTCAACCTTGAAGCCAACCTGTTCATCCGCAGCCGCGCCTTCAATCAGCAGCTCCACGACCATCTGCAGTCGCTGGCCAGCGAACAGTGCAAGACGGTCACCCTGGAGCGAATGATTCGCGGCTACTGGTGGCGGGCGCCACTGATCTTCTTGAGCTTCCATGTCATACGTCACTTTCCGCGCATTGCCGGTTGGCTACCTGCGCATCGCAAGCGCCTGAAAACGCCTGGGCAAGCCGTAGAGACCCAAGGCAACCTGCACGAGGGCAACACCTGATGGAACGAAAGCGTTGGCAAGTGTGGGCCAAGCGTCTGTTCACCGTCCTGTTCCTTATCCTGATCCCGGCGTTACTGTTCACGTTGGCGCGCAACCTGGATTGGAACGAGGTGCGTGAATCGCTGTTGGCCTACAAACCCGGCACATTGGCCGTCGGGTTGGTCATGGCACTGATGAGCTTCTTGATCTTTGCCAGTTACGACTTATTGGCCCGAACCTATACCGGTCACAAGTTGCCGGTCCGGCAAGTGCTGCCGATCGCCTTCGTGTGCTACGCCTTCAACCTCAACTTCACCACCTGGGTGGGCGGTGTTGCGTTGCGCTATCGGTTATACGGCAGGCTTGGGTTGGACACGCCCACCATCACGCGCATTCTCACCTTGGGGCTACTGACCAACTGGATGGGCTACATGCTGCTGGCAGGCAGCGTGTTTGCCATGCGCCTGGTCGAATTGCCCGCAAACTGGGCGGTCGGCACCACTGGGCTGCAGCTCATTGGCTTCGCGCTGCTGGCCATTTCGATCGGCTATCTGCTGGCCTGCGGTTTTGCCAAAAAACGCACCTGGCGCTGGCGCGAGCATGAACTGACGCTGCCTTCACTGCGACTTGCACTGTGCCAGGTGGCCTTGGGCGCCAGCAACTGGGCAATGATGGCGCTGCTGATCTTCTGGCTGTTGCCAGAGCAGGCGTTCTATCCCTCCATCCTGGGGGTTCTGCTGATCAGTTGCGTGGCCGGGGTGGTGGCTCACATTCCGGCTGGGCTTGGTGTGCTGGAAACCGTATTCCTGGGCCTGCTTCAAGGGCAGATTCCACAAGGCAGCCTGGTTGCAGCCTTACTGGCCTATCGAACCTTGTACTACTTGATACCGCTGGTGTTGGCGGTCATCACCTACTTGGTGCTGGAAAAGCGCGCTAAGACCATGCGCCGGCAAGATACGCCAGCACCAACATAAAGGGGGGCGGTTGGTGGGTAAGTCACAAAACTAGTGCTGCTCCAAGCTCAGCACAGTCCCCTTGCAGGAGCGCCTCGTCAAGGCCGCTTCTATGGAATTCGCTCACTCTCTGAGACGGTTTAAGAGAGGTTGAACAGGCCGGGTCTGCCCAGGCAGACCCGGCTCAATACCCCTCACGGCGAAATAGGATCGCTCGCTGGGAAAGTCTCATCCAGCGCATTGTCCACACTGGTTTCCTTTTTCTGCTCAACCTTGCCACAGGTGCAGTCAGGCATGCGGCATGGCTCGCCGTTACGGTGCCCGGTCGCACACGCTTCGCAGCAGTAGGCCTTGCCATTCTGCGGCAAGGTGCTCACCGTGCAGGAACACTCGGTACAAGCGCAGCGTAATTCGCTCATGATCAACTCCTTTCGTCTTCTTCAATTGCATCGTCAGTCCACGGTTTCCCGTCAAGCGGGTTGGTGCGGGCCAGTTCTGCTTCGTCAAGGCCTCGACCGCCGCCGATCTCGATCGCGTCTTTTTCGGTCAGCGCCTGATCGGCAGGGCCGCCGTACCCAGGCTCATGGGAATCTCGAGCGCCGGTTTCGTCCAGTAGCGTGTCCGGGCTCAGATCATCATCCGTGACACCGTCCTCATGCAGGCTGTCGGTCAGCGCCTCGCCGCCGGTCAAGCCGCTCTGGCGCACCCGCTCTTCCGGGAATTCCTGCTCCACTTCACGCTCTGGTCGTTCATCACCTACCCGCCCCTGACGGTCATCAAGGCGATCACTGAAGTTCAGCTCATGCACACTGCCCATACGATCCTCGATGTCATCGATCTCGGTCGGGGTATAGGCTTTGGGTTCATCGGGTCTGGACATTACGCCTCTCCATCAGTTGGCTTACCCAAAGTCGACTGCTCTGCACCCAGGAAGATTCAGAGTTTTACGCGGCCAGTGGCGGTTTTTTGAACTCCAATGCCGCTCCCCGCCTCCCAAGATCAAGACAGCCCAGGTTCCGGAGCCCCCCTCATGGCCACGCCACTCGAGGAATACGCGCGCAAGCGCGATTTCAACGCCACGCCCGAGCCAATCGGCAAATCCGGCCGCAGCAAAGGGGCTCACGCGTTACAGTTCTGCATCCAGAAACATGACGCCAGCCATTTGCACTACGATTTCCGACTGGAACTGGACGGCACGCTCAAAAGTTGGGCGATTCCAAAGGGTCCCTCCCTGGATCCGAAAGTCAAACGCCTGGCCGTGCATGTCGAAGACCATCCGCTCGATTACGCCACCTTCGAAGGCCACATTCCGGAAGGTCACTACGGTGGGGGCGATGTCATCGTCTGGGACCGTGGGGTTTGGGAACCCGACGGGGACCCGCGTGAGGGTTACAAAAAAGGCAAACTGCGCTTTCGCCTGCAAGGCGAGAAGCTCGCTGGTATGTGGAACCTGTTCCGCACACGGCTGGCTGGCAAGAAAGAGCAGTGGATGCTGGTCAAGTCGAATGACAGCCAGGCCCGCAGCGAGGCCCAGTACAGCATTGTCGAGGACCAGCCCGACAGCGTGATCAGCGACCGCACTTTGGTTGCCAAGCAATCCGCCAAAACGGCCAAACCCGGCAAAGGCAAGCCCGCCCCGACCAAGCAAGCCGCCAAGTCCAAGCCCGCTATGCTGCCAGAACACATGCAGCCGCAGTTGGCCACGTTGGTCGACTCACCCCCCTCGGGGGACTGGCGGTATGAGGTGAAGTACGACGGTTACCGCATTCTCGCGCGCATCGAGGGCGATGATGTGCGGCTCTATACCCGCAATGGCCATGACTGGAGCGCCAAGATGCCGGGCCAAATCGCTACGCTACGCGCGTTGGGTGTGGACTCTGCGTGGCTCGATGGCGAGATGGTCGTCAATGACGACCAGGGGGTTGCAGACTTCCAGGCCTTACAGAACGCATTCGATACCGCGCATGATGAACAAATCACCTATTACGTCTTCGACCTGCCGTTTCTGGGCGGTCAAGATTTGCGCGCCCTTCCCTTGCAGCAGCGACGCGACGCGTTGGAGCGCTTGCTTGAGCACAGCACTGCGGACAACCTCAAGTACTCTGCGGACTTCGACGAGCCGGTTGAAGCGTTGCTCGAGAGCGCCTGTAAGCTGGGCCTTGAAGGCTTGATCGGCAAGCGTGCCGACAGCAGCTATTCAGGCACGCGCAGCGCCGACTGGATCAAGCTCAAGTGCAAGCGGCGGCAGGAGTTTGTAGTGGTGGGCTATACCGACCCCAAGGGCAGCCGCAGTGGGTTCGGCGCCTTGCTATTGGCCCTGCACGACGACGCAGGCATGCTGCGTTACGCCGGCAAGGTGGGCACAGGGTTCAGTGCCACCACCCTTGACACATTGCACGCACAACTCAAACCCCTACAAACCGCCCAGCCTACTGTAGCCAACCCCCCCACTGGCGCCGAAGCCCGAGGGATACATTGGCTAGAGCCCACGTTGCTGGCCGAGATCGCCTTTGCCCAGATGACCCGTGACGGCGTAGTACGCCACGCGGTATTCCACGGTTTGCGCGACGACAAACCGGCAACCGATATCGACCTGGAGCGTGCCATGCCGAGCAAGACCGTCCATCAGCGCAAGGCGGCCAAGAGCACCGAGACGCTGGGTGATCTGCGCCTGACCCACCCTGATCGCGTGATCGACCCTACCTCTGGCATGACCAAGCGTGACGTCGTCGAATACTACGCCCAGGTCAGCGAATGGATCTTGCCCCACCTCAAGAATCGGCCGGTTGCGCTTGTGCGTGCGCCAGACGGCCTCGCCGGGGAACTGTTTTTCCAGAAAAACGCGGGCCAGCTGCACATTCCAAACGTGCGTACGTACGGCAAAGAGGAAGCCGGCCAGGCCGCCATGGTCATCAACCGCCCTGACACTTTGCTCGGCGCCGTACAGATGAACATGCTTGAACTGCACACCTGGAACGCCACCGACACGCAGTTCGACCGGCCAGACCGTTTCGTACTCGACCTGGACCCTGACCCGGCCCTGCCGTGGAAGGCAATGCTGGAGGCCACCCAGCTGACCCTGACCCTGCTGGACGAACTGGGTCTGAAGGTGTTCATCAAGACCAGCGGGGGCAAAGGTATCCATCTGGTTGTCCCGCTAACGAGAAAAGCGAGCTGGGACGACGTCAAGGATTTCAGCCACGCCATCGTCACCTACCTGGCAAAACTGTTCCCTGATCGGCTCACCGCAGTGTCCGGCCCCAAGAACCGTGTAGGCCGCATCTTCATCGACTACTTGCGCAATGGCAAAGGTGCTACCACGGTGTGTGCTTACTCGCTGCGCGCTCGCGAGGGCTTGCCGGTGTCGGTGCCGGTCTGGCGTGAAGAACTGGCACAGCTCAAGGGCGCCAATCAGTGGACCATTGCCACAATAGGTGAGCGACTGGCCGATACCCAAGACCCTTGGGCCGACATGAGCAAGACCCGTCAATCCATCACGGCGCGGATGCGCAAACAACTTGGGCTCACGTGATGGGCGACGCCCAACGCGACAGGGAGTTACGCGCATGAGCATGCCTCAGAACTATGACCTCACCCAGCTGGACCGCTTGTTGCGCACTTATGACGAGCGGCTGCAGCCGCTCAATGTCGACACCCAGTTACTTGAACTGATGAAAGCTTTGCAGGCCCATTGCCTGGATATTCTGCCCAGGCCGGGCCACGGCAATACGCTTGAGCGTTGGCAGACCTTGTCGCGGGTCGCCGGCTGTGACCTGGTCTTGGCCAAGCTCTATGAAGGGCATACGGACGCTTTGGCGATCCTGGCCGAGTGTGGTGCTGGCCATCTTTCGTCTGAGGGGATCTGGGGCGTGTGGGCCGCAGAGCCCCCGGATGCTCGTGCCGTCATCACCTCCCAAGACGGGGGCCGTGTCCGCCTCGGCGGAAAGAAAGCGTGGTGTTCGGGCGCCTTGCAAATCGATCAGGCATTGATCACCGCCTGGGACGAGTCCGGTAAGCCACAGCTGGTTGCCATCCGCTTGGCCGACCCAACCTTGGGCCTCAATATCGAGCACTGGCAGGCTGTGGGCATGGCCAGCACTGCCAGTGTCGAGGTCGAATTCAACGACACACCTGGTGTGCTCGTCGGTGCAGCGGGCCAATATTTGTCCAGGCCGGGCTTCTGGCACGGCGGCGCGGGCATCGCCGCCTGCTGGTATGGGGCGGCCGAGGCGCTGGCCGAATACCTGCGCGAGCACTGCCGCAAACCCAAACCAGACCCCCACGCAGACGCGCACTTGGGCGCTGTAGATGCCGCCCTGTGCGGCGCTCGGGCGGCATTGCGTGAATGTGCTGCCTGGATCGATCTCAACCCAGGCGCCGATGCCAGCCTGATCGTGCAACGCGTGCGCGCTCAGGTTGAACATGCCGTGGAACACGTCATGCGTCACGTAGGCCGAGCATTGGGTGCAACCCCGTTTTGCCGTAATGCCCACTTTGCGCGCTTGAGCGCAGACCTGCCGGTGTTCATTCGCCAAAGTCACGCCGAGCGAGACCTTGCAGCCCTCGGCGAACAGACCGCACAGCTTTCTTCCGGAGCATGGCAGCTATGAGTGAAGACCTGATCCAGTCCAATGATGGTACGCCCTGGTCAGCGTGGCAGCACTCGGCCCATCTGGCCCGGGCCACCTGGCTCAATGCACACCAGCTCTGCCCGCCTGGTCGGCGCCTGGTGCTGATCGCACCCCATCCGGATGACGAGATTCTCATGGCAGGCGGTCTGCTGACCGATTTTGCCGGGCGTGAAGAGGACCTGGTGCTGATCTCGGCGACCGACGGCGAAGGCAGCCATCCCAGCTCGACCCGCTGGACAGAGCATCGTTTGCGTCGCGACCGGCCGCAAGAAAGCCGCAAGGCCATCGAGCAACTCGGGCTGGACCCCAAGCGTATCGATTGGCGCCGCCTGCACCTGAAGGACAGTCAACTGGCCAGGGAGGAAGCCTTTCTGGTCAGCCATCTGACTCAGCTACTGCGCCCTGAGGATGTGCTGATGACGACCTGGCGAGGTGACGGCCACTGCGATCACGAGGCCGTAGGCCGGGCCGGGGCACAGGCAGCGCTAGCGCGTAAAGCCCAGCTGGTGGAAGCCCCAGTATGGGCATGGCACTGGGGACAACCTGACGATCCACGTCTGCCCTGGGAGCGCGCGCACCGCTTGCAACTCAATGAGGGCCAGGTGGCACGCAAGCGCAAAGCCATTGCTGCACACGCCAGCCAGTTCGAGCCTGACGGTTGTACACCGCCGGTGCTACGCCCTAACCTGCTGGACTGCGTGCTACAGCCCTTCGAACTGGTCTTCTTGTAAAAGGATTCGCCATGAGTATCGATGCCCAATACTTCGCCGACCTGTATGCCGCCAACGAAGACCCCTGGGCCTTTCGTACCCGCTGGTATGAAAAACGAAAACGCGACCTGGTCATGGCAAGCCTGCCCCGGCAGTGTTACGAACGGGTGTTCGAGCCCGCCTGCGCCAATGGCGAACTCAGTGTGCTGCTGGCCGAGCGCTGTGCCGAGCTGGTGTGCCAGGACCTCGACCCGAAGGCTGTGGGCTTGGCCACCGATCGCCTGGCCGATGTCCGCCACGCACAGGTCGAACGCGCCCGCCTGCCTGCCGACTGGCCAGGCGGGCGTTTCGATCTGATCGTGCTCAGCGAAGTGGGCTACTACCTTGATCCCACCGACTGGTTGCAGGTAATCGAACAGGCTGTCGCCAGCTTGTCCTACGACGGCGGCCTGCTGGCGTGTCACTGGAAGCACCCGATTGCCGGGTGCCCCCAGGACGGGCGCGAGGTGCACCGAATGCTGTCCAAACACCTGCCGCTGTACCCGGTGTTCTGCCACGACGAAGCCGACTTCATCATGGCTTACTGGTCGAATCAGCCCAGCGTGGTAGACCTGGACGAGACGTGCATATGATCGGCATCGTCATTCCGGCCCACAACGAAGCCCGGCGTCTGGGTCGATGCCTGAAGGCTGCCTCGGCTGCCGCCCAACACGCTGCGGTAGCCGGTCATGAGGTCGATATTCTGGTGGTGCTCGATCGCTGTACCGACGGCACCGCCGCCGTCGCCCGGCGCCACGGTGCACACACCTTCGCCATCGATGCCGGTAATGTCGGCATGGCTCGGCGCGCGGGCGCAGAATGGATGCTCGCGCGCGGTGCCACATGGCTCGCCTGCACAGACGCCGACAGCCAGGTTCCTGCCCACTGGCTGACGTCACAGCTCGACTGCGGCGCTGAAGTCGTCTGCGGTACGGTCCATGTGAGCCACTGGCAGCCCTGGCAAACAGCCGCCTTACGCAAGCTCTACCTGAGCCGCTACGAGGCACGTGACGGGCACCGTCATATCCATGGGGCCAATCTAGGCGTAAGCGCCCAGGCGTATCAGCGCGTCGACGGCTTCCAGCCACTGGCTGCCCACGAGGATGTTCAACTGGTGCGGGACCTGGAAGCGCTGGGGGTGCCGATCAGTTGGTCGGCTGCGCACAGTGTGGCCACCAGCAGCCGGCGCGAGTGTCGAGCACGCGAAGGGTTTGGCGATTACCTGGCCGGCCTGCAGGAGCACCTGCAGGCCTAGCAGGTGTGAGTGTACTCAAGAAGCCTTGCGCGTACGTTTGGCGGGCTTCTTCGCCGCAGCCGGTTTCTTCTTGGGAGACGCGGTGCTTTTGCCGCCGAGGCTGCGTTTGAGCAGCTCGGTGAGATCGATGATGTCTGCGCTCTTCTCGCCGCTGCTGTCCTCGCCCTTCTCCACCGTCTCGATCTTGCCTTTGCTGGCTTTTTCCGCGACCAACTCCATGATTGTGTCCCGAAACGCGTCGTGATACTCGTCCGGTGACCAGGTGCCGGTCATGTCTTGAACCAGACGCTTGGCCATGTCCAGTTCCCGTTTGTCCACTTTGGCCTTGGTCACAGTCGTGTCCAGTTCAAGGGTATCGAGCCCACGTACCTCATCGGGCCAGCGCAACGTGATCATTACCAGGGCTTCATCCAGGGGTCGGATAAGCGCAAGGTGCTGGCGTGTGTGCAGCACGACTGTCGCCAAAGCCACTTTGCCGGTGGTGGCCAGCGTTTCGCGCAACAGCGCATAGACCTTGCCGCCGCGCCGGTCAGGGCTCAGGTAATAAGGGGTGTCGAAGTGTTGAAGGGGAATTTCCCCTGCGTCCACGAATGAAAAGATGTCGATCGTCTGAGTGGCCTCCGGGCGGGCCTTGCGGATCTCCTGTTCACTGATCACCACATAGCGGCCCTTCTCGTACTCCACGCCCTTGACGATGTTCTCCTTGTCGATGTCCTTGCCGGTGACTTTGTTGATGCGCTTGTAGCCCACTGGGTCCATGCTGCGCTTGTCCAGCCAGTCAAAATCAACGCGTTCACTGCTGACGGCGGAGTTGAGCGCCACGGGGATGTGTACCAAACCGAAACTGATGGCGCCTTTCCAGATTGCCCTGGCCATTGACATGCTCCCTGAGTGATCTGCTGATACCTCAAGTGACTGCGCCACATCAGGAAAGGTTTAACCGCAGTGCCCGGTGGCTCCCACAGCCATAGGCAGATATTCAGGCAGGATTGAAGAGCACCCGCTTGAAGGCTTCTGCCGCCAAGTGAACCTGCACGGACCAGTCGGTGGCCGCATCGCTCCCGGCATCGTCGGAGATGTATTTCAGGCATACGAACGGGATGTCCTCGGACCGTGCGACAAGCGCCAGCGCATAGGCCTCCATGTCGACCACGTCATAGGGCGCATCACCGTGCCTGATCTCGAAATTATCGCCTGTGCCACAGGTTTCGATAGGCAGCCCCGCAATGGCCAGCCCATGTTCAAGTACGACAGGGATGTCGGAAAGCGGCGTTTCGTAACGCGCAAACCCCAGAGGCGTGACGTCCATGTCGCGCTGGACGAACCGTGTGCAGCACACCAGGCTGCCCTTGCCATGCAGCCGGCTGCCTGCCGAGCCGAGATTGACGATGAGCCTGGGCCTGCGCGTAGTCACAGCGCGGGTGAGCGCGATGGCCGCGTTCACCTTGCCAATACCGGTGAAGACCGTATTCAGATGCCCGAACAGACCGCCCGCCTCTGCCTCCAGGGCAAAGACGAACAGCGTGTCTTCCAGGGCTACACGGGGGAACAGCGGGGTCAGCATCATGGCTACGGTCCTTGGAGAAACGGTTGTCGATCTCGCTATTCTCTTTGAACCGGTGGTTAGGTCAAGAATGTGTCTGCACAGGCAGGTCTGCTACAGCAGCCGCTTAACGCCACGATGGGCCAGGCGTGTCGATAACACTCCGGTCTCAACGATTGCGCATAACCGTCAGTGCTACCGCAGCAATACGTTCCACCCGCTCATAGCCAGGCTCCAATAATTGCTCGCCGAACACGTCAGGGTCGATCTCTCGATAGACCCAAGAAAATTCAGGGCCGGCCAGCTGCTCGCGAATGCCTTCTAGCAGAGCGTCTTGCCCCTCGACGATGGCAACGCCGGTATACAGCAACAATGATCCCCCCACGCTCAGTCGCTCAAGGCTCTGCTCGATGATGCGTCGCGAAAGATCCGCTCCGAGCGATCCTCCGCCATGGCGATACGTGCGTTCACCATCGTCAAGCATGTAAGGCGGATTGGCCACGATCAAGTCGAACTGACCTGTCACGTCCTGCAGGATATCGCTTTGCTGCACAGACACATTACCGATGTCGGCAAGTGCCGTATTGACCGCAGTAAAACGCAGCGCCTTGGGGTTGATATCCACGGCGGTCACCTGCGCGTGCTGCGCAGCACGAGCGATCACCAATGCGCCCACCCCTGTGCCACAGCCAATGTCCACTGCACGCTCAATGCGCTTGGGCGTCGATCGCAGGTGATCCTGGATGACATGAGCGAACCGGTAACTGTCGGGGCCGAAGAACACCGCATCGCTGGCCTGCGTAGGGTAGGCCGAGTGCACCAGTAGCAGCCCGTCGAGGCTCGACCAACGGACGGTGCTGGCCAATAAGTCTCGATGAGACTTCACCACGCCAGCGGTTTTCATCAAGTCCAGCTCATCGGCCGAAAGCATCGAGCCGGCGAATGGCCGGCTCCAACCGAATACATCCCGGACGGTGCAAGCCTTCTCAGCGCCTGGTCGCGCATTAACCAATGCATGGGTCGCCGGTGTCACGCAGGTAAAGTGGTAACCATCAGCGCGAAGGCGCTTTCCCAGCTGTAGCAGAGCCTGGTCAGCGGCTGTCTGAGGTGAATCGAGGGGCATCAGTGAGCTCCTTCCTGGAGCAGGCCAGTGGCCTGTATGTAAGCCTGAGTCGCGGCCAGTCCTTCGGGCGTCGCATGTTTATTGCCGGACATGGCACAAATCAACGTATCAATATCGTGGTGCGCAGGGCGCTGCCGCTGGGTACCCGGCGTCTGGTCTTGCAATTGCAGTGCCGCCTCCCAGCTGCCGGGTAACACACGACGAATGCGCGATTGTGAACCCGCGGCGATCCAATCGTGCCACAGCTGCTTCTCGTAGGCGGTAAATACACCATACATGGGCGCGGTCGGCCCCTCGATCAGCGTCCACCAGCGGCTTTGCTCAGGAGCTTCGCCGCGGCGAATCCAACCCTGGGCTTGCATGGCGTCAAGAAAGGCCGGCATGGCGCCTGGCTCGGCCAGCCATTGGTTGATGGTGCGTTTTTGCAGACGGCAGTGGTCCGAGTGCATGAACTGCCCAAAATTGCGCTTGTGCTCCAGGGCCTGAAGCAGCTCAGCTTCCAAGTCGAAACTTGCGATGAGCGCAGGGGTGCTGGTCCCTAGATCATTGAGACGGTAGCCCCGACGGACCCGCTCATAAAAACCCGCCACATCATCAGTCGGGCACAACTGGTGCAGGGCCTGGAGCGACAGATGGGCATGACCGCTGGCTGCATTGTCGATGGTGACGTGCAGCTGGAAGTAAAATCCGTCGATGCCCAGCTCAGCCAATTCGTAAGTTGTGATCAACAAGTGCAAAGGCGGTTGTTCGTAGCCAAGGTTGTAGCCGATCACTTCAGGTAAATAGTCCTGGCCATACTCGCCAAGGGCCAATTGCAAGGACGCCTGCAGGTAACGGGAATCGTCCAGGTCCGGGCGATCCAGGCAGCCGAGCCGGCTCATCAGGCGCTGGTAGATCAGCACGTGATTGCAGCGAGGGTCACCGCTGCCCAGCTCCTCGAGGTAGGTACGGATCAGGCCGTGGTAGCGTGGATCTCGCCATTGACGCAGGGCACTGAACAGCCACGCGCCGTCCACAACCTTGGTGGGTTCGACTTGCTGCAGGAACCACAACGCCTGGGCGCGGTTGGCGAAATAGCGCCGCGGGGCGCCCTGCTTGCGCTGCTCCAGGTACGCCTTGTATCCCTCGGCCACACCGGCAGCGTGCTGCAAGCTCCAGGCGTCGAGTTGCGCTGGGTCATCCGGCAGGTCATCAGGCATGCTCCGGGCCTGAGCCAACTGGCTATCGAGCCAGGCCCGGCTACTGGTGTCATGGCCCTCGAGCAGGGCGTGATAGCGGTCTTTCAGGCTGGGAGCGACAGATGGGGCTTGGACCATCGCGGCGGTCTGGCGGGTCATGACCGTCATGGCGTATTCCTCGTGCGCGTATTATTGGTTGGCTTTCTGCCCTGGCATCGGCTCAGGGGCTGGCGCAGAACGGGGTGCGGTTTGTTCGTCAGGTTTTTGCATCTGCAAGGACGGCTTGCTGGCATCGGAGTCCTTGCCGGGATGATTGTTGTCGCGGTCAAAACAACCGCCGACCAGAGTCAAGGCGCCCATGAGAGTGATCAGTGGGAATGTGCGCATGGCTGGCTCCTTGTTCGAAGAATCGCAGTGCCAGGCTAGCCTGGCACTGCAAGGCTTCACTTACGACTTGCCGCCTTTGCGGCCCGACTCGCTGGAGTGGCCGCCGCTTGCCTGCCCTCCCTTCTTGCCGGCTTCGGAAGCCTTCTCACGGTCATTGGCGAAGTTGCCCGAATTTTTGCTACCGCCCTGGCTGCCCTGCTGGTTACCGCTACGGCTGTTGTCTTTAGTGGCCATGATCTGAAACCTCTTATGACTTCGGAATGCACGGCGCCAATGCCGTACATGAATTGGGAGTACACCCGTGCTTGAGGATTCGCATTATCGAGAAGGCTTCTGACAAACGGCGTTAAAGAAGGATCAGCCCAATAGTTGGTGTACCTGTCAGCGGCGACGGGTTTCGTCGCGTCGACCTTGCTGGCCACCGAGCCAATGACCGGTTGCGGCCCAGCAGACGGCAAGTAGCGCTCCGATTAGCATGGCCACCTGTGGATGATCCCCCATCAGGTCCAGGGCCCGCTTTATCCAGCCGCTGACCGCATCCCCGCCTCGGTAGACCACGGTGTCGATGAAGTTCTTGGCCTTGTACTTGTCTTCGGCGCTGACCACGGTGAACAGCATCTCGCGGCCAGGCCGAACCAGGGCATACTCGCCGGCCCGCCGTACGACCATCACGATGACGAACAGGGCGAAGACAGGCGACAAGGCCAGGCACATGAACCCGGCAGCCATGGCCAGCGGCACTGCCACCAGCAACACCCGCACCCCCAGGCGTCGAGCGAGCCGACCGGTGAAAAACAGCTGCGTGAGAATGGCCAGTGCCTGAACGACTGCATCTATTGCGCCGAACACCTGCGTCTGCCGAGTACGGTCGGTGAAGGTTTCACTGACAATGCGAGCCTGTTCGAAATAGAGGAATGTGCTGACACTGGCCAGCAGCACGACGAACAGAGCAATACCGAGCAGGTACGGCGTGCGTATTACCGCCGTTGCACCGGAAAACGGATTGCCGCCCAGTGCGCGGCCCTCGCAAGCGGGATCGCGGGTCGGGAGTGGATTATTCGTGCGCCAACGCTGCAACACCCAGGCGGCCAGTACGCTGCCCAGCAGCAACACGGCCGCGAGCGTCAACAAACCGGGGTGTCCAAGGGGCGCAACCAGCAGCGTGCCGAGCAGCGGCCCGCACAATCCGCCCACACTCGCCCCTGCTGCCAGTACGCCGAACAGGCGCTTGCCTTGCTCGGTGCTGAACAGGTCGGCGAGTACGCTCCAGGCCAGCGAGATACTCAGTAGATTGAATACCGACAACCAGATATAGAACGCCCGGGCCACCCAAGGCCCGTCGGGATGGCGTGCCAATAGCGCGGCAAAGGCGAGCAGGTTGCAGATGAAGAAGCCATAGGTCCAAGGCAATATGTGCCGGCGCCGTACACGGGAGGCCATCCAACCAAACACAGGCAGGCAAGCCAACGTGGCGATGAAGGTACCGGTGAACAGCCATTGCAGGTTTTCGACGCCACCGGCAACGCCCATGGTTTCTCGCACCGGCCGGAGCATGAAATACCCCGTGAACAGCATGAAGAACAGTAGGCTGCCTGCCAGAACCGCTGGCGCTTCCCCAGACCGCATGTCCAGCATCTGCTGCAGGCGCTGCCGCCGCGTCACCATGGTGTCAGGCGAACTGTTCGATCAGCGCTTGCTGCTGCGCCTGGGTAAGCATCGGACCCTGCCCTGCCTTGAGTTGGTCCAACTGACGATCCAGTCGGCCAGTGGCCGGTATCACGGCGGTGACTGCCGGGTGGCTGAGTGCGAACTTCAGGAACAACTGGGCCCAGCTACCGACGCCCTGTTCCTGTGCCCATTCTGGAAGGGCGCGATCCTTGACCGCCGCGAACAGACGACCGTCATCGAAGGCGCGGTTGATCAGCACCGCCACGCCCTTGTCACGGCACAAGGGAAGAAGCTCACGCGCAGCGCCAGGGGCATTGACTGCGTAATTGATCTGGATGAAGTCCAGAGCCTGGCTGCGCACGATCGCGGCCACCTGGTCGTGTCCCGAGTCCAGATAGTGGGTGATGCCCACATAGCGTGTCTTGCCCTGTTGCTTGAGTTCACGTGCATAGGGCAACTGCTGTTGCCAGTCACGCAAATTGTGCACTTGTAGCAGGTCCACCTTGTCCGTGCGCAGGCTGCGCAGCGTGCCGTCCCATTGGGCCTGGGCATCTGCGCGGCTGTTGGCGGCGATCTTGGTGGCAATGAAGCACTGGCGGTGCCACCCGCCTTCGGCGAGCAGTTGACCCAGGATGCTGTCGGCGCCGCCGTAGTTGGGAGAGGTGTCGATGACCCGACCGCCACCTTTGAAGAAGGCTTCAAGCACCTGATACAGCTGCCGGTAGTCCGCTGAGCCGGCCTCGACTTCGAAGCTGCCTGACGTGCCGGCGCCGATCACCGGCAGTAGCTCACCCGTTGACGGAATCGGCCGCGAGAGCAGGCTCGCCACTGCAGCTGCGCTCAGCCAGGGGCTGGTGGCCAGCAGACCGATCGCAGCGCCCGCACGTAGGACATCCCGACGTCCATACATAGGAAATCTCCGTAACAGAGCGGAAATATCCAATGCTAGTTCGTGGAAGCTGTCTTGCGATCATCTTGTGTATCTGGATGTTTAAGCCTCGGGCTGCAACAGCAGGCGCAAGTCCAGCGAACCCTGCGCCATCGGCGGGCACCAGTAGTAGCCCCCGGTCAGCGGGCGTGTGAACTGATACAGGGCATCGATCACACCGTCCTCCAGCCCGCTCATGCGGCGCAGCTGAACCTCGAACGAGGTGAAAGACGTACCCAGCGCCACGAACGCCAGCCCTGCACCGCGGGTATCAGCCCAGGAAACCGAGCGACGCACCATGAAAGCCTCCGGTGCATAGCTTTCCTGGGCAGTACGCTTCACATGGGCGGACTCAGGCGCATCCTCCAGTTCCTCGTTATCGCTCAGGCGCCGGCCGATGATGTTGTCCTGCACCTGCTGTGGCAGCGATTTGAAGTAGTGCATGTCGTGCTTCCACAGCTGGAACGCGGCGAAGCTCGACCCCTGCAAGCCAGGCGCGCCGTCACCCAGGATGGCGGCTTCGATGGCGTCGTCGCCGCTGGGGTTTTCCGTGCCGTCTTCGTAGCCCGTCAGATCCCGGCCGCCTCGGTGGAGGAAGCCATCAACATGATCAACCAGCGCAAAGGCTGGGCTCAATAGACGCTCCAGCGCCTGGGCCTGCAGATACAGGTCCCCGCGTTCGTCACCCCGCAACCACAGCCACAGCGCGTGCTGGGTACTGGGGTTCTCGACCGCGGCGTCCAGTAGCGGGAACGGGGTCAGGCCTTCGATCTGGGCGTTCAGGGCTTTTGCCAAAGGGGCGCCCACACCCAGTGTCACGCGCAGGCCGTCGACATGACCCAGCAAGGCATCGAGGGCCGCAGGCACGGCCTCGGTTGACTCGATGGAGAAGAACAGGTGACGCGCGTGCACCGGCACGGGCGTGGCAAGCAGACCTTGCTGATACGGCATGAAGGGCGAGTCCTGGGCTGAAAAGCGCGCATGCTACTGCGCAGGTCCAGACAGTGCAATGTATGCCGGGCAGGCAGGGTGGTGGAGGCAACCCGATCAGCAAAGGCGTCTGTGCGCTTGAGACCTCAGAGACCAGAGCCCCTGTTGCGCCGCAGCTCGCGCACCAGCCGCTTTAACGGGGGCGCGTAGAAAAAACCGAACGACACGCTACCCTTGCGCCCTTTGACGGCGTGGTGCAGCCGATGCGCGCGGTGCAGGCGCGTCAGGTAGCGCCCCACCGGGCGCACCGTGCGGGGCCAGTGACGGTGAAAAAAGCCATCATGCGCAATCACGTACAGCGCGCCGTAAGCCGCCACCCCGCCTCCGACCCACTGCAGTGGCGCATGCCCGGCTTTGCCGACCGCCACCAGTGCCAGCGAAATCACCGCCAGTGCCAGCAGGTACACGTCGTTGGTTTCGAGCATGCCCAGCTGGGGTTCGTGGTGCGAGCGATGCAGCCACCAGCCCCAGCCATGCATGATGTACTTGTGCGCCAAGGTGCCGACACCCTCCATGGCCACCAGTGTGCCAAGCAGGACGAGGATATTGAACAGCATGGATCAGCCCGCAACGGTTCAGAAAAGGCAAAAGGTTAACCATTGGCCGTGAATTTTTCCATCGTACCGGCAGGCTTGTCAGGCATTTGCGGATGAAGCCATTGTCATGTTTTTACCCTTGACCTGATTGAGGGTCGGGCTTATCGTCCGCGCCGCACTTTTGCATTCACCAATAGGAGCCCTGCATTGGACACTAGCCCCAGTCGCTTGCGACAGGCCCACGCGGCGCGCTAGCCCGGCAGTCTCCCACGCTGCCTGGCCGAGTTGCCGAGGCAGCCGATGCACAGCATCGCCCCCTCCTTCCCCCCTGTGGTCCTTTCGCATCTCTGGTTTTTACCACCGCGCTTTCTTGAGTGATGGCGTTAGAGCGGGCCTGGGCCCGTGGAAGAGGTTCGTAATGGATTGGAAAGTATTTCTGCTGCGTGTCAGCACCGCCCTGCTGCTGGGGGCTTTGATCGGCGCCGAACGCCAATTGCGTCAGCGCTTGACTGGCCTGCGCACCAACGGCCTGGTCAGTACGGGTGCCTGTCTCTTTGTACTGATGACCCAGGCGGTTCCAGGCATGGCGCCTACCGACGCCTCCCGGGTGGCGGCGTATGTGGTGTCGGGTATCGGTTTCCTGGGCGGCGGCGTCATCATGCGTGACGGCTTCAATGTGCGGGGGCTGAACACCGCGGCAACGCTGTGGTGCACCGCTGCCATCGGCGTGCTGTGCAGCCTGGGGCTGCTGCTCGAAGCAGCCCTGGGCGCGGTGGTCGTGCTGTGCGCCAACATCTTGCTAAGGGATATCGCCCAACGCCTGGACCGCCAGGAGGTGGTGCCCGCCACGGAGGTAGAACAGCAGTTCGAGGTGCGTATTGTCTGTCGAGCCCAGGATGAGATTCAGGTACGCAGCTTGATGCTGCATAGCCTCGGCGAGCCTGAACTGCGCCTGCAGTCCTTGCACAGCGAGGACTTGCCAGACCCGGCCCGCCTGGAAGTGCGTGCCCAGTTGCTGGGTACCTCACAGGCGCCCGCCCAGTTGGAGCGGCTGGTCAGCCGGGTCAGCCTGGAGAAGGGCGTCAGTTCGGTACGTTGGCAACTTCAGGCATGAAGTCGATGCCCGCCAGGGCTAGGCGGGCTGCCTGCATCCCATGCGGTTCTCAAGGGTCAGCGACCGCGTAGCGGTCCCGTCCCTGGCGCTTGGCTTCATACAGTGCCGCATCTGCGGCTTCGAGCAGTTGCTGTGGACTCTGTTCACTGCGCGTGGGTTCTGCCACCGCAATACCCGCACTGAACGAGACGATCCCCAGTGGACTGCCCGCATGCACCAGCATCTCCTTGCGCAGAGCTTGCTGCAGCGTCTCGACAAACGCCTTCGCTCCGCGTACATCCGTGTCGGGTAACAGCAAGGTAAACTCCTCGCCCCCGTAGCGTACGGCCAGATCTGCCGGACGCTGCGCGGCTTGGCGCAGCAGTTCGCCGAAGCGTTGCAAGCACTGATCGCCTGCCGCATGTCCGTAACGGTCGTTGTAGGCCTTGAAATGATCCAGGTCGAGCATCACCACGCACACCGGATACGCCTGGCGCCGAGCCCGGCGCAGCTCGGGCTCGAACACCGCGTCCAGCCTGCGACGATTACCCAATCCGGTCAGGCTGTCGGTCAAGGCAAGGGTCTTGAGGGTCTGGTGGGCCTGGTGCAAGGCGCGCTCGATCACGATGCGTTCGCGCACCTGGCGCAGGACCACCCAACCGAACAACGCAAGGACCATGACCAGCACCAGTAACACCACCAGCGATTTGATCGCATCCTGGCGCCAGGGGGCGATGATTGACTCGCGTGACAGGCCCGCTTCGACCACCAGCGGGTAGCTGGCCAAGGCTCGGTAAGCGTACAGGCGCGGTGTACCATCGACGACGGCCACCGCTTCGACCAACCCTTGGGCTGCATAGGGTAAGTGGTGCTTGAAAATATCGCTGTTGGCCAGGTTACGCTCAAGCAGCGGTTCCACGAATGGGCGCCGCACCAGGATCGTACCGTCGCGCTTGGCCAGCACCAGCGCACCACGTTCGTCGATCTTGAATTCGCCGTAGTAACGCACGAACCAGTCGACCTTGATGGTCCCAAGCAGTACGCCCGCAAAACGCCCATCCGGATAATTCAGGCGCCGAGAAATGGGTACGATCAGATCGCCCGTCGAGCGGCTGCGTACCACTGCACCGATGCGAATGGCGCTATCGGGATGGTCGCGGTGGTAGATGAAGTAATCACGGTCGCCATTGTTAGCGGCCGGCGGCGTTGCCGAGCGGTCCGTGACGAGCCAGCGACCATGGCTGTCGTAGATGAACAGGCCGTGGAGCTGAGGGATGATGCGCACCTGTTGGCTGAGCAACCCATGCATGCGTTTGCGATCCAAGTGCTCGAACCCATCGCCTTGCACGCGCTCCACCAGCGCCGCACTGATGGAATCGACCTGGCGAATGGCATCCTCGGCATGCTGGGCGGTGGCCTGGGCCAGATTGGTCACCATGTTCGCGGCATTGTGGAACGCGTCCCGGTAATCACGCCAGATTCGCCAGCCCTCAACGGCTGCGAACGTGGTCATGACCACCAGCATGAACGCCAGCACCAGGCGAAACAGGGCTACCGCTCGTCCCTGGCCCGCCAGCGCAAGGGCTCTTTCTTCATCGGTCTGCCTGGCGCTTCGCATGCACATCCCCTGCACGTGCTTGGTCAACGCTGTTGACCACTGCCACACCCTGTTGATGCAAAAAAGATGAAACCTTTGGCCTGCGCGCGCCCTCAACAGTACGCGACACTGATGTCGCGCCATCGTTTAAGGAGTGAAACATGAGCAATCTCTTCGTCAAGCGCGTCGGCCTTTCCATGGTGCTGGGCATGGCCTCGGTTCACGCCTTTGCTGCCAGCTCGGACGACTTCGTAGACGCGGCTACCGAAGCCGGCATCGCAGAGATCGTGACCGGCAACCTTGCTTTGGAAAAAAGCCAGAACGCCGAGATCAAGACCTTTGCCCAGCACATGGTGACCGACCACACCAAGGCCAACCAGGAGCTGGCAGAAATTGCCAAGAAGCTGGACATCTCGGTGCCCGATGATGCGGCCATCACCGACAAGGTGAAAAAAGTGATTCTGGAATGGCGTGACGAGTCCTTCGACAAGTCTTACGTGAACAATCAGGTCGATGCTCACGAGAAGACCGTCGAACTGTTCAAGAAAGAAGCCACTTCTTCTGACAAGGCTGAGCTCAAGGCATTCGCTGCCAAGACCCTGCCAACCCTTGAGAAACACCTGCAAGAAGCCAAGGCACTGCAAACCCAGCATGGCAAGTGAGGCGCGCATGAGTAACGACGCACTGAAAAGCGAAATCCTGACCCGACTCAACCATGCTCACCCCCATGGTCTGGGCAAGGAACTGCTGGACAACTACCGCGGTGAAAAAGCTGTGGCCGGCATGCTTAAATCGCTGCAGGACGATGGCCTGATCCACGACGGTAGCGTAAGTGTGGATGCTGAACATGAGATGACGCTCAACTACCCGATCAAGCTCTCTGCCAAGGGTGTCGAGGCGGCCAAGCAGGCTGAAGTGGAAAAACAGGCACAAGCCTGACGTCCGCTGGTCAGCACGGGCAAAGTCCACCCTGACCTTGATGCTGGATAAAAAAGGCCCTGATCGTATCGATCAGGGCCTTTTGCTTGGTGCGTGCCCTTCAGGTGTCTTTCTCTACATCCCTTGGTGGTTTGGCGGGGCCTTGGGGGTCTACCTGAGGATCATCGAGGTCGGGAGAATCAGGGTCAAAGCCAAGATCATCCGGTTTATCGGCTTCGTCGGTCGAGTGAGGTCCGTGCTGCGTGCCGTGGGTTGTGCCTCGTTCGCTCATGCGGTCTTCTCCAAATGGCTGTCTAGGGAAGAAAGCCGTTGCGCCAGAAAGTTTTATTTATCTTCTCCATCCCTTAGCTGATCCTGACACAGGCGCAACGACGCCTGGTTCTCTGTCAGCTCCCGCTCCAGCGTCTCAAGCTTTAGCGCCTGATCCCGGCACGAGACCTTGCTGTCCTCCAGCGCTTTGGCCTGCATAGCCAATTGGCGGCGCAGCTCGTCGCTGCTCCCCTGGGCCTGTGCCAGCATCGTGCGCAAGCCCTGGATCTGGGCGTCGCGCTGCTCTAGCAGCTGTTCCTGAGCCCGCCGTTCGCTGCTCGCCTGGCGATTCTCCCCAAGCAGACGCTCGTTATCACGGTGCAGGCGAGTGAGCTCGTCCTGCTTGACGATCATGGCCTGCTGTAACTGCCGTACTTCGACCTGCATCTGCTGCAACTGAGCTTCGTGACGACGCTGCTCGTGTTCGCGCTGCTCGCGACTGGCCGTGCGGTAGTGCTCAAGCGCATCGCGGGCGTGTCGGTGCTTGTCTTCCAGGGATTTGACCTGCTCATCCTTATCCGCCAGGCGTACTTGCAGTTCCCCCAGGGACTGGTTGAGGCTGGCGCTGCGCAGCTGCTCAGCCTGTAGCGTGCTTAGCGTGCTGTTGAGTTTCTCTGACTCCTCACGCAAGGCCGCTGCATCGATTTCGTGCTGTTGGTCAGCCGCTGCAAGCGCCTGCTCAGCTGCCGCCAAGGCCGCTTCGAGCGCCTCGCGCTGCTCGGTGAAGACGCTTTCTGCCCGCTCGATCACCAAATCCGCTTCGTCTTGCAGTTGCGTCGCCAACTGACCTACCAGGCGACTCAATACCTCACTGATCGGCGCGCCGCCTTCGGAGGGCATTGGCTGCTGTCCGTTGAGCTCCTTGAGGTAGCGGTGAATGGTGGTTTTCGAGCCTGTATTGCCCAGCTCGATGCGGATGGCATCGATGCTGGGGTTCTCCCCTCTTGCAATCAGGGCCTGCCTGGCCTGTTGCACAACCACCTTGTTGATGCCGCCACGTGCCATGCATGCTCCTACGATTTCGTAATGTTGTACGTACTATGTAATTACGTACCAATTCTGCTGGTTCCGAACTGCTAAAACAAGTGAAATCTCACATGGAATAATCACGGCTTATCGAATGTTAGGCCGATTTTGAGCCGGTTCTGGTCGCCACCAGCCCGTCTCAGCGTGTACAGGGTGGTTGATCGGCATACGGCGCCTTGTGCGAGGAGGCATTCGAGAGCCAACATAAGCGCCTCCTTAGAATGCACAGTGGCCCCGCATGTCGCTCGAGAACTACCAGGCAATCGCCGAAAGCATTGCCCTGTTGCTGTATCCCCATGCCGAAGTCGTCGTCCATGACCTGCGCACCCAGACGGTGGTGCATATCGCCAACAACATCTCCAAGCGCAGCCTGGGAGATGACTCGGCCATTGCCGAGGACCTGGACGATCTGCTCGGCGGCGCCAAGTTGGGCCCATATGAGAAGTTGAACTGGAACGGTCAGAAGGTGCGCTCCATCAGTACGGTCTTGCGCGATGAGCAGGGTGATGCTCGGCACCTGATGTGCATCAACCTGGACCTGTCGGTGCTCGAAAACGCCCGTCATGCGCTGGAGGCGTTCTTTCAAATGGGTCGCCTGGTCGAGCAGCCTCAGGCGCTGTTTCGCGATGACTGGCAGGAGCGCATCAATACCTTCATGCATGCTTGGCTCAAGGCGCGCCATTTGTCTCTGCAGACAATGCAGATGGGCGACAAGCGCAGTCTGGTGCAAGCGTTGCATGCCGAGGGTGCGTTCGAAGGCCGAAGCGGCGTGGACTATGTGGCCAATGTGCTGAACATGGGGCGTGCGACGGTTTACAAATACCTCAAGGCGCTCAAGGGATGACGATTTTGAGCGCCAGGACTGACCCAGGCTGAAAGAAGTGTTTGCACGAGCATGGACAATACGTCTACCGTAGACACTAATTCCATACGGAGCCTTATGCGCCATGTCTGACCTTGCACCGCCAACCGTCTGCGAACCCGACCTCAACGCTCTGTTCGAGGCGATCAAGCACGCTCATGCCGCTTTGCGGCCAGCCGTACGCACAACCCCGCTGACGCGCAGCCAGCACCTGTCAGCAACCACCGGCGTGGACGTATGGCTCAAGTGCGAACACCTGCAACCTACCGGTTCATTCAAGTTTCGCGGGGCCAGCAATAAAGTCAGGCTTTTGCCTGTGAGTGCACGTGAGCATGGCGTCATCGCCGCCTCGTCTGGCAACCATGGCCAGGCGCTGGCCCTGGCCGGCAAAACCGCCGGGGTTCCGGTGACCCTTTACACCACCACTACGGCGTCAACCTATAAGGTCGAAGCCATGCGTAACCTCGGCGCTGAAGTGATCTGCCTGCCGACCGATCCCTTGAGCGCGGAGCTGGAAGCGGCCAGGCAAGCCCAGGCCAAGGGCGTGCCCTTCATATCGCCCTACAACGATCTGCAGGTGATCGCCGGCCAGGGCACCATCGGCATGGAACTGTTCGAGCAGGCGCCAGACCTGGACGCCGTATTCGTCGCGGTGGGTGGTGGCGGCATGATCGCCGGCATTGGCGCTGCCCTGCGTACCCTGGCACCGGGTGTCGACATCATCGGCTGCTGGCCCGAGAACGACCCGGCCCTTGAGCAGTCGCTCAAGGCCGGCAGGATCATCGACGTACCTGCCAGTCCCACGCTGTCCGACGGCACGGCAGGCGGCGTCGAGCCAGGCGCCATCACCCTGCCCCTGTGCCAGGCCTTGCTCACCGATACTGTATTGGTCAGCGAAGCGCAAATACGCGCCGCCATGCGCGACATCGCCAGCAGCGAGCGGTGGATCATCGAAGGCGCGGCAGCTGTCGCAGTGGCCGCCATGAAAAAATGCGCGGACCGGTACCAAGGCAAACGCGTAGCTGTGGTGCTGTGTGGGCGGAACATTGCCCTGGATACCTTCCTTGAGGCCGTCAAATGAAGCTGATCACCAAGCCTCAGATCCTCGCGAGCCTCGACACCGAGCGGGCGCTCAGCGCCATCGAAGAGGGCTTTATCGCCTATTCCGCTGGCAACGTTCAGGTACCGCCTGTGCAGGCGTTTACCTTCGCCGAGACCAACGGGGATTGCTGCATCAAGTCTGCCTACAAAGTGGGCAGCCCCACCTTTACCGTCAAGGTGTCCACCGGCTTTTATGACAACCCGTCCAACGGTTTGCCCAGCAACGACGGGCTGATGATGGTGTTCTCGGCCCACACCGGCCAGCCGCTGGCCCTGCTCCAGGACCAAGGCTGGCTCACGGCGATGCGCACGGCACTGGCGGGACGGATCGCGGCCCGGCTGCTCGCGCCCTCACAGGTCAAGGCCATCGGCATCCTGGGCACAGGCATGCAGGCCAGCATGCAATTGGAGCAGTTGCGCAGCGTCACCGACTGCCGCCAGGTGATCGTCTGGGGGCGTCACGCCGAAGGACTAGGCGCTTACGTGACGATGGCGCGGGATCTTGGTTTTACCGTGCGCAGTACACACGACGCCGCGGAACTGGCGGGCCTTGCCAACCTCATCGTCAGCGCCACACCTTCGCGCGAGCCGCTGTTGCAGGCGCACTGGATACAACCGGGCACTCACATCACCGCTGTCGGTGCGGATGGCCCTGGCAAGCAAGAGCTGGACCCTGGGCTGGTCGCCAGGGCCGACCGCTTGGTCGTCGACTCGATCACCCAGTGCGCCCAATATGGCGAAGTGTCCCATGCGATCGGCAAAGGCCTGGTGACCGCAAACCAACTGGTCGAACTTGGCGCGCTGCTGGCAAGCCGAGCCCATGGCCGGGAGTCCGACGACCAGATCACGTTGGCTGACCTGACCGGCGTTGCCGTTCAGGATGCGCAGATCGCCGATTGTGTGCTGGCGGCCATCGGCGCCTGAAAGCGCCGGATTCAGAACTCGCGTTGTACCTGCGCAGGCCGGCGCCGCATCAGTACTTTTCCGTTGCGCACCGACACCAGCGCGTGGCCCTGGCTGCGCACCATCTCGTAGTCGTCCGGGGCCGAGAGCAGCAGCAGGTTCGCAGGGCGACCGGTCTCGATGCCATAGCGCTCACCCAGGTTCAAGGCGCGGGCACTGTTGTCGGTGATCAGGTCCAGGCAGCGCTGCAGGTCCTGATAGCCCAGCATGTGGCAAATGTGCAGGCCCGCCTCGAGCACGCGCAGGATATTGCCGTTGCCCAGGGGGTACCACGGATCGACGATCGAGTCCTGGCCGAAGCACACGTTCATGCCAGCACGGTCGAGTTCGGCGACACGGGTGACCCCACGGCGCTTCGGATAGGTATCAAAGCGCCCTTGCAGATGAATGCTCTCGGTAGGGCATGACACGAAGTTGATGCCGGACAGCTTCAACAGCCGAAACAGCTTCGAGCAGTAGGCATTGTCGTACGAACCCATGGCCACCGTGTGGCTGGCGGTCACCCTCGCCCCCATCTGCCGAACCCGAGCGTGTTCGGCCAGTACTTCCAGGAACCGTGACTGCGGATCGTCCGTCTCGTCGCAGTGCACGTCCACCAGGCAGCCGGTGCGTTCTGCCAAATCCATCAGGAACTGGATCGACGCCACACCCTGTTCACGGGTGTTCTCGAAATGGGGAATGCCGCCCACCACATCGGCGCCGATGGCCACCGCCTCGGTCATCAATGCGCGGCCATCGGGGTACGATTCGATACCCTCCTGGGGAAAGGCAACGATCTGCAAGTCGACCAGATCACGCACTTCATCGCGCACCTCGACCATGGCCTTGAGTGCCACCAGGCCCGGCTCGGTTACATCTACATGGGTGCGCACATGCTGGATGCCGTGATCGACCAGCATGTCGAGGGTGGTCTTGGCCCGGGTCTTGATGTCCTCATGGGTGGTGCTCTGCTTGCGCTGGGCCCAGCGCTCGATCCCCTCGAACAGCGTGCCGCTCATGTTCCACTCAGGCTGCCCGGCCGTCAGGGTCGCGTCGAGGTGGATGTGCGGCTCGACGAAAGGGGGGACCACCAGGTTCTGGGCGGCATCCAGATCGGCGCCGGCCACGGGCAGCACACCCTCGTTCTGCGCAGTGATCGCGCCAATGCGCTGACCGGCCAGTTCGATGCGGTACAGGCCAGGCTTGCCACGCAGCCGTGCGTTGATGATGTTCATGCTGTCCTTCCTCGTCCTGGATCGTCTTCGAGCGCTGCGGGCCAGTTGCGGCGATCATCCGCGTGCCCCCTTTTCCACTACAGCTTGCCAGCCAACAGCACACGGGGATAGTGGCGATCCAGGCATGCGGCTGCCCAGTCACGCCATGTCCAGCCCCATCTGCCAGAAATCGGCCTCCAGCCCCGAGGCCTGGGCAAAGATCGCGGCCAGTTCGGCAAACCGCTGATCCGTCATGCTGCGCGCCGCCAACGAATCCAGGTGCGTGCGTGCAGCTGCTGCGACGGCCTGGTAGCCGGCACCGGCGTATTCGCCGATCCACTCGCGATAGGGATGCGCGTTCAGATTGCCGATGCGTGCGGCCAGGGACTGCCCGATCTCGGCGTAGCCGATCACGCAGGGCGCCAGCGCCACGTGCAACTCCAGCAAGTCGCCAGCGGCACCGCAGTCCAGTACATACCGGGTGTACGCCACGGTGGCCGGGTGCTCGGGGGCCGCCTCGATGTCAGCCTGGCTCAGCCCCCAGCGTGCGCATAGACGCACGTGCAGGTCGGTTTCGTCGAGGATCGCCGCCAGCCCCGCCTGTGCGGCACGGATATCGGCCGGTCGCCTGCTCTTGTACGCCGCCAACGCCCAGGCGCGGGCAAACTGAATGAGGAAGAGATAGTCCTGCACCAGATAGGACCGAAAAGCGGCTTCGCTCAACGTGCCATCGCCCATCTGCTGCACGAAGGCATGGTCGACGTAACCGCGCCACTGCGGTGCAGCGGCCTGCTTGAGCCGATCAAAGATGTCCATGTTCATTCCGCCTCCGGGTAGATGGCGTCGAAGAAGGCCAACTCCAACGCGACGGTGCGCTGGTGAAAGTCCTGCGCCACCGCGGCATGCAGAGGGCCGACGCGGTCCAGTTCGGCGTGCAGGAACGCCACGAACGCCTGGAAATCCGGATTGTCGTGCAAGGTGATCCATTCAGCGTGGATGAAACGCGACGGCAGGGGTTTGGGCGCGCGCAGCGCCCAGTCCAGGTAAAGGCCTTCGGCGACGCTCAGCACTGCCAGCGCGGCGGCGTACGAGCGGGTGGCAGCCGCTTCGCGCATGATGGCTTTGAACGCCGCCGTGGGCACCGTGTCCATCGGCTCATCACGCTGCGCCGGGCTGACACCCAGCGCCTGGAACGCCCGCAGGAAGTAAGTGTTCTCCTCGCTGCTGATCATGCCCGCGAATCGCCCCAGGCGCAGGCGCGCCTCGAAGGTGTCGGCCGTGGCGATGGCGGCGCCCAGCAACATCAGGAAGCTGTCCAGGAAGCGATGATCCTGGACCAGGTAGTCGACCATGATGGGATCAGGCAGGCTGCCGTCACACAGTTGGATCACGAAACGATGGCCGGTGGCGGCGGCCCATGTCGTCTCGCTCTGGCGGCGCAGGGTCTGGGTGAAACCTTCGGTCATGGCGCTGTCCTTGGTGAGGGTGACAGCGAGACCTGGGCAATGGTCATGAATCGGGTCTCGCCTTGAGACCGGCGGGAAGGCAGGCGGTATAGCACCCCATCCCTTCGCCGGCATTATCCGGATCAGGTTCGAAGGGTCACCGCGCTGCACCTGGCTCAGCGGTTTCTCAGCCCGTTATCGGGCTCCCCTTGGTAGCGGCAAGGTATACCCGACTTGACCCGCCGCTGTCATCTTTGGTTCAGCCATCACTACAGGCTATTTGCCACCAGTCATGGCGCTGTCATGTTGCTGCCGTAATGTCCGGGCCTCACACAAGGCCGGGAAACACTGCAATTGATACGACGTTCACTTTCCTCGGCGACCTTGCTCAGGCTGCTGATCCTGCTGCTGTGCGCTGCTACGCTGACCTTTCTGTGGGGGGTGCATGTTGCTCAGAAAGCAACCGCTCGCCAGGATGCTCTGACCAACCGTGGCAACGAACATCAGCGGCTGGCCAACGTGCTCGCCGAAAACGTCAGCCAATGGCTCGAGCGTGCGCACGCCGCTGCCGAGGGCACAGCGTGTGCGACCTCCTCCCCGGTCCTCATGCCCGTGCCTGAGCAGCCCGAGGGATGCGATACGTTGGTTGCAGTGCAGCTTGCCGCCCACCCCTTGGCGCAATTGCTGCAACAGGTGGATCTGGGCGATTCTACCCGCGTGAGTGTGTTGCAGGCCGACGGGACGGAACGCCTGCGCCTCGGTAATCGCGGCTTGTTGCCGATCACACCTGCCTTGCAGCCGGCACTGCCAACCGATGGCACCCCTGCGGGCGTGCTGACCCAGTACTTGGAAGGTGATCCTTACCAGAGCGTCTTCAGGCATCGGCCCGAGCACGGTTTTACCCTTGTCATCAGCCAGCGCGAGAACGAGATCACCGGGCCCATCGACGCGGCCTGTGCCCGGCAGTTCTGGCTGACACTGGGCATGACACTGATGATCCTGGCCAGCCTGGCCTGGACCCTGCGCCTGCTGCGCAAGCGCCAGGAAGCCTTCACGGCGCTGGAACACGCCCAGCAGATCAACCAGCAACTGATTGGGCGCCTGGAAGATGCACACCGGCGCAGCAGTCATGCCGCCGCTACCGATCATCTCAGCGGCCTGCACAACCGCCGTCAATTCGTCGAAGTGGCAGGTGCCGCGCTCGTCCATCAGCGTGGCAGGCGGCAACTGGTGGCCATCCTCTTCATCGACATGGACCGTTTCAAGTCCATCAATGATTCGCTGGGCCATAAAGTCGGTGACCTGTTGCTGCAGGCTGTGGCCGGCCGTATCCAGCGCTTGCTCGAACCGGGCGATGAAGCCTCGCGCTTTGGCGGCGATGAGTTCGTCGTACTGCTCGCAGGCGAGCGCAGCGAGGAGCAGATCGATGCTTGGGTACGCGAACTGGCCCGCAGGCTTTCTGCCACGTATGCCCTGGAAGGACAAGAGGTCAACACCAGTCCCAGTATCGGGGTCAGCATCTGCCCGCGCGATGGCCAGGACATCGACAGCCTGGTGCGCAGCGCCGATGCGGCCATGTATTCGGCCAAGCAGGCCGGCCGCGCGCAGTACCGCTATTTCGACCCCTCCCTGAACGTGGCCGACATCCAGGCATTTTCCTTGGAGCAGGCGTTTGGCGCTGCACTGGCAGGCAGGCAATTCGTCTTGCACTACCAGCCGCAGATCGGCCTTGATGACCACAAGGTCGCAGGCTTTGAAGCGCTTGTACGTTGGCAGCATCCCGAGTTCGGCCTGCTCTACCCCGACCGTTTCATCGCTCTGGCCGAACGCAGCGGCTTCATTGTCGAGTTGGGCTGGGAAGTCCTTCGCCTGGCCTGCGAGGCCTTGTCGGCCTGGCACAGGGAAAGCCGCCAGGTCCGCCTGGCCGTCAACGTGTCTGCCTTGCAGTTGCGTCAGCCTGACTTCACTGTGCGCCTGCTCGACCAACTGAGCGAGCACGGCATTGCCCCCGAGCATCTGGAGCTTGAGATCACCGAAACCACCATCCTCGACCCTGAGGGCCCGGCGATCGCGCATCTACACCGGCTGCGCCAGGCAGGCATCGGGATCAGCCTGGACGACTTTGGCCGAGGCTACGCAGGCTTCGCCCATCTGCATGCACTGCCTCTGAGCAAACTGAAGATTGATCGATCCTTGATCGCCTCGCTGTCCAACAGTCCGGACGACAGCCCCATCGTGGCCTCCACCATCATCCTGGCCAAACGCCTGGGCCTGGTGGTGGTGGCCGAAGGCGTGGAAACCCGCGAGCAGGTCGTGTGCCTGCGCCTGGCGGGGTGCGACGTTGCTCAGGGCTATCATTTCAGCCGGCCCCTGTCCGCCGCGCAGCTGCGTGACTACGTGCCGTTCAAGCATCAGGCGCAGCCCCTGGCCGCGTTGCACTGAAGCGAAGAAGAGCGTGCAAACCCTGGCAAACCCTTGGTACCGACAGGCCTCAAGGTTTAAGGTGGCACCACTGCATCCATCCGCCGACGCCCGCACCATGACCGATATCGAGCGCTACCTGCGCGCCGCCACGCGTGACAACACCCGCCGCAGCTACCAGGCGGCGGTGGATCATTTCGAGACGCAATGGGGCGGTTTTCTGCCGGCCACTGCCGAAAGCATCGCCCGGTACCTGGCCGACCACGCCCAGCAGCATGCGGTCAGTACCCTGCGCCAGCGCCTGGCGGCCCTCAGCCAGTGGCACATCAGCCAAGGCTTCCCCGACCCCACCAAAGCACCAGTGGTGCGCCAGGTCCTGCGCGGCATCCGCACGCTGCATCCCACCCCGCCCAGGCAGGCAGCGCCATTGCTGCTGCAACATGTGCAAACGGCCGTGACCTGCTTCGAGGAGGAAGCCCGCCAAGCCCAGGCGAACCACGACATGGCCGGGCTGCGCCGCGCCCGGCGCGACACGGCGCTGCTGCTGTTGGGGTTCTGGCGTGGCTTTCGCGGCGATGAACTGGCGCGCTTGCGGGTCGAGCACATACAGGCCGAAGCGGGCGTGGGCATCACGCTGTTTGTGCCGCGCAGCAAAGGCGACCGCGAGGCACTTGGCGTGCAGCACCGCACCCCGGCCCTGAAGGCCCTATGCCCGGTAACGGCCTACCTGCAATGGCTGCAGGTGGCCGGCATCGCCCACGGTCCGGTGTTCCGCAAGCTCGACCGCTGGGGCAATCTCGGTGACCAGCCGCTCAACAGCAACAGCCTGGTGGGCCTGCTGCGGCGCATGTTGGCCCGCGCCCAGGTGCCAGCTGCGCTGTATACCGGTCACTCCCTGCGTCGCGGCTTCGCCACCTGGGCCAGCGCCAATGGCTGGGAGCTCAAGTCGCTCATGAGCTACGTAGGCTGGAAGGACGCCAAGTCGGCGCTGCGCTACATCGATTCGACGCAGCGTTTCGGCGACCTGGCCGTGTTGCCCAGCACACCCCTGCCGGTGCTGGCACCCTGAGCTGCGCGCTTCATCTGCTCAGACGCGCTTGACCCAGGCCCAGAGCCGACCGATGTCACAGGCGCGGGCTTGCAGCAGGCGGGAGGTGTCGCGGCAGGCCTGTTCCAACGTCATGGGACCGTCCACCAGCGCAAAGGCGGCATCTACCCCATGGGCGTACAGCTGCTGATAGCCCTCGCCGAGCATGCCCGCCAGCACGACCACCGGCACGCCATGACGCTTGGCGACCCGGGCCACCCCCATCGGCGTCTTGCCGCGCAGGGTCTGGGCATCAAAACGGCCCTCCCCGGTCACCACCAGGTCCGCGTCCCTGACATGGGCTTGCAGGCCGGCCAGTTCGGCCACCACTTCCACGCCGGCCCGGAACTGGGCACCCATGAAGGCCCTGGCCGCAAAGCCCATGCCCCCGGCGGCGCCGCAGCCTGGGTAATCACGCACATCCTGGCCCAGCAAGCGGGCGCAGTGGTCGGCGAAGTGACCGAGCGCCTGGTCGAGGGCCTGAACCTGTTGCGGGCTGGCCCCCTTCTGCGGCCCGAAGATGGCCGATGCGCCCTGGGGGCCGCACAGCGGGTTGTCCACATCAGCCGCCACTTCGAAATTTACGTGCGCCAGGCGCGGGTCCAGCCCGCTGGCATCGATCCGCGCCAGGCCGGCCAGGGCAAGGCCACCCTCGGCCAGTGGCTGATTGTCTGCATCCAGCAGTCGCAGGCCCAAGGCGCGCAGCATGCCACTGCCCGCATCATTGGTGGCACTGCCGCCGATCGCCAGCACGACGCGCTGCGCGCCGGCGTCGAGCGCCGCGGCGACCAGCTCACCGGTGCCCCAGGTGCAACTGCGGCAGGCGTCGCGCTGACCGGTGGGCACCTGTTGCAGGCCGCTGGCCTGCGCCATTTCGATGATTGCGGTGCGGCTCTGGGGCAGCCAGCCCCAGCCCGCCGCCACAGCTGTGCCCAAGGGGCCGCGCACGGTAAGCCGGCGCAGCTCGCCGTCGCTGGCGGCAAGAATGGCCTGCATCGTGCCTTCGCCACCGTCGGCCATGGGGCACTCGATCAACTGGGCGTCGGGCAGTGCTTCGGCCAGGCCAGCAGCGATGGCGCGCGCCACGTCTGCCGCCTCGAGGCTGTCCTTGAACGAGTCAGGCGCGATGACGATCTTCATGATGATTCTCCTGTCCGGGTAGCGGCATGCTGACAGCTGGCCCGCGAAGCGGCGTCGGTCAAATGCACAAACCGCCCGACGGATTGTTTGGGCAGATGCCAGCGCCAGGCGACAGTGCCCAGCCGGCTATGGCTATCGGATGGGCAGCAACTGCAGCCCCAGGTACAAACTGAGCATGCCCTCCAGGCGCATGGGGTCCACCTCGCCCAGCTCGGCGATGCGTTCAAGCCTGTAACGTAGGCTGTTGCGGTGAATACCCAGCGCCTCGGCACACGCCTGGCTCTGACCATCATGGGCACACCAGGCGCGCAGCGTAGCCAGCAATTGCCCACTGCTGTCGCGGGCCTGAATGCGCAGCAACGGCTCGAGCAGTTCGTCCAGCGCCTCATCGTTGCGATGGCGCCAGAGCAAGGCTGGCAGGCGATAGCGCTGCAAGCTCAGCAGCCGTTCCTGGGGCACCACCTCACGCCCATAGGCCAGCAGGTCGCGCACACGCCGGTAGCCGCGGCGCAGCTGCTCAAGACCCTGCGCGGCGGTACCCATGGCCGAGCGCTCCACCGCCCAACCGTGCCGCTCGATGCGCTCGACCAGCCGTGATACCTCCAGCGCCACGCCTGCCGGGCGACACCACAGCAGCGAGTGGCGCGCTGGGCTCACGCACCAACTGTCGGGGTAGCGGCTCATCAGCCAGCCTGCCAGCGCTTCGGCATCGGGCCCGCTGGCCAACTCGAACAGGCAGGGAATGCGTGGTAGCTGCGGTTTCAGGCCCAGTTGGCGTGCCTCGTCCAGCAGCCGTGAGGCGTCGCCGGTCCCGCCCAGCAGCAAGGCCAGCAAATCGTCGCAGCGCTGCTTGCGCCACTGCTGATCGGCCTGCAGGTGACGTTGGGCCAGCAGCATTTCGGCGGTCATGCGCACCAGCTCGGCATACACCCGAACCTGCTGCGGATCACCCGTCAGCCCCAAGACGCCCATCAGGCGGTCGTCGAGCATCAGCGGCAGGTTCACCCCCGGCTGCACCCCCTTCAGGCAGCGTGCCGCCTCCTGGTCGAGCTCCACGTTGCGGCCATTGGCGAGCACCAGCTGGGCGCCTTCGTGCCGTGTGTTGATACGCTCCGGCTCGCCGCTGCCCAGGATCAGGCCCTGGCTGTCCATGACGTTGACGTTGCAGGGCAGAATGGCCATGGCGCGGTCTACGATATCCTGTGCCAGGTCGTGGTCGAGTTCGAACATTCAACGGTCCTTGGGGGCGTGCGGTTGGGCTCGGGCACAGCAGCAAGGCCCATGGCCTGTGCAAAAGCACAAAGACAGCCACGCCGCCGTCCCCGAGACTCGTTCAGGCGAGCGCCGGAACAGGCGACGCGGTGACAACCATAACAACAGAGAACCCGATCATGGCACACAGCCCCGCCCCTGACCAAGGCACGGACACCACCCGCAATGCGCTGTACCGGCGCATCACCTTGCGGCTGATTCCGTTCATTTTCATCTGCTACCTGTTCAACTACCTCGACCGCGTCAACGTCGGCTTCGCCAAGCTGCAGATGCTCGACGCGCTCAAGTTCAGCGAAACCGTCTACGGCCTCGGTGCCGGTATCTTCTTCATCGGCTACGTCCTGTGCGGCCTTCCGAGCAATCTGGCGCTCAACCGCTTCGGCCCACGGCGCTGGATCGCCTTGATGATGATTGCCTGGGGCAGCTTGTCCACCTGTCTGCTGTTCGTGACGACCCCCACCGAGTTCTATGCCCTGCGCCTGCTCACAGGTGCCGCCGAGGCAGGCTTCTTCCCAGGCGTGGTGCTGTACCTCTCGCGCTGGTTCCCCGGTGCGCGCCGTGGCCGCATCATGGCCTTGTTCATGTCCGCGATCCCGGTCTCGGGCCTGTTGGGCAGCCCGTTCTCCGGCTGGATCCTCGAGCATTTTGCAGCCGGGCAACATGGCCTTGCCGGCTGGCAATGGATGTTCCTGATTCAAGGGCTGCCGACCGTTGCGCTCGGCGTGCTGGCGGTGTTCCTGCTCAGCGATGGCTACCAGAAAGCGGCCTGGCTGAGCGATGATGAACGCCGGCTGATCGCCGCCGATCTGCAGGCCGATGCCGACAGCAAGCCGCCCACCACGGGCGACAGCGTTCTGGCCGTGCTGGCCAACCCGCTGATCTGGACCTTCGGCTTCATCTACTTCTGCATCCAGAGCGGTGTGTACGCCATCAACTTCTGGCTGCCTTCGATCATCAAGAACATGGGCTTCGACAACCCCCTGCTCATTGGCTGGTTGAGCGCCATTCCCTACTTGCTGGCCGGGGTTTTCATGATCCTGTGCGGGCGCTCGGCGGACCTTCGCAATGAGCGCCGCTGGCACTTGGTAGTGCCGATGCTGATGGGCGCTGTGGGCCTGCTGATGGCGGTGAATTTCGCGGCTACTCCGGCGATCGCCATCCTGGGCCTGTCCATCGCCACCATGGGCGCCCTCACCGGCCTGCCGATGTTCTGGCCGATGCCCACGGCCTTGCTCAGCGCGGGTGCGGCCGTAGCGGGCCTGGCCCTGATCAACTCGGTCGGCCAAATGGCGGGCTTTCTCAGCCCTTATCTGGTCGGGTTCATCAAGGACCAGACCGGTTCGACCGACGCTGCCCTCTACGCCCTGGCGGCGCTGATCGTGGTGGGTAGCCTGGTGGCCCTGCGCGCCACCCGTACCCTTATGCCCGCACCTGCCACAGCCGACTGACGGTCGCGCCAACGGCGCTTGCTCGCACGGGTCATGCGGTCCCGTGCGAGCAAGGTTGACCACCCCTTGTTCCCTGTACGGCGCTCCAGTCGTCAGCTCGACGCAGCCCGACCTGGCAAATCGGCGTCGAACCCTTCCAGAGGCCCCCCTTTGGAGAATTCACCATGACCGAACACGCCGTGGCCCGCCTGGCCGACCTCGATGAACACACCCCCCTGCGCGTGGAAGCCGGTAGCGAAGAGCTGATCATCGTCCGTCAGGGCGATCAGGTGCGTGCTTTTCAGGGCAACTGCCCTCATGCAGGCGCGCCGCTGGATGAGGGCCGCGTCTGCGGCGGCTTGCTGATTTGCCCATGGCACAAGGCCGCGTTCGCCGTGGACGAGGGGGCCGTGTGCGAGCCCCCTGCCCTGACCGACCTGCGCCGCTACAAGGCCTGGGTCAAGGATGACCAGGTGTGGGTGGACGACCGCCCTCTGCCCAAGGCGCGCCCGCCCCGGCACAGCGATGCGCGGTGTTTCGTGGTGCTGGGGGCCGGTGCGGCAGGCAGTGCCGCCGTGGCCACGTTGCTCCGCCATGGCTTCAACGGCCGCCTGGTGTGGATCGACCAGGAGCGCCAGCCGGCCTACGACCGCACGGCCCTGAGCAAATTCGTGCTCGCAGGCCAGATGGCCCCGGATGAGGTGCCGATGCTGCTGGAGCCTGATGACCTGCGGATGGGGCAACTGGAGCGTCGGCACGCCAAGGTCCGCTCGCTCAACGCCCAGAAACGCCAGCTCCTGATGGCCGACGGCCAACGCATTGACTATGACGCCTGTCTGCTCGCCACGGGCGCCAAGGCCCAGCGCCCGGATATCCCGGGGCGTGACCTGCCTGGCGTCTTCACGCTGCGCGCGCGCGGGGACGCGACGCAACTGCTCGATGCCGTGGAACCGGGCAAGCCGGTCGTGATCGTGGGCGACAGTTTCATCGGCCTGGAAGCGGCCTCGGCGTTGAGCGAATACGGTGCCCAGGTCCATGTAATCGGACGGCACGATGTCCCGCTGGTCAAGCAGCTGGGCGAGCGCATCGGCCGGGCGATTCGTGCCTTGCACGAGCGCAAGGGCGTCACTTTCCATGGCCCGGCCGAGGTGAAGGCGATCGAAGGCGTAGATCAGGTCGAAGCGGTCGTGCTTGGCAGCGGCGAGCGCGTGGACTGCCAGGCGGTGCTGCTGGGAACGGGGGTAGCCCCGGCCACGGCTTTTCTCAATGGGGTGTCGCTGGCCGACGACCATGGCGTGCCGGTCAACGGTGAAATGCAGGTGGCCGAAGGCCTATGGGCGGCGGGTGACATGGCCACCTTCCCACTCGCCGGCCAATCGGTGCGCATCGAACACTGGCGGCTGGCGCAGCAACACGGCGTCATCGCCGCGGCAAACATGCTGGGCCAGCAGCGCCGCTACGCCGACGTGCCGTTTTTCTGGACCTATCACCATGGGCAGCGGTTCGAAGTGCTCGGCCACGCTCGGCAGTGGGACGCCATCACCTTCGTCGGCGCCCCGGAAAGCGGGGATTTCATTGCGCTGCAATGCCTGGCGGATCTGGTACAGGCCGTGGTTGCCAAGGGTTATGCCTCAGCCATGATGCAGCTGTCACAACGCATGAAGCGGCCGCTGACCACCGCCGAGGCCCTCGAACTGATCCACTGAGGTCCCTGGCCGTGCGTCTGGGCTGGTAGCGCGCCATCAGCTAGGGTTATCTTCACCCCTGATAACAATAACTGTGGAGCGCCCATGCCCGCTCATAACCCTGCCTCGGAACTGGCGGCCTTCGTCGACAGTCACTTCGGCCACCGCGGCCTGGTCCCGGAAGCGGTGATCGCCGAATCCTGGTACCGCAGTGTCACCCAGCACCGCCTGGACCCGAGTGTGCACCCGACGGACAATATGCTCAGTGCCGCCGAAATCCGCCAGTTGCAAGCCCAGCACCAGGCCTACCTGACCCTCGCCAGCCAGGGGGTGAGTGGCTTGGCCCGGCGGGTAGCGGATGCAGGTTTTGCCGTTTTGCTCAGCGATGCGGCGGGGGTCACGCTCGATGCCCGCCTGCCTGCCGACGCCGGGCACTTCACCGGGTCCGGGCTGGTGGTGGGGGCGCGCTGGGACGAGTCCATCGCCGGCACCAACGGCATCGGCACCGCGCTGGCCTCACAACAGGCGCTGACCATTCACCGTCAGGAACATTTCCTGGCCAGCAATGCCCGGCTCAGTTGCTCGGTCTCGCCGATTTTCGACAGCCATAACCACCTGCTGGGTTGCCTGAACGCGACCTGCTTGTACAACGATGGGCCCAAGCAGGCCCAGCACCTGACCTTGCAATTGGTGACGCTGTACGCGCGGCTGATCGAAAACGCGCATTTTCGCCAGCGTTACCGCGACTGCCTGACCCTCGCGGTCAAGCCCTGCGACGGCGATGCGGACCTGGCAGCCGAGCAACTGCTGGCCCTCGACGAGGGTGGCCGTATCGTCGGGGCCAACCGGGCCGCGTTCAACAGCAACCCCCATGCCCTGCTCGGCCTGCGTATCGAGCAGGTGTTGAGTGCCGACATCGACCAGTTGCTGGCCCTGACCCAGGGCGGCGCTCGGGGCACGCAGCTGTACGATGCGTGCCAGGTCACGGGCCTTGAGGTTGGCCTGCGCGTGCCGCGCGCTTATCGCCCTTGTGCCTCGACTGCACCGGCGGCCTCTGCCAACGCACATCCGACACTCGACCAGCTGGCCGGCGGCGACCCGCAGCTGCAGCACGCCGTCACGCGCCTGCGCAAGGTGCTGGACAAGGACATCGCGCTGCTGCTCAGCGGTGAAACCGGCACCGGCAAGGAAGCGTTCGCTCGCGCCCTGCACCAGGCAAGCGCCCGAAGCGCCCGGCCTTTCGTGGCGCTCAATTGCGCTGCCATTCCCGAAGCGCTGATCGAAAGCGAATTGTTCGGCTACCGGCCCGGCAGCTTCACCGGGGCGGACCGCAAGGGCATGAAAGGCAAGCTGGAACAGGCCAACGGCGGCACGCTGTTTCTCGATGAAATAGGCGACATGCCGGCTGATCTGCAAACCCGTCTGCTAAGGGTGCTGGCGGAACGGGAGCTGGTGGCGCTGGGGGCGGCCACGCCGGTGAGGCTGGATATTCAGGTGATATCGGCGACGCACCAGGACCTGACTGCCAGGATCGCCACCCACCAATTCCGCGAGGACCTCTACTACCGGCTCTGTGGCATGCGCATCACGCTGCCGGCGCTGCGCGAGCGCAGTGACCGGGCGCACGTGATCGAGGGTCTGCTGGCACGTCTGGCGCCAGGGCTGCACCTGTCAGCATCTGCACACGCCGCCCTGCTGGCCTACTCCTGGCCGGGTAACATTCGCCAACTGCTCAATGCCCTGCGCCAGGGCGCGGCCCTGGCAGAAGGCGGGTGCATCGAACTGGCCGACCTGCCCGCCGAGTTGCAGCTTGGGCAGGTCGAACCGAGCAGGACAATCTGCGCAACGCCGCAGCTTGGGCAGCAGGTCGAGGAGGCTGAAGCTGACCATCTGCTAACGCTGCTGCGCCGTACCCAGTGGAACATGAGCGCCGCCGCCCAGGCCGCTGGCATCTCGCGCTCCACGCTGTACCGCAAGATCAGGCGCCACGGCATCGTGCAACCCAATCGCCAGGGCCACTGAGCCCAGTGCCCTGCCGTGACGGCGGGGCACTGGCAACTGCCGAGCTTCAACCCTGGATGTAGACCACCTGCGTGCGCGTGTACTCATAAAGCCCATGCTTACCGTCCGCCCCGCCTATGCCCGACTTGCGGGCCCCGGCGTGGAAGCCTTGCATGGCCTCGAAGTTTTCGCGGTTGATGTAGGTCTCGCCAAAGTCGATTTCCCGGCATGCCTTGAGCGCGGCGTTCAGATCGCGGGTATAGAGCGACGAGGTCAGCCCGTACTCGCTGTCGTTGGCCAGGGCAATGGCTTCGTCCAGGTCCTCCACCACCTGGATCGGTAATACCGGCCCGAAGATTTCCTTGCGCATGATCTCCATGTCGCCCGCGCAGCCTGCCAGCACGGTGGGCTGATAATGAAAACCGCTGCCAAGGTCGGCCACCTGCCCGCCCGTGACCACCTGCGCGCCCTGGGCCTGGGCGGTGCGCACCATCTGCGCCACCTTGTCCAGGCCGGCCTGGTTGATCAGCGGCCCCATGTGCAGGTCCTCCTGCGACGATGGGTCCCCATAGCGCGTGGCGGCCATCGCCTGGGCCACCTGATCGATGAACCGATCGGCCACCTGGCGCGCCACGTACACGCGCTCTGCGCAGTTGCACACCTGTCCGGTGTTGATCACCCGCGAGGCGACGATCGCGTTCACTGCCAGGTTCAGGTCGGCATCGGCCAACACGATGGCAGGCGCCTTGCCGCCCAGTTCCAAGTTCAGCTTGGTGATGTTCGGCGCCGCCGCTGCCATGATCCGTGCACCGGTCGCCACACTGCCGGTGAAACTCACCATATCCACGCCGGGGTGACTGGACAGGCCGTGGCCCACGGCGGCGCCTGTGCCGCCGACCACGTTGAACACCCCGGGTGGCAGGCCGGTTTCGGCCACCAGCCGGGCGAACGCGTAGCAGTTGATCGGAGTTTCCTCACTGGGCTTGACCACGATGGTGTTGCCGGTGATGAGCGCCGGCGCCATCTTGCGGGCGATCAGGAAGAACGGGAAGTTCCACGGCAGAATGCCTGCCACCACGCCCACCGGCTTGCGCATGAGAAACACATGCTCGGCCTGACGGTCGCTGGTCAACACCTCACCTTCCAGGCGCCGCGCCCACTCGGCCATGTAGTCCAGATAATCGGCCGTGAAGCCGACTTCCACCTGGGCCAGAGCCGGGACCTTGCCGCCTTCCAGGGTAATGGTCCGGGCCAGCTGGTCGGCATTGGCCCGTATCCGGCTCGCGATAGCACGCAGGTAGCCCGCGCGTTCCTGCGCAGGCCGGGCTGCCCAGGCCTTCTGAGCCCGGCGTGCCGCGCTCACGGCCTGGTCGACCTGAGCCTGCGAGGACTCAGGCACGCGACCGAGCAACTGGCCGTTGGCCGGGTTATGGACCTCAAGCAAGGCTTCACCGGGTTCGAACCGGTTGTCGATGAAGTTCTGGTAGACCGAATCGTTCATGGGCATTTCACTCCTGTGGTGCATTGTCAGCCAGCGATGAAGAGCTTGCCGGGCGGGCGCTGAACCGCTTCCAGACCTCGCCCTCCTCCTGCAAGTCGTGGGCACGCTTGATCAGGTACTGATGGACCTGCTCGACCTGCTCGGGGTTGAGGTTGTCGGCGAACGAGGGCATGCCATCGGGCACCCTGCCGCCGTAGAGAATCCCGAGGAACATCTGGTGCTTGTCGGCGCTCAGCTTGCGCAGGTCCGGCAGTACCCCGCCGCTGACCGCATGAATGCCGTGGCACTGGGAGCAGTTGCCGTCGTACAGCGCAGCGCCTGCGGCGACCGTCTCGGCGTTGGCCGTCAATGGCGGCGGCTTGGGCGCATCGGCAGGCGGGGCCGGCTCGCGCAGCTTGGCCGTGCCGCCCAGCTTGTAGGTCAGCACCTGTGCGTAGGGCTGCACGCCTGCACGCAACGAGAGTGCCCCAGCGAATGTGGAAAACGCGCCGCCCCAGCCCGCCATGAAGGTGACGTATTGTTCACCGTCGACGGCATAGGTGATCGGTGCGGCCATCACGCCGCTGGCTGCAGGCGCTTCCCACAGCTTCTTGCCGGTTTCGGCGGCATAGGCAATGACCCGGCCGTCGGCGCTGCCTTCGAACACCAGGTTGCCGGCCGTGCTCAAGGTGCCGCCATTGAAGATGGTGATGTACGGCACTTCCCAGGCAGGCGCCTGCTTGACCGGGTCCCAGGCGATCAGTTTGCCTGACCAGGTCTTGGCCATGTCCAGCAGCCCTTCGGCGCCTTCGGGCATCATGCCGGTACGCAGCCCCAGCTGATAGACGCTTTTGAACGGGTTGCGCTTGGGCGCTTCGGGCACGTGCTCGTAGTAGGCGGACATGATGTGGGCCGGGATGTACACCAGCCCCGTCTGCGGGTTGTACGACATCGGGTGCCAGTCGTGCGCCCCCCAGAACGCCGGGGTCACCAGTTTGCGCTTGCCGTCCTTCCAGTAGGCCGCCGCCTCGTCATCGACGATGGGCCGGCCAGTCTTCATGTCGATGCCCTTGGTCCAGTTCACCGGCACGATGTTCTTGGCCGACAGCAACTCGCCGGTTTCCCGGTCCAGCACGTAGAAGAAGCCATTCTTGGGCGCCTGCATCAGCACCTTGCGCGGCTTGCCGTCGATGGGCAGCTCGGCCAGGATCATGTGTTGGGTGGCCGTGAAGTCCCAGGCGTCGCCGGGCGTGGTCTGGTAGTGCCAGGCGTACTCGCCGGTATCGGCATTCACCGCCACGATCGAGGACAGGAACAGGTTGTCGCCCTTGGCCTGGCTGCGCCATTTGGGGTCCCACATCGCGCCGTTGCCCACGCCGATGTACAGCAGGTTCAACTGCGGGTCATAGGCGAAGGAATCCCAGGCTGTCCCGCCGCCCCCCCACTCGACGTAGGCATCCCCGTGCCAGGTCTTGCTGGCGATCTGCATGGCCTTATCCTCAGGCGGTAGCTTCGGGTCGCCCGGTACGGTGTAGAACCGCCATGCCTGGCGGCCGGTCTCGGCGTCGTAGGCGGTCACATAGCCACGCACGCCGAATTCGGCGCCGCCATTGCCAATCACCACCTTGCCGTTGACCACCCGCGGCGCACCGGTGATGGTGTAGCTGCGCGTGGTATCGGCGCGGGTGTCGACCGACCACACCCGCTTGCCGGTCTTGGCGTCGATGGCCTCCAGGCGACCGTCGAGCACACCGACGTAGACCTTGCCCTGCCACACGGCCACGCCCCGGTTGACCGCATCGCAGCAGGCCTCGCCCGCACGGTTGCGGTCGGACTGCGGGTCGTACTTCCACAGCAGCTGGCCGTTGCGCGCATCCAGCGCGTACACCACCGAGAACGGCCCCGTGGTGTACATCACCCCATCGACCACGATGGGAGTCGCCTCCACACCGCGGTCCAGGTCGAGCTTGTAGCTCCACGCCAGCCCTAGCTGGCTGACGTTGCTCTGGTCGATGGTCTTGAGGGGGCTGAAGCGTTGCTCGTCGTACGTGCGGCCATGGCTCATCCAGTTGCCGGGCTCTTTGTCCGCATCGATGATGCGTTGCCCATCGACACCGGCGGCAAAGGCCAGGGGTGTCCAACTGAGGGCCATGGCCAGGCAGCCGAGTGCAAGGCGTTGGGGGCCTGATCGATTCATGCGCTGTTCTCCGTTCTTGTTATGGCGACGCTGCGACGAGCGTCATTCCAGGCAAGAGCAACGGCTGTGCCAAACCGCCGGCTGAGGGCCGGAGATACCGCGGTAGAGCCTTTGGCCGTCAGTGAGCAGGGGCCGGATACGGGCGAATGCTCGACACAGTTGCTTCAACCTTGGGTCAAAGGTGGAACAGGTGTGTCACAGCTGAAGAATGCCCGCAGCTTTGATCAGCAAAAGGTGCAGCGGGTAGAACCCATAGCCCCAGCGACCCACTGCCGGCACGCGACGCCATCGGCTGTGCAACAGGCCGTTGCCGACCGGGATGGCCACGGCGGCAACCGTCAGCGTGACCCAGGTGAAGGGGGCGCTCAGGTGCGTCATCAACCAGCTGTTGGTCAAGTTGCCGGCAACCGCCGACAGGCACGGCACAAGCCACATTCGGCCCCCGTAGCGGTGGCCAAGCACGCAAACGGCGGGTAGCAGCACCCCTGGCAGGCCGTACATCAGGTACGGGCTGCCAGCCCAACCTGCGCCCAGCGCGACCAGCCCCAGCAGCCGCGTTGCCAACTGGGTATGCTGCACGCCCCAGGCCAGCAGCAGGCCCAACAACAGCGTCGGCATGATGCTGAACGTGGTCGAGCCGCTGTCCAGCCAGCGGTAAGCGGGCTCGGACAGCACCGTGAACAGCAGCATCGGCCCCAGGTACCGCCCGTGGTGGCGATCAAGCAACGTGTCAGGCCCGCGCCGCACCACGTTCATGGCCATGGCCAGGCAAAAGAGCGGAAACGCCAGTCGGCCAACCACGAACAGGCCGTGGGCCTGCGGCCAGAGAAAGCGCAGGTGGTCAGCGACCATCGCCAGCATCGCGACCCACTTCACCAGGTCCAGCCCGCCTGAGCGCATGGGGGGCTACTCCACCTGGCCTTGCCCTGGCGTTGCAATGCGTGCGGTCCAGGCGGCCAAGGGCAGCGGGGGTTGCTGGAAGACGATGCGGCGCCAGATCAACCTCAGTGCCTGCCCGTCGAACAGATCGCGCGGGCCGCTGACGGTGTGCACGGCCGGCTGCTGCGTCTGCCAGCGGCCCTGCTCGCCCTTCCGTGCCATGTCGAAGCGGAATGTGTAGTTGCCCGGCGTACCCATGCGCAGGTCGGTCACCACCAGCCGGTCGCCGACCTGGTCGTAGCGCAGCCAGTCGTCGGTGAACCAGCGCAGCCGCTGGTGCAGCGGATCGTTTGCCAGCACCTGGGCCAATGACAGGTTGCGGTTCAGGCGCAGCATCTCTGGCGACTGGCGGTCCAACAGGCTACTGACCCCTTCGTAATAGACGCCGTCCGGCGCTTTGGCCAAGACCCGCCAGACCAGGCTGTTGAACGCCATGGGCACTGCCCGAACCTCGCTCACAGTCACGCCCTTGGCATCGAGCGCGGCCTGGAAACGGTGTTCTGCCAGGGTACGGCTGGCAAGGCCTAAGCCCAGGTACGTGGTGCTCAAAACCAGCGCCACGGCCATGAACCGTAGTGCGCGGGCATGGGTGCCACGCACGGCGGCGTAGGCCACCGCCACCAGCAACGGTACGGTATACACAGGATCGATGATGAACACGGCCGCCCAGCTTTGCGGGGTCACGTGCAAGGGCCAGAGCAGCTGGGTGCCGTACACGGTGAACGCGTCGAGCACAGGGTGGGTCACCAAGACCAGCCAGAACGTCAGGAATAAGCGGGACAGCGTATAGCCTTTGTCCGGCCAGGCCCTGTTCACCAGCCATGCCAGAAGCGCTGCCAGCGCGGTCAGCACGAACACTGAGTGGGAAAAGCCACGGTGGTAGGTCATCTGCGAGACCGGGTCGGCATAGCGGATGATCACGTCCAGGTCCGGCAGTGTGGCCAGCGCAGCGCCGTAGACCAGGGCCCGACGGCCCTGAATGCGCCCCAACAATGTGCCTTGCAACGCAGCGCCGAGAACGGCTTGGGTTATCGAGTCCAAAACAAAGCCTTCGTCAGGAGGGTGTCGGGCCACGCTACCTGCTTGCGGGGCGCTTGCGCAATCGGCGCACCGTGCGCACGCTCGCGCTGGAAACAGCTTGCAAAGAAGCTGACCCGCCGGCGGGTAATATTTCTTACATATGACCTGCAGCATTTGATAGAACTACGCCACGCTTCTTGTACGTTCCCGCGCCTTGACCACTTTCGAGACCCCCAAACTCCGTATGTCTACCCGGTTGTTCTCCGCCCTACGCCGCCGTTGGTTCAGCTGGCTGTGCGCTGCCACCTTGGTGCTCGCCCTGCCCGCCGGGTGCTCGGTCTTGCAGCACAAGGAACGCGAGCTGGTGTTTCGCATCGAGCCCGGCCAGGCCAGCTGGTTCCATGGCCTGCCCGGCGGTGTTCAGGAGCTGGACCTGCGCCCGCGTACCTTCGCCGAGAACCAGAGCCTGCATGCCTGGTGGTGGCCCGCAAAACGCGCCGATGCCCCGGCCATTCTTTACCTGCACGGTGTGCGCTGGAACCTTACGGGCCAGCTGTTTCGCATCGAGCAGCTGCACGCCATGGGTTATTCGGTGCTGGCGGTGGACTATCGCGGCTTTGGTCGCAGCCGAGGGGATTTGCCTTCGGAAGCCACCGTGTACGAGGACGCTCGCGTGGCTTGGGAGCGTTTCGCCCAACTGCAACCTGATGCCAGCAAACGCCTGATCTATGGGCACTCCCTGGGTGGGGCCGTGGCGGTCGACCTGGCGCGCACGCTTACCCGTGAAGCCCGAGACACGCGCACCAGCGCCCCGGCGCGAGGGCTGATCCTGGAGTCCACGTTCACCTCGTTGGGCGATGTGGCAGGCGTGGTCGCCAATACATCGCTGCCGGTGCGCTGGCTGCTGTCGCAGAAATTCGACTCGCTGGGCAAGATCGGCGACATCGACCTGCCGGTGCTGCTGGTCCATGGCCTGGACGACCGCTACGTGCCCTCGCGTTTCAGCCAGCAGCTGTTCGAGGCCGCGCGCGAGCCCAAGACGCTGTTGCTGGTGCCGGGTGCAACGCACAACAACAGCATGAGCCTGGCCGGGCAGCGTTACCGCAAGGCCATCCAGGCCCTGCTCCAGGCGCAGCAGGTCACTGTACCGGCAGGAAATTCATCAGCAGCAGGCTTTGCGCATAATTGAGGCCGATACGGCGGTAACGCTCGTCGAGCAGCTCGGCCAGCAGGTCGAGGCGGGCAACCACCTTGCCGAACTCCACGGCAAAACTCAGGTTGCTGCCCTCCTCCGAAATTTCATTGGAGAACAGCAACAACACACCGTTGGCGTCCTGCCGCTGGCTCAGCATCCAGGTGGCTTTTTCGATGTTGCGCGCGGCGTTGTTGATGAACAACGGGTCGAGGGTGTCGGTCATGTAGAACGCGGTGCGCCCACCGTGGGCGGTGATCAGCATACTGCCGATGGCGTAGATGAACGCACCCACTCGATCACCGCGAAACTCCGGGCTCAAGGCATAACTCAAGGCAGCCAGGTCACGTCGATTGCCCAGTTGCGCCAGGGGTTGGCGCTGCTCGATGGCCAGGCGGATCTGGCGCTCGGCCGTGGCCGCGTCCAGGTAGCCTGAACGTTGCAACTGGTTGGGATTGCGCAGGTACAGCTTGTTCATCAGCAGGTAGAGGCTTTGCAGGTTGTCGCGCATCGACAAGGTGGCCAGGCGGTCCACACTGGTCTGGAACAGCTCGCTGGGTTTGCCTTCGCCCAGCTGGTTGACGATGTCGCGCCCCTGCTGCTGGGTGCAGGCGCACAGGCTGGCCAGGGAGCCTGCCAACAGCAGGCGAACTATCGTGGAGCAACTGCACACTACCATCGGCACCGCTTCATTTTCGGCGGCCACCGCGGGGATCGCGGCGGCCTGGGCCTAGCATAGAGCCCCGAAAGCCAAAAAAGTGCGGCAAGCGCCAGTCCGTGCAGTGACCTGAGTTACATCGCGCCGCGCAGCAGCTCCACGACCTGGGCATGCAGGGCCGGGTCACCACAGGCCACCACGCAACCGCCCTGCTGCGCGCTGCTGCCATCCCAGGCGGTGATCACCCCGCCTGCGCCCTCGATGATGGGCATGAGCGCCTGCACGTCATAGGGCTGCAAGCTGGCTTCGACGATGACATCCACAAAGCCCGACGCCAGCATGCAATAGGCATAGCAATCGCCACCGTAGCGCATCAGCCGCGCCTGGCTGGCCACGTGCTCGAACGCAGCCTTGCGCGCAGGCGTATCGAACATGTCAGGGGTGGTGCACATCAGCGTGGCCGCTGCCAGTTCCTTGCAGGCGCGGGTCTTGAGCGCTCGCGTGCCCGACCAGGCACCTTCGGGCGTGCCGATGAACCGTTCGCCGGTAAAGGGCTGGTTCATCACCCCCACGACTGGCCGGGTACCGTCGTTGAGCGCGATCAGCGTGCCCCACAACGGCAGGCCGGTGATGAAGGCACGGGTGCCGTCGATCGGGTCGAGCACCCAGGTCAACGGGCTGCTGCCCACGGCCACGCCCGCCTCTTCACCGAGAATGCCATGGTCTGGATAGCGCGCCTGGATCCGCTCGCGCATCGCGTCCTCGGCCGCCTTGTCGGCGACGGTGACCGGGTCGTACAAGCGACCGCCTTTGTCCTCGACCTCAAGGCTTGCACGAAAGTAAGGCGTGATGGCCGCGCTCGCAGCATCGGCCAACTGCTCGGCAAACTCACGAAACTCGGCAATCTGTTCGGCGCTCAGGGGCATGGAAATGGGGCCTTGTGCTAGTCAGGGAGGCGGCATGATAGCAAACCCGCTGATCGGCATGGCGCCCACAAAACAATATCAATATGGCATCATCGAGCCTTGATTTAGCCAGGACTCGCTCGTTGTACTAGCATACCTGTCACGCACCGATGCCGGCCCAGGATGAGGGCTTGCACCACAGCCGGGTTTCTGCCCTGGCCTCAAGGACGATTCGATGAGCATCAATTCCATTTATCCCCAGATCGGCAAGATCATTGCCAGCACCGGCAGCCGCCAGTTCCCCCGCCTGTTGCATGACCTGATTCAGGCTCACCTGTGCATCGACGCCACGCAGATCCGCCAGCTGCCACGCTCGCCGAGCGAAACCACCGTGCTCGACGAAACCGTGTTCTCGTGCGATCAAGCCACTGCCACCGCCTCGGGCGACCCATCGCGCCTGCACCGTATCCGCACCAGCGACGCGCGGGTCGAGATCCGCGTACTGCGCGCCGACACCACCTACGGCTTCTCCGCCCTGGAGCGCAACAGGCTCGAGGCCATTACACCCTTGGTGCTGCCGATGCTGGAGAAACACCTGCGTGCCCTGCAACCCACCGCGCAGCGCAATAGCCACGAGAGCCTGGAGCAGCGGTTCATTGAGCGCCTGGCCCAGACCGGCCTTAAGCTGTCCGAACGCGAGCGCCAGGTCTGCCTTGGGCTGCTGGCCGGTCAAACGGCCCCCGAGCAGGCCGAGCGGCTTGGCCTGCGCGTGAATACCGTCGAAAGCTACCTGCGCCGGGCCGTGATCAAGCTGGGCATCGGCGGGCGGCATTCGCTGATGCGCTGGATGTACGCCTAGGCCAAGCTCCGGTCCAACTGTAGTGCGGGTGGCTCAGTCCCGTGCCAGCGCTTCGATGGGGTCCAGTCGAGCCGCATTGCGCGCCGGCACGAAGCCGAACACCACCCCGATCAAGGTCGAGCAGGCGAACGCCATCACGATCGAGGCCGGAGAAAACACCATTTCCCATTGCTTGACGAACAGTTCGAACAGGTAGCCCACCGCGTAGGACAGGCCCACGCCCACTAACCCGCCCAACAGGCAGACCATGACCGCTTCGACCAGGAACTGCTGGCGGATGTCGACCTGACGGGCCCCGACGGCCATGCGTATGCCGATTTCCCGGGTACGTTCGGTCACCGATACCAGCATGATGTTCATCACCCCGATGCCGCCCACCACCAGCGAGATCACCGCGATCAGCGACAGCAGCAAGGTCAGCGAGCGGCTGGTCTTCTGCACGGTCTGCATGATGCTGTCCAGGTTGTTGGTGAAGAAGTCCTTGCTGCCGTGGCGCTGCAGCAGTACCCGGCTGACCTCCTCCTCGACCCGCTTGCTGGGCACCCCATCCTTGATCCGCACGCTGATGCTGTCCAGGTGACGCTGTCCCAGCACCCGCCCGGCGGCAGTCTCGTACGGCACCCAGATGTTCAGCTGGTTGCTGGCCACGAACAGGTTCTTGTTGCGGGCCGTGACGCCGATCACGGTACAGGGCAGGTTACCGACCAGGATCACTTGCCCAAGGGGGTCGATGGCCGGGCCGAACAGGCGTTCGCGGGTGTTATGGTCGATGACCACCACCTGGGCCTGGCGCCGGGCATCCTCGGCACTGAACACGATGCCCGCTGCCAGTGGGATGTTGCGCACCTGGAAGTAGTGCTCGCTGACGCCATTGAGCTGTACGTCCACGTCCAGGTTGCGGTAGCGCACCAGCGTGCCCTGACCGATCACAGGCGTTGCGCTGTCGACGTAATACAAGGCGTTGAGCGCCGCCACATCCGCCGGCACCAAGGTTTCGATGTTTCTGGCCCGGCTGTCGCCGAAGTTGCTTCCTGAATACACATCGATGGTGTTGCTGCCGATGGCCTGGATGTCCTTGAGTACATACCCCTTGGCCCCCTCGCCGATAGCTGAAATAGACACCACCGAGGTGATGCCGATGATGATCCCCAGCATGGTCAGCAAGGTACGCATGCGGTGTGACACCAAGGCCAGCCAAGCCATCTTGAACGCCTCGCGGAACATGCCCAGGCTTGCCAACAGGCGATGCCCACCTGGCCGAGCCGGCGTTGGGGCAACGGCCCGTGCAGGCACCGTTTCAGGGGCTTTGCGCTGGTCGCTGACGATCTGACCGTCGCTGACTTCGATGATGCGCTCGGCATGTGCGGCCACCTGCGGGTCATGGGTGACCAGGATCACGGTGTGGCCCGCGGCGTGCAGCTCCAGCAGGATCTTCATGACTTCCTTGCCGCTGGCGCTGTCCAGCGCGCCTGTGGGTTCGTCTGCCAGGATCACCTGGCCGCCATTCATCAGGGCCCGGCATATGCTCACCCGCTGCTGCTGGCCTCCGGACAGCTGGCTGGGACGGTGGCGCAAGTGCTCGCCCAGCCCCAGCCGGCTCAGCAGCGTCTGCGCCTGCTCATGGCGGCGTTGCAGGTCCATCCCGGCGTACACGGCAGGGATCTCGACGTTGTGCAGGGCGTCCAGGTGCGGCAGCAAGTGGTAGCGCTGGAAGATGAACCCGAAGTGATCGCGGCGCAGAGCGGCCAGCGCATCGGCGTCAAGGTCCCGGGTTTGCTGACCATCGACCCGGTAACTGCCAGCGCTGGCATTGTCCAGGCAGCCCAGGATGTTCATCAGCGTGGACTTGCCCGAGCCCGAGGCGCCGATGATGGCCACCAGCTCACCACGGTGAATCTGCAGGTCGATACCCTTGAGGGCGAGAAAAGCCCGCTCGCCGGCCTGGAAACTGCGGGTAACGCCCTTCAGGCAAAGCAAGGGCTCCCCCTGCCCTGTTGCCTGGCTCAGGGGGGCGGTCGGTTGCACATTCATGTTCATGTTCAGGCTCCCGAGTCGCCGGTGATCGGCTCGCCAATCACCACACGGTCACCTTCGTTGAGACCCTGCTCGATCTGTACCCGAACGTTGTTGTTGATCCCCACCACCACCTTGCGCTGCTCGGCGAAGCCCTTGTCATCGAGCACCCGCACGGCGAAGCTGCCGTCGGCCTCGCGCCCACCCAGTGCTGCCACTGGCACGGTCAGCACCTGCTGCGCGGTGTCGAGTACGATGTGCACTTGCGCCGTCATGGCGATGCGCAAGCGGTGATCAGGGTTGGGGACTTCGAACAAGGCGTTGTAGAACACAGCGCCCGTTGGCTTGCCGGCCCCGCCCTCTGCCTTGTCGCTGCTCTGGGCGTAGTGCTGAGGGGCAGGCTCGGTGCCGCGCAGTTTGGCGTAATAGCGTTTGTCTTCCCCCAGGATGGTGAAATACACCTCCTGGCCCGGCGTGATGTGAATCACATCCGCTTCCGAGACTTGTGCCTTGACGGTCATGGTGTCCAGGTTGGCCAGCTTGAGCAGCACCGGGGCCAGCTGGTTGGCGATCACCGTCTGCCCTTCCTGGGTAACGATGCCCACCACGTGGCCTGTGATCGGTGCGCTGATGCGGGTATAGCCCAGGTTGACTCGGGCCGTGTCGATTTCCACCTGGGCGCTGCGGATCTGCGCATCGAGCGAGCCCACGGCGGCCTGCTGGACCTGATAGTCGGCCTCGGCCTTTTCATATTCCTGGCGCGATACCGAGGCATCGACCTGCAGCGCCCGATAGCGTTCATAGACCCCTTTGGCCTGCTTGAGTTGGGCCAGGGTCGAGCGGCGCTGGGCCTGCAGCTTCTGCTCGTCCACCTCCGCCTGGCGCAAGGTGTTGCGCAGCACCAGCGGGTCTATCTCGGCCAGCCACTGGCCTTCGGTCACCTTGTCGCCCAGCTTCACCTTGAGCGATTTCAGCTGACCGGATACCTGGGCACCCACATCCACCTGTTTGATCCCTTCGAGCACCCCGGTAGCCAGTACCGCGTTCTCGATGTCGGCGCGCTCGACCTGGGCGGTGATGTACTGCGGTGCCTTGGCTGGGGCCTGAACCGCATACAGGCCGATACTCGCCATCACGGCAAGGCCCAGCCCGATGCCCCATTTGCGCAGTTTGGTTTTATCCATGGACACACGTTATTCCTTTGTTTGACAAGACTGCGCCGAGACCTGGCAACGGCGGGCTCGCCCACCTGCTGCCAGGTAACCGGCTACTGAGCGACCTGGGCCTGAGCAAGTGCCTGACCGTCATGCCACCAGGCGGCCAGGCTGAACACATGCGGCACCTTGAGGATGCTGAAATGGTCGCCCGGCGCCTTCCACACCTTCAGTTCAGGCAACAACTGTTCCCAGCGTTGCTGCATGAGACGGTGCTCGGCAGCATTACCTTCAGTGTCGAGTCCCGGATCGTCCACCAGCACCAACCCTGCCGGGCCGGTGTACGGCAGCTCGGGGTGGTAGGCCGTGCGCAGCGCCGCCCCAAAGGTGCGCACCGTGCCGTCGAGCACACGCGTACTGGACCTGGCAGGCAGCAGTCCTGAACGCACCATGGCCGCGTGCAGCTGGTGCTGTTGCTGATCGTCGCTGGCCTGGGCAAACGCCACCCGGTCCAGGCCAAGGGGTTTGCCGGTGGACATTTCCAACGCATCGATCAGGCGCAGCAGCGTCTGGGTGAAGGTATGGGGCTGGCCGCAGGTGCTCCCCGGGCCTGGGCCTTCGCTGTCGATCAACGTCAAGGACCGCACTTGACGCCCTTTGGCCTCAAAGCGCGCGGCCATGGCATGGGCCACCCAGCCTCCGAACGAGTGCCCCACCAAGTTCAGCGGGCCCTCGGGATAGGCCGCTTCGATCGCCTGCACATGGCACGCTGCTGCAGCCTCGACGCAGCTGTGCGGCAGCGACAGGCCATCCAGGCCTCGGGCCTGCAAGCCTTGCACAGGCCACTGCGGGCCCAGGGCCTCGGCCAGGCCGATGAAGCTGGTCACACTGTCGCCGGCACCGGCCACACAAAACACGGGCGCGTGCCCGGCAGTACCGGTCTGGATGGCCACGGGGGCCAAGGGCGCTGGTACAGGCGTAACGGCAGCAGTTGCCAGGACCTGCGTCAGCACCTGGCCAACGGTAGTCACGTGAGGCGCCTGCATCAGGCTGCGGTGGTCCCCCGGAACGGTGTGGGTCACCAGTACCTGGGTCGGCAACGCCGTACGCCAGCCAAGGCCCTCTGGCACCTCGTCAGCCTCTGCGGCGCAGAGCAGGTGCACCGGCACATCCACGGACGCTGGGCGGTAATGGGCCAACGCATGGCCATGGGCGAGCTCGCGGCAGAAATAATGCCGCAGGTCCGCGTCCGTCATGCTGGCCCATAGGCCGTAAAGCACCTCGTGCTCACGGCAGCTTGCCACCAGGGTCGCGAAGTCGGCCTGGTCCTGCTCCAGGCGCGCGAGCAGCGCCCGCTTGGCGTCGCCTGCCTCACCCTTGGTTTGCCAGTACGCCGTGCAGTTGAGCAGCAACTGCCGCTCCAAGGCATACGGGCCTTCCCAGCGTGCCTTGCCCTGGTCGGCCAGGCGCGGTGCGTAGGTGTCGATCAACCCCACGAACGCCACCTGTTCATCGGCGCCGCGCAGCTGATTGGCCATCTCCAAGGCCAGCACACCGCCGAACGACCACCCGGCCAGACGGTAGGGCCCATGGGGTTGTACGGTGCGCATCTGCGTGATCTGGTAGCGCGCCAGGCATTCCAGCGTGGGCAGCTGCGGGGCACCATCGGGTACGCCCGGCAGGCCGTGAATGGCAAAGTCGCCCCCTATCTGCTGGGCAAGCACGGGGAAGTAGAAGTCCAGCCCGGAAAATTCATGCACAAGGAACAGCGGCGCCTGGGCAGTACCCGGCCGGACCGTGATGACGGTCGGTACCGCGGGCGCCTGCCGTTCCACCAGCCTGGCGAGCATTGCCACCGTTGGGCGCTGGAAGACGTCATTGAGCGCCGCGGGCACCCCGGCTTTGTGCAGGCGGTCCACCAGGCGAATGGCGGCCAGCGAGTGACCGCCCAACTCGAAGAAGTTGTCATGGCGGCCCACCTCATCGACCTCGAGCAACTCGCGCCAAAGGCTCGCGACTAGCTGCTCGACGTCCCCGCAAGGGGCTTCGAAGGGGCGCTGCTGCACTTCGGGCGCTGGCAACGCCTTGCGATCAAGCTTGCCGTTAGGGCCCAGCGGAAGCGCGGCCAGGTGGATGAATTGCGCCGGAACCATGAACCCGGGCAAGCGCGCCATCAAGATGGCCCGCAACGCCTCGGGGGCCAGACGCTGGCCCGTGTAGTACGCAACCAGGTGCTGGTCGCAGGCGAGCACGACCGCTTCCTTGACGGTGTCCACGGCCGTCATCGCCGCCTGGATTTCACCCAGTTCGATGCGCAGACCATGAAGCTTGACCTGATCGTCGTTACGGCCCAGGTATTCAAGGTTGCCGTCCGCCAGGTGCCGCGCCAGGTCGCCCGTACGGTACAGCCGCCCGCCTGGGCGCTGGCCGAAGGGGTCATCCACGAAGCGCTCGGCGGTCAGTTCGGGTCGGTTCAGGTAACCGCGGGCCACCTGTACGCCACCGATGTACAGCTCACCCGCCACGCCTTGGGGCACCGGCTGGCCTTGCTCGTCCAGTACGTAGAGGGTGGTGTTGGCGATGGGTTTGCCGATGGGGGTGTTGTCGGGTGCGGTCACACAGTGCCAGGCACTCACATCCACCGCGGCTTCGGTCGGGCCGTAGAGGTTGTGCAGCTCCACGTCTGGCAGTTGTTGGTGGAAACGACGCACCAAGCTGCCCGGCAATGCTTCGCCGCTGCACACCACCCGTTTGAGCGAAGGCGCGGACCAGCCTGATTCCATGGCCGAGAGGAATACGTCCAGCATCGACGGCACGAAGTGCAGCGTGCTGACACCTTCGGCCTCGATAGCCCGTTGTAGGTACTGCGGGTCGCGATGCCCACCGGGCCGGGCCATGACCAGTTTTGCACCGGTCTGCAAGGGCCACAGCAGCTCCCAGACCGAAACGTCGAAGCTGAACGGGGTCTTCTGCAGCACGACGTCGTCAGCATCCAGCGCGTAGGCGTCCTGCATCCACAGCAGGCGGTTGACCACGCCGGCGTGCTCGTTCATCACCCCTTTGGGCAGGCCGGTAGAGCCTGAGGTGTAGATGACGTACGCCAGGTGCTGCGCGGTGAGCCCTGGCACATGCGGGTTGTCGGCAGGAAGTTCGAAGCTCAAAGGCGCGTCCAGATCGATCACGACGCCGTGCTCAGGCACATGCCGGGTCGCCGCGTGCACCAGCACCGCTACCGGGTCGCTGTCGGTGAGCATGTAGCGAATACGTTCTGCCGGGTAGTCCGGATCGACCGGCACATAAGCGCCGCCTGCCTTCAGAATCCCCAGCAGGCCCACCATCATCGACAAGCCGCGTTCGACGCAGATCGCCACGCGATCGTCGGGTTTCACACCCAGCGTGATCAGGTGGTGAGCCAGGCGGTTGGCCTGGGCGTTGAGTTGCTCGAAGGTCAGCTCCCCCTCCTCGGCACTGACGGCGACGGCCTGGGGTGTGCGCTGCGCCTGGGCCTCGATCAGCGCGTGCAGGGTACAGTCCAGGTCATGGTCGGTGCTGGTCGCGTTGAAGGCGTGCAGCACCCGCTCACGTTCTTCGGCAGCCAACAGGTCGATGTCCGCGACGGTAGCCTGGTCGCTGGTCGCAAAGACTTGCAGTACGCGCTGCAGGTAACCGGCGAAGCGTGCGATTGTGGCGCGGTCGAACAGCGCGGTGGCATACACGATGCCACCGGCAAAGCAGCCGGCCCGCTCACCCATGCTCAAGCTCAGGTCGAACTTGGCCACTGCGGCCTCGGCAGCCATGGCGCTGACGTGCAAGTCCGCAAACGCAGGGGCCCGGTGCCCGGTGTTGGCATCCCAGTCCAGTGTTGCCTGATACAGCGGCGTATGCCCAAGGCTTCGACGCGGGCGCAACAGCTCCACCACCTGTTCGAACGGAACATCCTGATGGGCCTGGGCCTCCAGCACCACGGCCTTGGCCTGGGCCAACAACGCAGACACCTGCGGGCGGCCCGACAGGTCAAGGCGCAGGGCCAGGGCATTGACGAACATGCCTACCATTCCCTGGACCTGGCTCTGCCGTCGATTGGCGACCGGCGAGCCGATGACCACATCCTGCTGCCCGGACAGCCGAGCGAGCAGTGCTGCCCACGCTGCCGTGAACAGCATGAACGGTGTGACGCCATGGCGTGTGCACACAGCCTTGAGGGCTTCGCTTAACGGCAGGTCGAGCTGCACCTGGACGCTGTCGCCGGCGTATTGCTGGCGCTCCGGACGAGGCCGGTCCCACGGCAGAGTGAGCAGCGCAGGCGAGCCGTGGAGCTGCTTGCGCCAATAGTCGGCCTGGGCATGCAGCGCCGAACCGTTGAGCCAGCGCTGCTGCCACTGGGCATAATCGAGGTACTGCACCCCAAGCGCGGGCAGCGGGTCGGGGGCGCCCGTAGCGAAAGCCTGGTAGAGCGCCGCCAGCTCGCCAATCAGAATGCCCAGGGACCAGCCATCGGCCACCAGGTGGTGAACGACCAGTAGCAGCGCGTGGCGGTCATCACTGAGCTCAAGCACATGAGCGCGCACCGGCAAATCCTGGTCTAAGGCAAAGGGCCGCGCCGCCTCGGCGCGGGCCCAGGCTTGCAACGCAGGCGTATCCAGCCCGCAGGCCTGGTGCCACTGCACGGTGAAGGCGCCGGTATCGGTTGCCAGCGCCACATACGGTTCCCCGTCATGCTCATGGAAGTGGCTGCGCAGGCTTTCATGACGGGCCACCAGCGCCCGCAGGCTGCGCTCCAGCGCCTGGCGGTGCAGGCGCCCTTGCAGGTGCAGCGCCACCGGAATGTGATACGCAGCACTGGCTTCACCCATCTGGGTCAGGAACCACAGGCGCTGCTGGGCCAGGGAAAGCGGCAGGCGCCCTTCACGTGGCATCGGCTCCAGAGCGGGTAAGGCTTGCACGCTGGCCTGCAAGGTGGCCGCCACCGCGGCCAGGCAGTCGTCGGCGAACAGGTCGGCCAACGCCAGTTCGCAGCCCATCTGTTCGCGCACCTGGGCCAGCATGCGCATGGCCAGCAAGGAGTGCCCGCCCTGCTCGAAGAAACGGTCCTGCCGGCCGACGGTGTTGAGCCCAAGCAGATCGGCCCAGATTCGCGCCAGGTCTGACTCATGCCCAGCCCGAGGGGCCTCGAACGCCACCGTCGACAGATCCTGTAGCCCCGGGGGCGGCAGCGCCGTCCGATCGACCTTGCCGTTGTTGTTCAGCGGCATCCGCGCCAGAGGCACGAATGCCGAAGGTACCATGTAGTCGGGTAGTCGGACGCGCAGGTAATCGCGCAGCCCCGTGCCATCGAGTTCCTCGCTACGGCGCGTGTACCAGGCGACCAGTCGGTGGGGCCCGTGGGCCTGCTCGATGGCCATGACCAGCACCTCCCCGATGCCGGGTGCCTGCGCCAGCACTTGCTCGATTTCGCCTGGCTCAATGCGGAAGCCGCGGATTTTCACCTGATCGTCGTTACGCCCCAGGCATTCGAGCTGGCCGTCGGCATTCCAGCGCACCAGGTCGCCGGTGCGGTAAAGACGGGCCCCCGCCTGCTGGCCGAAGGGGTTTTCGACGAAACGCTGTGCGGTCAGGTCGGGCCGATTCAGATAACCCAGGGCCACACCGTCACCGCCCACATACAATTCACCGACCACGCCCTGTGGCACCGGACGCTGCCACGCATCAAGCACGTACACCTGGGTGTTGCCGATGGGGCGACCAATAGGGACCTGGTTTGCCTGCGGCGCCAGCGCGTGAACTTCGCAGGTGACAGCGAAGGTGGTGGTTTCGGTAGGGCCATAGGCATTGATCAGGCGCAGGCCAGGTGCTTGGGTCAAAAGTGCGCGGAACGCGGCCGGCTCGGCCCGCTCACCGCCGCTGATCAGCACCCGCAGCCCGGCCAGTGCCTGGGGCATCAGCTGTACATACTGGTTGAACAGCGCAGTGGTCAGGAACAGCACCGTAATGGCCTGGTCATGCAGCGCGCAGGCAAAACGCTCAGGGTCGACCAGCGTGGCGTGGTCGATCACCTGCACCTGGCCGCCGTTGAGCAACGCACCCCAGACCTCGAAGGTGCTGGCATCGAACGCCGGATTGGAGACCAAGCCCAGGCGGTCATTGGGGCCCAGTTCGACATAGCCGTTGTCCACCACCAGCCGCACGATGCCACGGTGCGGCACGCACACACCCTTGGGTTGGCCGGTGGTGCCGGAGGTGTACATCACGTAGGCGGTGCTGTCGGCGGTCGCTGCCAGGCCCAGGTCATCATCCGTCCAGCCTGCAAGCTGCAAGGCATCGAGGTCGATGCGTCGGGCGTCCAGGTGTGCGTTGATCGTGGCCATTGTCAGCACCAGGCTGGCATGGCAGTCCTGCACCATGAACGCCTGGCGTTCGGCAGGTGCGTGCAGGTCAAGCGGCACATAGCTGGCCGCACATTTGAGCACGGCCAACTGGGCCACCAGCAACGAGAACGAGCGCGGCAGCAGCAGCGCCACCTGCGCATCTGGCCTGACGCCCTGGTCAACCAGGTACCGTGCCAGGCGGTTGGCCTGACGGTTGAGCTCGCCATAACGCAGGACCTGCTCGCCATGCACAGCGGCGATGGCCGCGGGGTGCTCGGCCGCGCGTCGCTCGAACAGGTGCGTCACGCTGCACTCACGGGGGCAGGCGGTTTGCGTCTGGTTCAGCGCGAATAACAGGTGATCACGCTCGCGGGCGTCCAACAGGTCCACCTGGGCCAAGGGTTGCTGGTCATCGGCCGTCATCGCCCAGAGCAGCCGCTCGAAGTAACCCAGGTAGCGGCACACCGTCGCCTCATCGAACAGCGCTGTGGCGTAGTCCAGGCTGCCAATCAGGCAGTCGCCCTGTTCTCCCAGGTTCAAAGTCAGGTCGAACTTGGCCACGGCGCTGGCCTGGTTGACGGCCTCCAGATGCAAGCCGGCCAACGCCAGCGCTGCACCCTCGGTTGCCTGCCAGTTCAAGCTGACCTGGAACACGGGCGTATGGCTCAGGCTGCGCGCCGGGCGCAGCACTTCCACCACGTGCTCGAACGGCACGTCCTGGTGGGCCTGGGCCTGCAGAACCCGGTCGCGTACCTGGCCCATCAAGGCCTGTGCGGTCGGTGCTGCACTTGGGTCGATGCGCACGGCCAGCGTATTGACGAACAGCCCGACCAAGGGTTCGAGTTCGGCGCGCCCGCGTCCTGCGACCGGGCAGCCGATTATCACCTCAGGCTGTCCGGCCAGGCGCGCCAGCAGCGCTGACCAGGCTGCCAGCACTGTCATGTACAGGGTCGCACCGTGTTGATGGGCCAAAGTGCGCAGCGCCGCCGAGAGACGCGGCGACAGGTGCACCGGCACGCTGGCACCGGCCAGGTCCTGACGCGCCGGGCGTGGCCGGTCGGTGGGCAGGCTGATCAGCGCCGGGGCACCCTCCAGCGTCTGGTGCCAGTAATCGAGCTGCTGTTGCAGGCGTTCGCCCGTCAGCCATCGACGCTGCCACAGGGCGTAATCGGTGTACTGCAGGGCCAGCGCGGGGAGCGGGTCATCCCGGCCCTCACGCAATGCGGCGTAGAGCAGGTTCAACTCGTGGGTCATCACGCCCAGGGACCAACCATCGGCCACGATATGGTGCATGGTCATGGCCAGTACATGGTGCTGCTCGCCCAGGCGCAACACGTGCGCCTGCACCAGGGGCCCGCAGGCCAGGTCGAAGGGGGCCCGGGCAAGCACCTGAAGCCGGGCGGGCAAGGCCTCGGGCGTTACTGCCTCGCGTTGCAACCAGCCCCTCTGCGGCACGGGGCAAATGACCACCTCGGCGCTGTCCGCCACGGCCTTGAACTGGCTACGCAGCACCGGGTGGCGCTCCAGCAGGCGCAGCAGGGCTGCTTCCAGCGCATCGACATCCAGCGCACCGCGCAGGCCAAGGGCCAGGGGAACGTTGTAGGCCTGGCTGCCACCCTCCAGCTGTGCCAGGAACCATAGGCGCTGCTGGGCGAAGGACATGGGCAAGGGCTGCCCTGGCGCTACCGCCACGATGGGCGGCACCTCGCTGCGCCCAGCCTTCTCCAGGTGCCTGGCCACGCTGGCCAGTTGCGGGGCGGCAAACAGTGCCGCCAGGCTCAGCTCAGCCCCCAGGCGTACGCGCACCTGGGAAACCATGCGCATGGCCAACAGCGAATGCCCACCCAGGCGAAAGAAGTCGTCATGCCGCCCGACCCGCTCCACGTGCAGCAGCTCTGCCCACAGCTGGGCCAGGGCCTGCTCGAGCTCGCCCACCGGCGCTTCGAAACCCACCTCGAAAAGCGCTGAGCGCTCCGGTGCCGGCAGTGCGCGCCGGTCAAGTTTGCCGTTGGCGGTCAGGGGTAGCGCTGGCAAGGCGATGAAGGCTACCGGGACCATGTATTCAGGCAGATGGGCCTGCAATTGCGCGCGCAGACCGTCAGGTTCGAGCGGTACCACGTCGGGTTTGGCCGTGTAGTAAGCCACCAGGCGTGGGTGCCCGGGCTGATCTTCGCGGGCGATGACCACCGCCTCGTCGATACCTGCCAGGGCCGCCAGGCGGCTCTCGATCTCGCCGGGCTCGATGCGCAAGCCGCGGATCTTGACCTGGTCATCGTTGCGGCCCAGGTACTCCAGGGAGCCGTCGGCAAGCCAGCGCACCAAATCGCCTGAGCGGTACATGCGGGCACTGGCCGAGGTTGCGAACGGGTCTTGCACGAAGCGCTCGGCTGTCAGTTGCGGGCGGTTCAGGTAACCACGGGCAACCCCGGCACCGCCGATGTACAGCTCGCCAGGCACGCCCAGCGGCACCGGTTGCCGGCGCGCGTCGAGCACGTAGAGCCGGGCATTGTCCACCGGTTTGCCAATGTGCAGGGTGCTGCCGGCCTGCACGGCGCCGGAGCTTGCCACGACCGTGGTTTCGGTGGGGCCATAATTGTTCACCACGGTGAAGCGCTGGGTACGGTTGAACTGGCGCAAGCGGTCACCGCCAATCAGCAGGGTGCGCAGCGTGGGGTGTTCCAGGTGGTGGTTGAAGGCGTATTCGGCCACGGGCGTGGGCAAGAAGCTCACATCCAGCGGCTGCGCCTGCCACCAGGCAAGCATGGCATCCAGGTCGTCGCTGGCGCCGCTCGTCGGGGCCAGGTGCACGGTTGCGCCGGTGCACAGCGCCGGCCAGATCTCCCAGGCCATGGCATCAAAGCCGAACCCGGCAAGGCTCGAGGTATGCCGACCTGGGCCCAGGCCGAAGGCGCGACAATGCCAGTCCACCAGGTTGTTCACCGTCAGGTGCTCGACCATCACCCCTTTCGGTTCACCGGTCGAGCCGGAGGTGTAGATCACATAGGCCAGGTGCCGAGGGGTTAGGCCTTTGACGATAGGATCGTCGTGCCGGGCCGGCCAGTCGGGCTGGTCCAGCAGCAGCACTGGCCGTTCGCTATGACCGACCCGTGGCAGCAGCGCCCGTTGCGTCAGCACCGCCACCGGGGCGCTGTCTTCAAGCAGGTAGCGCACACGCTCGTCAGGATGGGCAGCATCGACAGGCACGTAGCCTGCCCCTGCCTTGAGCACCGCCAACAGGCCCACCAGCGTCTCCAGGCCGCGCCGGGCAAGCACAGCCACGCGGTCATCCGGTCGCACCCCCAGAGCGATCAGGTGATGGGCCAGGGCATTGGCCTGCAGGTTGAGCTGGCCATAGTTCAACTGACGTTCGCCAAAGGTTACCGCCACCGCATCCGGGCAGTGCTGGGCGCGCTGCTCGATACGCTGGTGCAGCGTATGCTGCTGGTCATAGTCGCCGTGGCAGGCATTGAAGTTGTCCAGCAGCCACTGACGCTCGGCCTCCGGCAACATGGGCAGGTCGAGTACCGCCGCCTGCGGCGCGCGCAACAAGCTCTCAAGAGTCTGCTGCAGATAGGCGCAAACACGTGGCGCCGGTACCTGGGCATCGGCCAGCAAGGTCAGGCGCAACCCCTCGCCCAAATCGTCGACACTCAAGGTCAATGGGTAGTTGGTGGCTTCGACCGAGTCGATGATGTCGATGCCGGCCAATGCTGCCCGGCGCGGCTCAGCCGGGCCGACGGCGCTGTGCCGGTAATTGAGCAGGCTATTGAACAGCGGCGCGGGTGCGGCCACGCCGCTGCACCGTTGGGCCAGCGCCAGTGGCGCGTGTTCATGGCGCATCAAGGCGGTCAGTCGCTTGTGGGTCGCGTGGATAGCGCTTTCAAGGTTCGCTGCCGCCAGGTCCACCCGCAATGGCAAGGTGTTGATGAAGATGCCCAAGGCCCGGTCGGTCCCTTGCGCGCCGAGCAAGCGCCCCATCAGCACCGTGCCGAACACCACCTGATCGTGCCCGGTCAGCCCGCCCAGCACGCGCCCCCAGGCCAGGTGGAACAGGCTGGCAACGCTTACCCCCAGGGTGCGGGCATGGCTGCGCAAACCCTGGCACAGCGCCAGCGGCAAGTCGAGTTGATGCTCTTCATGCACCGGGTCGCCCCCCTGTACCTGGGCAAGCCCGTAGGCCAGGGTCGGCTCGTCGATGTCGCCGAGCATGTCGCGGAAAAAAGCTTCGTGCTCGGCCTGGCTGACGCCAAGCACGGCTTGAGCCACGTAGTCGCGAAACGGTACCGCGGCCCCAAGCTGCTCGCTGTTGCCGGTCAGAAAGGCGATCAGCTCCTGCCGCACCACGTCCAGTGCACTGTGGTCCAGGGCGATGTGATGGAACTGCAAGGTGGCATGCAGCGTGCCGTCGGGCTGGGTGGGCTCGCGCAGCAGGCGGATCAGGGGTGCCTGGGTCAGGTCGATCCAGTCCCGTTCGGTCGCCGGGTCTGCCAGTGTCAGCACCGCCAGCTCGGCGTGCCGCCAGACCACCTGCAGGGGTTGGGCCAGGCCTTCCCAGTGCACCGACGTGCGCAATATGTCATGGCGGGCGATGACGCCGCGCAGCGCCTGCGCGAAAGCGTCGAAGCGTGCTTGGCTGGCAAAGGCGAAGCGCGCCTGCATCACATACGGGTCGTGGCCTTCGGCGCTGGCATGGTGGAACAGCATGCCCTGCTGCAGGGGCGCCAGCGGGTAGATGTCCTGCACGTTGGCCGCCCCACCCGGGATGGCCGCGACCACTTGATCCACGGTGGCCTGGTCCAGGGTCACCAGGTTGAGCATCGCCGCGTCGATGTGGGTGCTACCCGGTGCGATGAGGTTGGGCGGCACGGCCACCGGGCCGTGCTTGCGGGCCACGTACTCGCCGCGCTCGATCAGACTCACCAGCGCCGGTTTGTGGGCCCGCAACTGGGCCACCAGGGCGCCGTCGGTCAGTGCCTGTCGGTTGCCCTGCACCACCAGTTGGCCATCCTTGAGCGCCAGCTGCACGTCGTGGTCGGCCAATGTGGCCAGTAATTGGTTGATGCTCACAGGACGATCTCCATTCTGTCTGTGATGGCTGCGTAGCCTGCCAGTGTCGGTTGGTCGAACAGGGCCCGCACGTCGGCCTCAAGGCCTGCTTCGCGCAGCCTGGAAGTCAGGGTGACGGCCAGCAGCGAGTGCCCGCCCAGTTCGAAGAAGTTGTCGTGCCGCCCTACCCGCTCTACCTCCAGCAGCTCGCACCACAGTGCAGCCATCAGGGTTTCGGTTGGCCCTTCGGGCGCTTCGAACGGGCGCTGCGGCAGTGCGTCGGGTTCAGGCAAGGCCTTGCGGTCGAGCTTGCCGTTGGGGCTCAGCGGCAAGGTCTGAAGGTGCATGAACAGCGCCGGCACCATGAAGTCCGGCAATTGACGCAGCAAGGCTGCGCGAAGCGCGTCTACCGGTTGCTGGGAGCCGGTGTAGTAGGCAATCAAGCGCTGGTCGCGGGCGATGACCACGGCCTCCTTGATGCCCGCGACAGCCGTCATGGCTGCTTGAATTTCACCCAGTTCGATACGCAGCCCGCGCACCTTCACCTGGTCGTCGTTACGGCCCAGGTATTCGAGGTTGCCGTCCGGCAGGTGCCGTGCCAGGTCGCCGGTGCGGTACAGCCGCCCGCCTGGGCGCTGGCCGAAGGGGTCATCGACGAAGCGCTCGGCGGTCAGCTCGGGGCGGTTCAGGTAACCGCGGGCCACCTGTACGCCACCGATGTATAGCTCACCGGCCACGCCCTGCGGCACCGGCTGGCCTTGCTCATCCAGTACGTACAGGGTGGTATTGGCGATGGGTTTGCCGATTGGGGTGTTGTCGGGCGCGCTCACGCAGTGCCAGGCACTCACATCCACTGCGGCCTCGGTCGGGCCGTAGAGGTTGTGCAGCTCCACGTCTGGCAGTTGCTGGTGGAAGCGACGCACCAGGCTGCCCGGCAATGCTTCGCCGCTGCATACCACACGCTTGAGCGAAGGCGCGGACCAGCCTGATTCCATGGCGGACAAGAACACGTCCAGCATCGACGGCACGAAGTGCAGCGTGCTGACGCCTTCGGCTTCGATGGCCTGTTGCAGGTAGTGCGGGTCGCGATGCCCACCGGGCCTGGCCATGACCAGTTTTGCACCGGTCTGCAAGGGCCACAGCAACTCCCAAACCGAAACGTCGAAGCTGAACGGGGTCTTCTGCAGCACGACGTCGCCAGGCTCCAGGGCATAGGCATCCTGCATCCACAGCAGGCGGTTGACCACGCCGGCGTGCTCGTTCATCACCCCTTTGGGCAAGCCGGTTGAGCCCGAGGTATAGATCACATAGGCCAGATGCCGAGGGGTCAGCCCGGTCACCGACGCAGCGATAGCCGGGCAGTGTTGCCAGACGGGTGCATCCAGATCGATCAGGACCGGGTGTTCCGGCACATGGCGGGTTGCGCCATGCACAAGCACGGCCACGGGCGCGCTGTCGGTCAGCATGTGGCGCACACGCGCTGCCGGGTAGTCCGGGTCGACCGGCACATAAGCGCCGCCCGCCTTCAGGATCCCGAGCAGGCCCACCATCATCGACAAACCGCGTTCGACGCAGATCGCCACGCGATCATCAGGCTTCACACCCAGCCCGATCAGGTGATGAGCCAGGCGGTTGGCCTGGGCGTCGAGCTGCTCGAAGGTCAGCTCGCCTTCCTCGGCGCTCACCGCCACCGCCGTCGGCGTGCGTCGTACCTGGGCTTCGATCAGCCCGTGCAAGGTGTGGTCCAGGTCGTAGTCCCTGGCCGTGGCGTTGAACGCTGCCACTACCCGCTCGCGCTCTGCGGCTTCCAGCACTGGCAAGTGCTGCACGCCTTGATCAGGGGCTTGCTCAAGCGCCGTCACCAGCGCCTGCAACACGTGCTGCATCTGCCCGCAGATACGCGCTGCACCCACCGCAGCCGTGGTCGTGGCCACCAGGCGGAAGGCCTGGCCCACATCGTCCACGTTCAACCCCAGAGGGTAGTTGCTGCGTTCCTGGCTTTGGCCGATGGTAATGCCTGCGCTCGCCGCTTTCTGCCTGGCGCTGGCCTGGGTGCTGTGCCGGTAGTTGAGCATGGCGCTGAACAGCGGCTGCGGCGCGGCCACGCCACTGCAGCGTTGGGCCAGGGCCAACGAGGCATGCTCGTGGGCCAGCAGTTCGCTGAGCTGGCGATGGGCTGCGCGCGCCGCGGCCTCGACGGGCATACCCGCCAGGTCGATGCGCAGCGGCAAGGTATTGATGAACATGCCCAAGGCCCGTTCGGCCCCTTCGCCGCCCTGCAGACGGCCCAGCAACACGGTGCCGAACACCACCGTGCCCTGCCCTGTGGCTGCACTCAACAGACGTGCCCAGCCCAGGTGGAACAGGCTTGCGGCGCTGATGCCCAGGCGGCGTGCCTGGCTGCGCAAGCGGTCGGCCAGTGCATCATCAAGCCACAGCGTGGCGTCTTCCAGCGCCTGGCCATTGCCCTGCACATCACTCAGGCCAAACGGCAAGGTGGGTTCATCAACCGCGCCCAGCTGCGCCCGGAAGAACGCTTCGTGCTCGTCCTGGCTCATGCCCAGACGCGCCTGGGCCACATAATTGCGGTAAGGCACCGGCGCCTGGTCAGGCGCGTCATCGCCCTGCAGGTAGGCGATCAGCTCCTGCGCCACCACTTCCATGGCCGTGTGGTCCATCACGATGTGATGGAACTGCAACGTGGCCTGCACCTGCTGGTCAGTGCCTACCGGGCCGACCACCAGGCGCATCAGCGGTGCCTGGCCAAGGTCGAACGCCGGTGGTGGCCCGCCCACGGCGTCCTGCGCCGATAGCACGGCCAGCGAAGCTTGGCGCAGCACCACCTGCACAGGTTGGGGCAAGCCCTGCCAGAAAATGGCCGTGCGCAGCACATCGTGTCGGGCGATGACCTTGTTCAATGCCGCCACGAAGGTGTCCAGATGCCCACGGGTATCGAAGACGAAGCGGGACTCCAGCACATAGGGGTCGTGGCCGTCGGCACTGACATGGTGATAGAGAATGCCTTCCTGCAACGGCGCCAGTGGATAGATGTCCTGGACGTTGCCGGTGCCGCCTGGCACCTGGGCGACGATGCGCGCGATGGCGCCCTCATCGAGCGTAATCAACGGCAGCATCGCCGGGGTGATCTGCTCGCAGCCGGGGGCGATCAGGTTGGCCGGCACCGTGACCGCGCGCGCCTGGCCCAGGGTACTGGCCAGCGCCGCGATGGTCGGCTTGCCGAACAAGGTGCGGACATCGACCTGCAGCCCTTCGCGGCGCAGCCGCGCGGTGAGGTTGACGGCCAGCAAGGAGTGCCCGCCCAGCTCGAAGAAGTTGTCGTGACGACCGACCTGCTCGACGCCGAGCAGATCAGCCCAGGCCTGGGCCAGCGCGGTTTCTACCGGGCCTTGGGGTGGCTCATGGTCCTCGCCGGCCCGGTGCAGCATGGCAGGCTCGGGCAGCGCCCTGCGGTCGAGCTTGCCATGGCTGGTCAAGGGCAGCACATCCAGACGTGTGAAGGCCTGCGGCACCAGGTGCATGGGCAGGCTGGCCAGCATGGCCTGACGCAGCGCGTCGACGTTGACCGGCGCGGTTTCGGTGAACCAGGCCAGCAGCCGGTCATCGCGTACCAGCACCACGGCATCGCCAACCCCCGGCTGGGCAGCCAGCGTGCATTCGATCTCGCCCAGTTCCACACGCACGCCGCGCACCTTGACCTGGTCATCGTTGCGGCCCAGGTACTCCAGGGTGCCGTCCGCTCGCCAGCGCACCAGGTCGCCACTGCGGTACATGCGCGCATTGGCTTGGGGGCTGTACGGGTCGGGCAGGAAGCGGTCGTGGGTCAAGGTCTCACGGTCGAAGTAGCCGCGTGCCACACCTGCCCCACCGATGTACAACTCGCCCACCGCGCCCAATGGCACCAGTTGGCGATAGGCATCCAGCACGTAGACGCGGGTGTTGGCGATCGGCTTGCCGATGTGCAGCGGCGCGCCCGCGGTCAGGGCCCCGGCGGTGGCAACCACCGTGGCTTCGGTCGGCCCGTAGTTATTGACCACCGTGAAGCCTGGATCACGCTCGAACTGACGCAGACGGTCACCGCCGATCAGCAAGGTCTGCAAGGTCGGGTGCTGGTGCTCGCGGCGCAGCGCCTGCTCGGCCACCGGGGTAGGCAGGAAGCTCACCGCCAGCGGTTGTTGCAGCCACCAGTCGAGCAGCTCATCCACGTGCTCGGCCCCGATGTGCGCGGGGGGCACGTGCAACACAGCCCCGGCGCACAGGGCCGGCCAGACCTCCCAGGCCACGGCGTCGAAACCGAAGCCTGCAACGGTGCTGGTGTGGGTTCCCGCCCCTACGCCAAAGGCGTCGCAGTGCCAATGCACCAGGTTGGCCAGGGTGGCATGTTCGACCATCACCCCCTTGGGCTGCCCGGTGGAGCCGGAGGTGTAGACCACATAGGCCAGCTGGTGCGCATCGAGCCCGGCCACGCAGGGATTGACGTGCGATTCGCCCTGCCAGCCGTCCTGGTCCACGACTGTGCAATGCACAGGGCCCATCCGGCCTTGGTTGACATGATCGACCAGCACCGTTTTCGGGGCGCTGTCACCGAGCAGGTAGGCGATGCGCTCATCGGGATAAGCCGGGTCGATCGGCACATAGGCCGCCCCGCACTTGAGCACGGCCAGCAGGCCAATGAGCCGCTGCGGGTTGCGCGGCAAGCACAGGGCAACGCGGTCGCCCAGGCCTACGCCCTGTTGAATCAGGAAATGCGCCAGGCGGTTGGCGCTGCGGTTGAGTTCGCCATAGCTCAGCACACATCCGTCCTGCACCAGCGCAGCCCCTTGTGGCGCGCGGTCCGCCTGGGCTTCGATCAGCCCATGCACGGTCTGCCCTTGAGGGTAGGCTTTGTGGGTGGCGTTGAAGGCGTGCAACAGCTGCGCCTGCGCTGGAGCGCCAAGCACCGGCAGCAGGGCCACCGGCAGGCCCGTTCCAGAGGCTGCGCCTGGCTGACGCAACTGCTCAAGCGTGGCCACAAGGCCCGTCAACACCTGGTTCATGGCACTGGCCACCTGCGCAGCGTCAATCCCGGCCTGGGCCAGCACACTCAAGCTGAAGGCTTCGCCTAGATCATCGACGCTCAAGGTCAGCGGGTAGTTGCTGCGCTCTTCGCCCCCGAGCAGACGCACGCCCTGCATGGCCCCGGTGTGGCTGCCGTCCGCGGCGCTGCTGTGGCGGTAGTTGAACAAGGCACTGAACAGCGGCAGCGAGCCGGCCACCCCACTGCATCGCTGGGCCAGCGCGAGGGGCGCGTGCTCGTGCATCAGCAGCGCGCTCAGACGCTGGTGAGTGGTGCGCACGGCTTCGACCAGCGGCACGGACAGGTCGATACGCAGCGGCAAGGTATTGATGAACACCCCCAGCGCCCGGTCGGCCCCTTCGCCGCCGTGCAGGCGGCCCATCAACACGGTGCCGAAGACCACGTCACTGCGGTTGGCCAGTGCGCCCAGCACCCGCGCCCAGGCCAGGTGCGCCAGGCTGGCGACGCTCACCCCCAGGTGCCGCGCTTGCTCACGCAACCCTCCGGCCACGCGGGCATCGACGCCCAGGCGCGCCTCCTCGATGGCATGCCCTTCGCCTTGCACGTCGGCCAGGCCCAGCGGCAAGGTCGGTTCGTCCACATCGCCCAGCATCTGCCGGAAGAACGCCTCGTGCCCCGCCTCGTCGTCCCCGAGCCGGGCCTGGGCCACGTAGTTTCGATACGGCACCGGCGCCGTCAGGGTGTCCCCCTGCCCGGTCATCAGCGCTTGCATCTCGCTGGCGATGACTTCCATGGCAGTGTGGTCCAGGGCCAGGTGGTGGAACTGTAAAATGGCCACCACGCGCAGGTTGCGCGGATCGGGCGCGTAAACCAGGCGCATCATCGGCGCCTGCGCCAGGTCCAGGCGCTGCTGGCGGGCATCGAAGCGCGCCTGCAAGGCGTGCAGCACGTCGGCCTCGTCCAGCCCGTCGACGGCGCTGACCGCCATCTGCGCTTTACGCCATACCACCTGCACCGGTTGCGCCAGGCCTTCGCTGATCACGGCGGTGCGCAGAATGTCGTGGCGGTCGATCACCTGTTGCAACGCCGCTACCCAGTGCTGCAGATGCGCCAGGCTGTTGAAGGCCAGGCGCGATTGCAGCAGGTACGGGTCGCCCTGCTGGGCACTCAGGTGATGGAACAGAATGCCTTGCTGCAGCGGGGCCAGGGGGTAGATTTCCTGCACGTTGGCCGCCCCACCAGGCACGCTGGCCACGATGTGGTCGATGCTGCCCTGATCAAGCGCGATCAGGCTGAGCATCTGCGGCGTGATGCGCTCGGCGTGCGCTGGCACGCGGTTGTCAGGCACTTGCAGGTCGCGGTCCTGGCCCACGGCGGCGGCCAGGGCTGCCAGGGTGGGCTGGGCAAACAGCACACGCACGTCGGCGCCCAGGCCGGCCTTGCGCATCCGCTCGACCAGGGTCACGGCCAGCAGCGAGTGCCCGCCCAGTTCGAAAAAGTGATCATGCCGACCGACGCGCTCGACCTTGAGCACCTCGGCCCAGAGGCTCGCCAAGGCCACCTCGACCTCGCCCTGCGGGGGTTCGAAGCCACGGGTCAGCACCGCGTCGAGACCAGGCGCCGGCAAGCCACGGCGATCAAGCTTGCCATTGGCCGTGAGGGGCAATGCCTGAAGCTGGACGTACGCGGCCGGCAGCATGTAGTCGGGCAACTGCGTCTGCAACCTGGCGTGCAGGTCGGCGATCAGGGGCACAGTAGCGTGGGCAGTGAAGTAGGCCACCAGCCGTTTGTCGCCCGGCTGATCTTCGCGCAGCAGCACGACGGCTTCCCGCACGCCGTCGCATTCGGCCAGGCGCGTCTCGATTTCACCCAGCTCGATGCGGAAACCACGCAGCTTGACCTGCTGGTCGGCGCGGCCCAGGTAGCGCAGGGTACCGTCTGGTTGCCAGGCCACCAGGTCGCCACTGCGGTACAGCCGATCCTGCGGCCGGCCGCTGAACGGATCGGCGATGAAGCGCTCGGCCGTCAGCGCGGGCTGGCCCAGGTAACCCAGGGCTACACCGTCACCGCCGATGTACAACTCGCCGACGGCCCCCACGGGCAGAAGTTGCTGGTGAGTGTCCAGCACGTAGCAGCGGGTGTTGCCGATCGGCCGGCCTATGGGCAGGCTGCCCGCCTCGACACGGGTCATCTCGAAGGTGGTGGTAAAGGTCGTGGCTTCGGTTGGCCCGTAGCCGTTTAGCAGGTGTGCCGGGGCACCGTCACGCAGCACCCGGGCCACGACATGCGGGTCCAGCACGTCACCACCGACCATCAGGTAGCGCAGGCGTGCAAAGGCTGGCAGCAAGGCTTCGGCAAATTGATGGAACAGGCCGGCGGTGAGCCACAACACGCTCACCTGCTGGTTCAGCAATGCATCGCGCAGCTTGTCGCGCGCCAGCACCTGGTCCTGATCGATGACCACCACCACGCCGCCGTTGAGCAGCGGCGCCCACACTTCGAGGGTGCTGGCGTCGAATGCCGGGTTCGAGGCGAAGGCGACACGGTCCTGGGCGGTGAACGCCGCAAAACCGTTGTTGATGACCAAACGGGCAATGGCCCGATGGGGCACCTGCACGCCCTTTGCCGCCCCGGTGGAGCCGGAGGTATACATCACGTAGGCCGCGCGCTGGGCTGAAACCTCGGTGTGCGGCGCCTGGGCCGGCTGATCGGTCAGATCACAGCGGTCCAGGTCGATGCGTACGGCACAGGGCGGCGCGGGCTCGTGGCTCAACGTCAGCAGCACGGCTGCCCCGCTGTCTTGCACCATATAGGCCTGGCGCTCCACGGGCGCATAACTGTCCAGCGGCACGTAGACGGCGCCGCAGGCACTGACGGCCAGTTGCGCCGCCAACAGGTCGAAGCTACGCGGTAACAGCAGCGCCACGCTGTCCCCCGGCATCACGCCCAGGTCCAGCAGGTGGTGCGCGAGACGGTTGGCATGCCGTTCGAGCTGGGCATACGTCCATTGCTGCTCGCCATGCACCACGGCGCAGGCACTGGGCGCACGGTGAGCCTGTGCGCTGAACAATGCATGCAGCGGTTGGTCCCGTGGATAGTCGCGCGCGGTGGCGTTGAAGCCGTCGAGCACCCGTTCGCGTTCGCCAGCCGGTAGCTGCGAAACCTGCCACAACGGGGTACCGGGCGCCTGTTCCAAGGCCTGCGCCAGTTGGCCAAGCGCATGGGCCAGCAGCGTGCAGACCTGCTGGCCATCGACCTGGGCCACGGCCTGCACGGTAAGTGCCATTGCATCGCCCACATCGTCTACGTTGACCACCAGCGGATAGTTGCTGCGCTCCACCGCCGCCACCTGCTCGATGCCGTTCCAGGCCTGGCTCAAGCCCTGCTGGGCCGGTGCGCTGTGGCGGAAGTTCAGCAGGCTGGTGAACAGTGCTTGTGAAGCCGGCACCGCACTGCAGCGCTGGGCCAAGGCCAAGGATGCCTGCTCGTGGGCCAGCAGGCTGGCGAGGCGCTGATGAGTCAGGCGCACGCCATCGGCGACACCCGCCGCGCCTGCGCTGACGCGCAGCGGCAAGGTATTGATGAACATGCCCAAGGCACGCTCGGCGCCTGCGCCGCCCTGCAGGCGGCCGAGCAGGACAGTGCCGAACACCACCTCCTCGCGGCCGCTGAGCTGCGACAACACCTGCGCCCACCCCTGGTGCACCAGGCTGGCCAGGCTCACGCCCAGTCGGCGCGCTTGTTCGCGCAACTGCACGACCACCTCGCCTTCGATCCACTGACGCGTCTCGAACACCTCGCCCGTACCTGTATCGGCGTTGTGCAGGCCGAACACGACAGTTGGCTCGTCGATGTCGCCCAACAACTCACGGAACAGCGTTTCGTCTGCCTGCGGATCGGCGCCAAGGCGTGCCTGGGCCACGTAGTTACGGTAGGGCGTGCTGGCGTGCAGCACTGGCTGGCCTTGCAGCACAGTGGTGATTTCCGCCACCAGCTGCTCGACCGCCGCATGGTCGAGGATGATGTGGTGGATGAACAGCGTTGCCTGCACCTGTTGCCCAGAGGACGCTTGCACCAGGCGCACCAGCGGCGCCTGGGTGAGCTTCAGCCCCTCGCCAGGGATGGCAAGTTGGCTGGCCAGCGCAGGGGTGTTGCGCCATACCACCTGCACGGGTTCTTCGAGCGCGTGCCAATGGATGCTGGTGCGCAGGATGTCATGGCGAGCGATGACCACGTCCAGGGCAGCGGCAAAAGCGTCCAGCTGCGCCTGGTCGGGGAAGCTGAAGCGGGCCTGCAGCACATAGGGGTCGCGGTCTTCGCAGGTCAGGTGGTGATAAAGAATGCCCTGCTGCAAGGGCGCCAGGCCATAGATGTCCTGGATGTTCTCGACCCCGCCGGGTATCTGCGCCACCAGCGTGTCGATGGCCGCTTGCGAAAGGTCCGCCAGCGGCAACAGCTCAGGTGTGATACGGGTGCAGTCAGGCGTGATCAGGTTTTCCGGCACGACGACGCTGCGCTGACTAACCAGCGCGGCAGCCAGGGCTTGCAACGTCGGCTGACCGAACAACACTCGAATGTCGGCTTGCAGCCCGCGTTCCCGCAGGCGCGCCGTCAGGGTGACCGCCAGCAGCGAATGGCCGCCCAGCTCGAAGAAGTTGTCTTGTCGGCCCACGCGGTCCACGCCCAACAGGTCGCCCCAGAGCGCGGCCAGCAAGGTTTCGGTCTCGCCCAGTGGTGCTTCGAAGGCGCGTTCCTGGGTCACGTCAGGGGCAGGCAAGGCCTTGCGGTCGAGCTTGCCGTTGGGGCTCAGCGGCAAGGCCTGCAGGTGCATGAACAGCGCCGGCACCATGAAGTCCGGCAATTGACGCAGCAAGGCTGCGCGAAGCGCGTCTACCGGTTGCTGGGAGCCGGTGTAGTAGGCAATCAAGCGCTGGTCGCGGGCGATGACCACGGCCTCCTTGATGCCCGCGACAGCCGTCATGGCTGCTTGAATTTCACCCAGTTCGATACGCAGCCCGCGCACTTTCACCTGGTCGTCGTTACGGCCCAGGTATTCGAGGTTGCCGTCCGGCAGGTGCCGTGCCAGGTCGCCGGTGCGGTACAGCCGCCCGCCTGGGCGCTGGCCGAAGGGGTCATCGACGAAGCGCTCGGCGGTCAGCTCGGGGCGGTTCAGGTAACCGCGGGCGACCTGTACGCCACCGATGTATAGCTCACCGGCCACGCCCTGCGGCACCGGCTGGCCTTGCTCGTCCAGTACGTAGAGGGTGGTGTTGGCGATGGGTTTGCCGATTGGGGTGTTGTCGGGTGCGCTGACGCAGTGCCAGGCACTCACATCCACCGCGGCTTCGGTCGGGCCGTAGAGGTTGTGCAGCTCCACGTCTGGCAGTTGTTGGTGGAAACGACGCACCAAGCTGCCCGGCAATGCTTCGCCGCTGCACACCACCCGTTTGAGCGAAGGCGCGGACCAGCCTGATTCCATGGCCGAGAGGAATACGTCCAGCATCGACGGCACGAAGTGCAGCGTGCTGACACCTTCGGCCTCGATAGCCCGTTGTAGGTACTGCGGGTCGCGATGCCCACCGGGCCGGGCCATGACCAGTTTCGCACCGGTCTGCAAGGGCCACAGCAGCTCCCAGACCGAAACGTCGAAGCTGAACGGGGTCTTCTGCAGCACGACGTCGTCAGCATCCAGCGCGTAGGCGTCCTGCATCCACAGCAGGCGGTTGACCACGCCGGCGTGCTCGTTCATCACCCCTTTGGGCAGGCCGGTAGAGCCTGAGGTGTAGATGACGTACGCCAGGTGCTGCGCGGTGAGCCCTGGCACATGCGGGTTGTCGGCAGGTAGTTCGAGGCTCAAAGGCGCGTCCAGATCGATCACGACGCCGTGCTCAGGCACATGCCTGGTCGCCGCGTGCACCAGTACCGCTACCGGCGCGCTGTCGGTGAGCATGTGGCGGATACGTTCTGCCGGGTAGTCCGGATCGACCGGCACATAAGCGCCGCCCGCCTTCAGGATCCCGAGCAAGCCCACCATCATCGACAAGCCGCGTTCGACACAGATCGCCACGCGATCGTCGGGTTTCACACCCAGCGCGATCAGGTGGTGAGCCAGGCGGTTGGCCTGGGCGTTGAGCTGCTCGAAGGTCAGCTCGCCCTCCTCGGCACTGACGGCGACAGCCTGCGGGGTGCGCTGTACCTGATCCTCGATCAGTCGATGCAGCGTGTGATCGAGCCCGTAGGCCTTTTCGGTAGCGTTAAAACCTACTAGCACGCGCTCACGCTCATGGCTCTCGAGCACGGGCAATTGCTGCACGGGCAGCGTCGGGGTGCGGTCAAGCCCGCTCAGCAGCGCTTGCAGCACCTGCTGCACCTGCCCACAGATGCGCTGCGCGCCGATCTGGGAAGGTACGGTAGCCACCAGTCGGAACGCGTCGCCCAGATCATCCACGTTCAGGCTCAGGGGGTAATTGGTGCGCTCCTGCCCGTCCACCACCTCGATGCCCGCCCAGCCTTCGCCGCGATCGGCGCCCGGCTGGGTGCCATGGCGGTAGTTGAGCATGGCGCTGAACAACGGCTGCGGCGCCGCGACGCCACTGCAACGCTGTGCCAACGCAAGCGAAGCATGCTCATGGGCCAACAGGTCGCTGAGCCGCTGATGCACGGCCTTGGCCGCCTCCACCAGGCCGATGGCCTCCAGGTCCACGCGCAATGGCAAGGTGTTGATGAACATGCCCAGCGCCCGTTCGGACCCTTCACCGCCCTGCAGGCGCCCCAGCAGCACGGTGCCGAACACCACGCACGATCTGCCACTGGCAGCCCCGAGCAGGCGGGCCCAGGCCAAATGGAACAACGAAGCAACGCTGATGCCCAGGCGCCGCGCCTGTTGGCGCAAGCCGGCAGACAGGGCCTCGGGCAAGACCTGCTTGGCCTCATCCAGGTCGCGGCCGTCGCCTTGCACGTCATCCAGGCCATAGGGCAAGGTCGGCTCATCGATGTCACCCAGCTGCGCGGTGAAGAACGCCTCATGGGCGAGCTGATCGACCCCTAGCCTGGCCTGGGCCACGTAATTGCGGTAAGGCACCGCAGCATGAGCCGGTACGGGGGCACCACTAAGCAGGGCCGTCAGCTCTTCGCCCACTACCTCCAGCGCCGTGTGGTCCAACACGATGTGGTGGAAGTGTAAGCTGGCCTCGATGCCGTCCTGCCCCTGGCTGTACACCAGTCGCAGCAGCGGGGCCCGTGCCAGGTCAAGGTTGGCAGTGGCCGACAGGTCAGCTACGGCGTCCACGCTCAGGCGAGCCTGGCGCACCACCACCTGCACCGCTTGCGGCAGCCCTTCCCAGAAGATCGCCGTGCGCAATACATCGTGGCGGGCGATGACCTGGTCCAGTGCAGCGGCGAAGGCCTGCAGCCGTTGCCTGTCGCTCAAACGCAGGCGCGTATGCAGCACGTAGGGGTCATGCTCGGCCGACAGGTGATGGTAGAGGATGCCTTCCTGCAACGGCGCCAGGGGGTAGATGTCCTGCACGTTGGGCGCACCGCCCGGTACCTGCGAGACGATCCGCCCGATGGCGGCCTGGTCCAGCTCGATCAGGCTGAGCATGTCGGGGGTGATGTGCGAGCAGTTCGCCGGGATGCGGTTTTCGGGCACCTGGACCTGGCGGCTGGCCGTGAGCGTGGCCGCCAGGGCCGCTACGGTCGGCTGGCCGAACAAGGTGCGCACATCGACCTGCAAGCCTTCAAGGCGCAGCCGAGCGGTCAGGGTGACGGCCAACAGCGAGTGGCCACCCAATTCGAAGAAATTATCGTATCGGCCCACCTGCGGCACCGCCAGCAATTCGCCCCACAGGCGGGCCAGCAGGGCTTCGGTATCACCTACCGGCGCCTCGAAGGCCCGTGCCTGCAACACGCTGTCCGGGGTGGGCAGGGCTTTGCGGTCAAGCTTGCCATTGGGCGTCAAAGGCAAGCGATCCAGGTGAATGAACACCGCGGGCACCATGTGCTCGGGCACGTGCTCGAGCAAGCCCTGGCGCAGTGCCTCGGGGGCCTGCGGGTCACCGGTGTACCAGGCAGCCAGCCGGGTGCCGTCCACCGCGAGCACTACCACGGAGTCCACACCAGGCAAGCGCTGCAGGCAGGTTTCGATCTCGCCGGGTTCGATCCGCAGGCCGCGCAGCTTGATCTGCTGGTCGAGGCGGCCGAGGAAGACCAGCTCGCCCTGAGCATTCAGGCGCACCAGGTCGCCACTGCGGTAAAGCCGCTCGCCCTCGACGAAGGGGTTATCGAGGAACCGCTCCGCTTGCTGCTCGGGCAAGCCCAGGTACCCGCGGCTAACGCCAGCACCGCCTATGTGCAGGTGCCCGGCAACGCCGGGCGGCACTGGCTGGTCGTGTGCATCGAGTACATACAAGCGGGTGTTGTCCACCGGGCTTCCGATGGGCAGGCCAGCGACGGGGATGGCGGCAGTGGGCTGCAGTGTCCAGACGCTGCAATCGACCGTGGTCTCGGTGGGGCCGTAGACGTTGTGCAGACGCACCTGGGGCAACTGCTCGCGCACTTGGCTGGCCAGCGCACAGGTCAGCTCCCCGCCCCCACACACGATGTCCGTCAACCCTGAACACAGGCGGCTGCCAGGGTGGTCGAGGAACTGCTGCAGCAGCGCAGGCACAAACTGCACCACGCCTACCTCCTGTGCCTGGATCAACCGCGCCAGATAGTCCGGGTCGCGCTCGCCCAACGGGCGGGCAAGCACCAGGCGCAAGCCGCTGCACAGCGGCCAGAACAGCTCCCACACCGAGGCGTCGAAGCTGATCGGCGTCTTGTGCAGTACAGCCTGGGTCGCAGCGAGCGGCCACTGCCCTTGGCTCCAGTGCACCAGGTTCACCACGTTGCGGTGCTCGACCATGACGCCCTTGGGTAGCCCGGTGGAGCCGGAGGTGTAGATCACGTAGGCCAGGTTGCGTGCAGTGAGCCCTGGCACCAGGGGAGCCAGATGCGCTTGCTCCCCCCATTGAGCGGCGTCCATGTCCACCCTGGGCGCCTGGGTGGGCAGCGCCAGCTCGCCGATAGCGCGATGCACCAGCACCGCGCGTGGGTCGCTGTCGCGCAGCATGTGACCGATGCGCTCGGCGGGGTAGCCAGGGTCGATCGGCACATAGGCCGCGCCGGCCTTGAGGATGCCCAGCAGGCCTACCACCAGCGCGGCACTGCGCTCAAGGCAGATCGCAACGCGGTCGTCAGGCTGTACGCCCAGCGACAGCAGATGGTGAGCCAGGCCGTTGGCCTGTCGATCGAGTTCGGCGTAACTCAGCTCGCCCTCTTCGGCCACCAGCGCGATGGCCTGTGGGCTGCGCCGGGCCTGTGCTTCGAAAAGACCGTGCAGGGTCTGCGTCAGGTCATGTGGGCAGGCGCGGTGGTTACCCAGCACCGCTGCGCGCGCCGCAGGGTCAAGCAGTGACACGCTGTGCACCGGTAGGGCCGGACGCCGTTCAAGCGCCTCCAGCAGCTCGACCAGCACATGCGTCAATTGCTCGCACAGCGGCCGTGCGCCAATGGGCCTGCACACCTGAGCGGTGATGCGCAGCCCTGAGCCCAGGTCGTCGACGTTGACGCTGATCGGGTAGTTGCCATGCCCACCGGCCGGCAGCACTTCGATACCCTCAAGGGCCTGGTCGCGCGCCTGCTGCTCTTGCTCGGTCGCGCCGTGACGGTAGTTGAGCATCGCGCTGAACAGCGGTGTGGGTGCAGCCACGCCGCTACAGCGCTGGGCCAGCGCCAGCGAGGCGTGCTCGTGGACCAGCAGCGCAGCCAGGCGCTGGTGGGTCAGCTGTAGCGCTGCCCGTACGTCCAGCCCTGCCAGGTCCAGGCGCAGCGGCAGGGTGTTGATGAACATGCCCAATGCCCTGTCGGCGCCCTCGCCGCCTTGCAGCCGCCCGAGCAGCACGGTGCCGAAGACCACGTCGTCCTTGCCACTGGTGGCCGCGACCCACCGCGCCCAGGCCAGGTGCACCAGGCTTGCGGCGCTCACCCCGCACTGGCGGGCCAGAGCCCGCAGCCGTTGATACTGCTCAAGGGCCAATTCGGTACTGGCCAGCTCGAAATCACTGGCTTGGTGCTGCAGACCGGCAAGCCCATAGGGCAGCGTCGGCTCATCGACATCGCCCAGTTCGGTCCTGAAAAACGCCTCATGCTCGGACTCGCTGATACCCAGCAGAGCCTGGGCCACATAGTTGCGGTAAGGCACCGGCGCCCCTGCCGGCGTCTGGCCGTGCAAGTGATCGCGAATCTCTGCCAGCACCACTTTCATGGCGGTGTGGTCGAGCACGATGTGGTGGAACTGCAGCACGACCTGCACCCCTGCCGCATCATGCACATGCAACAGCCGGATCAGCGGCGCCGAGGCAAGCTCGATGCGTTGGCCGTCGAGCATCGCGTCCTTTTCTGTCACCTCGATCAACGCCAGGTTCGCCGAGCGCAGTACAACCTGCACCGGCTGGGGCAAGCCATCCCAGAGCACCGCCGTGCGCAACACGTCGTGGCGGGCCACCACCTGGTCGAGGGCCTGGGCAAAGGCATGCAGCCTTTGCAGCGAATCGAAGGCAACTCGCCATTGCAGCAGGTAAGGGTCGACACCGTCTGCACTGAGATGGTGATAGAGAATGCCCTCCTGCAGCGGCGCCAGTGGGTAGATATCCTGGACGTTGGCCGCGCCGCCGGGGACTGCAGCGACGATGCGGTCCAGCGCAGCCTGCTCCAGCGTCAACAAGGGCAGCATAGTCGGGGTGATGCGGGCGCAGTGGGCCGGGATACCGTTGGCAGGGATGCGTACCTGACGGGCTGTGCCCAGCGCCCCGGCCAGTGCCGCCACCGTCGGTTGCGCGAACAAAACGCGCACATCCAGGGCCAGGCCTTGTTCGCGCAGCCGCTCGATCAGGCTCACGGCCAACAGCGAATGCCCGCCCAGTTCGAAGAAATTGTCGTGCCGGCCGACTTGCTCCAGGCCCAGCACGTTGGCCCAGACCTGGGCGATGATGGCCTCGGTTTCACCCAGCGGGGCCTCGTACCCCTGCTGCACCAGGTCATGGGGCTGTGGCTCGGGCAGCGCGCGACGGTCGAGCTTGCCGTGGCTGGTCAGGGGCAGCGCCTGAATGCGGATAAAGGCCTGGGGCATCAGCTGACCCGGCAAGCACGCCTGCAAGCCCTGGCGCAGGTTACTCACCTGGACGGCAGACGTCTCGGTGAACCAGGCCAGCAAGCGTTCGCCGCGCACCAGCACCACGGCATCGCCGACACCGGGCTGCGCCCTGAGCGCGGCCTCGATTTCACCCAGCTCCACCCTGACGCCACGCACCTTGACCTGGTCGTCGTTGCGGCCCAGGTAGTCAAGCGTGCCATCGCCGTTCCAGCGCACCAGGTCGCCGCTGCGGTACATCCGGGCGTTGGGCAGGCGGCTGAACGGGTCACGCAGGAAGCGTTCTGCGGTCAGGTCCGGCCGGTTGAAATAGCCTCGCGCCACTTGCGCGCCACCGATGTAGAGCTCGCCGGTGACCCCGACCGGCACAGGCTGGCCCAGGGCATCGAGCACGTAGACACGGGTATTGGCAATGGGCATGCCGATGTGCAGGGCTGCGCCGGGTGTCAACGCACCCGAGGTGGCGACCACAGTGCATTCGGTGGGGCCGTAGTTGTTGACCACGGTGAATCCTGGGTCCTGCTTGAACTGACCCAGGCGATCGCCGCCCACCAGCAGGGTGCGCAACGTGGCGTGCTGGTGTGGGCGGCGCAGCGCCTGTTCAGCCACAGGCGTCGGCAGGAAGCTGACCGCCAGGGGTTGTTCGAGCCACCAGTCCAGCAACGCCTCGACCTGCTCATTGCCCAGGCAGGCCGGCGGCAGGTGCAGCGTGGCCCCCGCGCACAGGGCTGGCCAGACTTCCCAGGCCATGGCGTCGAAACCGAAACCAGCCACGCTGGAGGTGCGTGTGCCCCCCTGCACGGCAAATGCCTGGCAGTGCCAGTGGACAAGGTTGGTCACTGTCTGGTGCTCGACCATGACGCCTTTGGGCTGGCCGGTGGAACCTGAGGTGTACACCAGGTACGCCAGGTCAGTGGCAGTCAGCCCCGCCACGTGCGGGTTGTCGGCACGGCTCAGGCCCGCATCCGGCTGGTCGAGGTCGAGGCGGCGCATGTGCGGCGGCAGGCCGCCGATATCGGTCTGGGCCAGTACCAGGGTCGGTGCGCTGTCTTCGAGCAGGTAGGCGATACGGCTGGCCGGATAGGCCGGGTCCACGGGCACATAGGCGGCCCCGGCCTTGAGTACGGCCAGCAAGGCGACGATACGGTCCAGCGTGCGATCCAGGCACAAGGCGACGCGCTCACCCTTGCCTACGCCCTCTGCGATCAGTCGATGGGCCAACGCGTTCGCGCGTCGGTTGAGCTGGGCGTAGGTCAGGGTCAAAGCGCCCTGGCACACCGCTGTGGCATCGGGCACCGCGGCAGCCTGGGCCTCGATCAAGCCATGAACGGTCTGGCCCTGGGGGTACGCTTGTGCGGTCCCGTTGAAGCCGCCCAGTACCTGCTCGCGCGCCCCGTCGTCCAGTATGGACAGGCGCTGAACGCTGACCTGCGGTTCGTGCTCCAACGCCCGAACCAACTGCGCCACGGCCATTGCCATCCACCCGGCAACCTGCGCCGCGCCGATGTCGATCAACGCCAGCACGTTGAAGGTAAAGTCATCTCCCAGGTCGTTGACGCTGAGGGTGAGCGGGTAGTTGCTGCGCTCTTCTGCCCCCAGCAGTTGCACGCCCTCCCACAGCCCATCATTTGCCTGGGCTGCCGGGTCGGTGCTGTGGCGGTAATTGAGCAATGCGCTGAACAATGGCGTACCGGCCGCCACGCCGCTGCAGCGCTGGGCCAGTGCCAATGACGCATGCTCGTGGGCCAGCAGCGCCGACAAGTGGCGGTGCGTGGCCAGCACGCCCTGCTCTACCCCGGCGGCAGTATCGACGCGCAGTGGCAGGGTGTTGATGAACATGCCCAGCGCGCGGTCGGCGCCTTCGCCTGCTTGCGAGCGCCCCATGAGCACCGTGCCGAACACCACATCGCTGCGGTTGGCCAGCACCCCCAGCACACGGGCCCAGGCCACGTGCATCAGGCTTGCAGCGCTCACCCCCAGGCGCCTGGCCTGGGCACGCAGACCCTGGGCCAGGCCGTGGTCGAGCGGCAGCAGGGCGTGCTCGATGCCAGCGCCATCGCCTTGCACGTCGGCATGACCAAGCGGCAGGGTGGGCTCATCGATATCGGCCAGCAAGGTCTTGAAGAAGGCCTCGTGGGCGCTTTCATCGCCCAGGCAGGCCTGGGCAACGTAATTGCGGTACGGCACGGCCGGCGGCAGGGTATGCCCTTGCCCGAACAGCAAAGCGCGCATCTCGAACAGCACCACGTCCAGGGCCGTATGGTCCAGTGCCAGATGATGGAACAGCAACACGGCCACCACCTGGTGATTGTCAGGGTCCAGGCTGTAGTGCAGCCGCGCCAGGGGTGCCTGGCCCAGGTTCATGCGGTGATGGCGGGCATCGAAGCGCGCCTGCAACTGGTCGATGCGCGAGGTGCTCGAACCCTCGGCCAGGTCGGTCACCTCAAAGACGCCCAGCTCGGCCTTGCGCCACACCACCTGCAGCGGCTGCGGCAAGCCATGACTCACTACGGCGGTGCGCAGAATGTCATGGCGGTCGATGACCTGTTGCAGGGCCCCGGCCCAGGCCAGCAGGCGCTCGATGCTGTCGAATGCCAGGCATGTCTGCAAAAGGTAGGGGTCGCCCTGCTCTGCGCTCAGGTGATGGTAGAGCACGCCCTGTTGCAACGGCGCCAGTGGGTAGATTTCCTGAACGTTGGCCGCGCCGCCTGGCACTTGGGCAACGATGCGGTCGATCACGGGTTGCTCGAGCGCGATCAGGCTGAGCATGTCTGGCGTAATGCGCTGCGCGCCCGTCGGCACGCGATTGGCCGGCACCTGCTGGGCCGGGCTATCGCCGACCACAGCGGCGAGGGCGGCGACAGTGGGCTGGGCGAACAGCACGCGCACGTCCACCACCAGCGAAGCCCGGCGCAGACGTTCGACCAGCGTGACCGCCAGCAACGAGTGCCCACCCAGCTCGAAGAAGTTGTCATGGCGCCCTACCCGGTCGACCTGCAGCACCTCGGCCCAGATCGCGGCCATGGCCGTTTCGGTCGGGGTGTGCGGGGCTTCGAACGCGCTGGCCGCAAGGCTGGCGGTGTCCGGCGTTGGCAACGCACGGCGGTCGAGCTTGCCATGGCGGGTCAGCGGCAGCGCATCGAGGCAGGTCACTGCCGCCGGCACCAGTTGCGCCGGCAGACAGGCCTGCAAGGCCTCGCGCAGCGCCAGCGGCTCAAGGGGTTGGGTTTGCGTGTACCAACCCAGCAGCCGGCCGTCGCGCACCAGCACCACGGCGTCTTCGACACCGGGCTGGCCTTTGAGCGCAGCCTCGATTTCACCCAGCTCGACGCGCACGCCGCGAATCTTCACCTGATCGTCATTGCGCCCGAGGTAGTCCAGCGTGCCGTCGGTGTTCCAGCGGACCAGGTCACCGCTGCGGTACAGGCGTGCCTGGGGATCATCGCTGAACGGATCCTTGATGAAGTGCGATTGCGTCAGTTCTGGGCGGTTGAAGTAGCCCCGCGCCACCTGGGCACCCCCGATGTACAGCTCGCCTACGACGCCCACGGGCACCGGTTGCAGGCCGGCGTCCAGCACGTAGACCTGGGTGTTGGCGATCGGGGTGCCGATATGGAGGGCACCGCCAGGGCGCAGTTCTCCAGAAGTGGCGACCACCGTGGTTTCAGTAGGGCCGTAGTTGTTGACCAACGCAAAGCCTGGGTCGCGCTCGAAGTGGCGCAGGCGATCGCCGCCCACCAGCAGGGTGCGCAAGGTCGGGTGCTGGCGCTCGCGGCGCAGCGCGTGCTCGGCCACCGGCGTTGGCAGGAAACTCACCGTCAGCGGCTGCTCCAGCCACCAGTCGAGCAGGGCCTCCACATGCTCATTGCCAAGATCGGCCGGCGGCAGGTGCAATGTTGCCCCGGCGCACAGGCAGGGCCATACCTCCCAGGCCAGGGCATCGAAACCGAATCCGGCCACGCTTGAGGCATGGCCGTGCTCGTCCAGGTCGAAGGCCTGGCAGTGCCAGTCCACCAGGTTGGCCAGGGCATGGTGTTCGACCATCACACCCTTGGGCTGGCCGGTCGAGCCAGAGGTGTAGACGAGGTAGGCCAGTTGCCGATCATCCAGACCCGTGACTACAGGGTCGTGCGTAGGGGCGTCGGCATGGGGCTGGTCCAGGTCCATGCGCGGTACGCCCGTGGGCAGGCCCTCGATGCCGGACTCGGCCAGCACCCAGGCGGGCGCGCTGTCGGTCAGCAAGTAGGCAATACGGTCTGCGGGGTAAGCGGGGTCGACTGGCACGTAGGCCGCACCGGCCTTGAGCACCGCAAGCATGCCGACCAGCCTGTTGGCATTGCGCGGCAGGCACAGGGCTACGCGCTGGCCTGGCTCCACACCTTCTGCCAGCAGCCGGTGGGCCAGCTGATTGGCCTGCTGGTTGAGCACGGCGTAGCTCAGTGCCTGGCCGTCCTGACGCAACGCGATGGCGTCTGGCGCTATGCGCGCACGCGCTTCGATCCGTGCGTGCACGGTGTCGCCCTGGCGATAAGTGCAGGCGGTGTCGTTGAAGCGACGCACCACCTGATCGAATTCCTGCGTTGGCAGCACGGCCACGTGCAGCAAGGGCGTGTCGGGCGCCTGTTCCAGGGCGTGCACGAGATTGGCGAGCACCTGCTGGAACTGCTGGCACAAGCGTGCGGCATCCCACTGAGGCAGGCTCTGCACGGTCAGGCGCAGGTCATCGCCCAGGTCGTCGACGCTCACCGTCAACGGGTAATCGGTACGCTCTTGGGCGCCGACAATGTCGATGCCCGGCGCCACAGGAATGATCTCGGCGGCATCGCCGGCGTCGCTGTGACGGTAATTGAGCATGCTGTTGAACAGGGCCGTGGGCGCCGCCACACCGCTGCAGCGCTGGGCCAGGGCCAGGGACGCCTGCTCGTGGGCCAGCAGGCCGGTCAGGCGACGGTGGGTGTGCAACAAGCCGTCCTTGACCCCCACCTCTGCCAGGTCGATACGCAGCGGCAGCGTGTTGATGAACATTCCCAAGGCTTGCTCAGCACCCTCCCCGGCGGTCATGCGGCCCAGCAATACGCTGCCGAACACCACTGCCTGACGCCCGGCCAGCTGCCCCACCCAACGGGCGAAGCCCAGGTGCAGGACACTGGCTGGGCTGACCCCCTGCTGCCGGGCTTGCTGTCGCAGGCGCCGAGCCAGGGGTGTCGGCAAGGTCACCCGCGCTTGCTGCAGGCGCTGCTCGGGGCTTGCCTGGGCACCGAAGGCCAGGGTCGGCTCGTCGATATCGGCCAGCATGTGCTCGAAGAACTGGGTATGGGCCTGTTCGTCCAGGGCTTGGCGCGCCGCCGCCAGGAGGTTGCGGAACGGCGTCGGCGCGGGCAATTGGGCGGCAGTACCGGCCAGGTGCGCCTGAATTTCCCGGCGCACGATATCCAGCGCCGTGTGATCCATGATCATGTGATGGAAGGTCAGCAGCGCCACCCACGTCTGCCCTTCACCCTGGGCATGGGCCAGGTGCATCAGGGGCGCCTGGCGCAGGTCCAGTCGATACCGGCGTGGGGCGAGGCGCTCGCACAGCTCGGCCAGTGCGTCATGGCCCTTGAACGGCAACGCTTCACGCACCAGGGCCGCTTCGCGCCACACCACCTGCACGGGCTCGTCCAGGTATTCCCAATGCACGGCAGTGCGCAGGATGTCATGGCGCTGGATGACCGCTTGCAGGGCATCGGCGAAGGCATCGAGGTGCGCCTTGCTGGCCAAGCGCAATTGCACCTGCGACAAGTAGGGGTCGCCGTCCTGGGCCGAGAGGTGGTGGTACAGCATGCCCTGCTGCAGGGGTGCCAGCGGGTAGATGTCCTGTACGTTGGCGGCGCCGCCCGGCACGCTGTCGACGATACGGTCGATGGCCACCTGGTCAAGGCTGACCAATGGCAGCATGTCCGGGGTGACCCGAAATGCTGGGCTGAGCCAATCGTCATCCTGACTTGCAAGCATCTCCAGCAAAGCCGGCTTGTGCCGGGCCAACGCCTCCCACAACGGGTCGTCCAGCGTCTGATCGTCACCCAGGACGATCAGGTCCTGATCTTCACGCTGCAGACGGATGGGACGGGTGGAAAGTGCGTTGATCAGTTCGCTGAAGTGCATCGGTAAGCATCCTGCTTTGCCTGGAAGGGTTGATGGCCGACACGCTAAAGCAACGCGACCGGCCGGTCTGACATGGGAAGTGGGGACAACTGCGCAAACGATTGCCGGGGCCGGCTGGCCCCGGGCCTGGCGTCAAAGGCGCCTGCGTTTGCCCAGGCTTGGGATGGTGGTAGGCGCGATGACGGCCTGTTCAGGCTGCGCCTGGGTACTGGCGGCGAGCCCCGAGAGCGTGGGCTGGGTGAACAGCGCCCTGGCATCGACATGCAGCCCGGCCTGGCGCAGGCGCGCCACCAAGCTCACGGCCAGCAATGAATGCCCGCCCAGCTCGAAGAAGTTGTCGTCACGGCCCACTTGTTCGATCTTGAGCAACTCGGCCCAGATGGCTGCCATGGCCGCTTCCAGCTCGCCTTCGGGTGCACGGTAGGCACGGCTGATGACCGCATCGGCGCCGGGCTCGGGCAAGGCGCGTCGATCCAGCTTGCCGTTGGCGCTCAAGGGCAACTGCGCCAGGCGCACGAAGGCCTGTGGCACCATGTACTCCGGCATGCAGGCCAGCAGGTGACCGCGCAGGGCTTCGAGGGCCGGCGCGGGCTGGTCGTCGCACAGGGTGAAGTAGGCCACCAGGCGCTCCTCGCGCATCAGCACCACCGCCTGCGCAACCGCCGGGTGGGCGGTAAGCGAGGCTTCGATTTCACCCAGCTCCACACGCAGGCCGCGCAGCTTGACCTGGAAGTCGTTACGGCCCATGAACTCAAGGTCGCCGTCTTCTCGATAGCGCACCAGATCGCCTGTGCGGTAGAGCCGGTCGCCGTCGACGAAGGGGCTGGGGATGAAGCGCTCGGCTTGAAGCTCAGGCAGGCCCAGGTAGCCGCGCGCGACGCCGACTCCACCGATATGCAACTGGCCCACGCCACCCAGCGGTACCGGGCGGTCGTGTTCATCGAGCACGTAGACGCGGGTGTTGGGGATCGGACGGCCGATGGGCGGTGCCTGCACCGGCAATGGCGCATGGGCCGGCAACGACCAGGCGGTACTGTCGACTGTGGCCTCGGTGGGACCATACACGTTATGCACGCAAACCCAAGGCAAGCGCTCGCGAAGGCTTTGCAGCAACGCTGGGGTGAGGTCGCCGCCTCCGCAGAAGATGTCGGTGAGGCGGGTGCACCCCTGCACACCTGGCTGATCGAGGAACTGCTGCAACAGCGCTGGGACGAACTTGACGATGCTGACATGCTGCGCCTTGATCAGCTCCACCAGGTAGCCAGGGTCCCGGTGCCCGCCAGGGCGAGCCAGGACCAGGCGCAAGCCCGCGGTCAACGGCCAGAACAACTCCCAGACCGAGCCGTCGAACGTGCACGGGGCGCGCTGTAGCAATGCGTCACCCGCGCGTGGGGCCCGGATCTGCGAACCCCAGTGCATGAGGTTGCACAGGCCGCGATGCTCGATCATCACGCCCTTGGGCGTGCCGGTGGAACCTGAGGTGTACATCACATAGGCCAGGTGCTGTGGGCCGAGGCCTGGCACCTGAGGGTCGGTGCTGGGGCGCTCGTTCACATCACAGCGGTCCAGGTTCAGGGTGGGCTGTTGCAGCGGCGCGAACAGCCCTGCCGTGGCCCCGTGCACCAGCACCGTGACCGGGTCGCAGTCCTGCAACATGAAGCGCAGCCGTTCTTCCGGGTATTCGGGGTCCAGCGGCACGTAGGCGCCGCCTGCCTTGAGCACCCCGAGCAATGCGATCATCAGGCTGACACCTCGCTCGATGCACACCGCCACGCGGCTGTCAGGTGTCACGCCCAGGCCGATCAGGTGATGCGCCAGGCGGTTGGCCTGTTCGTTCAGCGTCTGGTAGTCCAGGCTCTGGCCGTCGGCCTGCAGGGCGATGGCCCAGGGCGTACGTTGCACCTGGGCTTCGAACAGCGCTGGCAGGGTGTGGTGAACAGGGCTGGTGGGATCTTCGGTGGCGTTGAAGTACTCGAGCATCAACGCCAGCTCCCGTGCAGGCACCGGGCATAGCTGCTGGAGCATACCGGACGCCGGGGCCGACAATGCCTGGCCGATCTGCTCAAGCGCCGTGTCCAGGTAGTCCAGCATACGCTGCGCTCCGAGCGCACGCGGGGCGCGCACGGCCAATTGCAGGCAGTCTCCCGGGTCGTCCACCGTCAATACCAAGCCATGGCTCGTCACTTCACTGGCTTCGACCAGCGCGACACCCGGCATGACCTCGCCCAATGGCACGGCACCCTGGCGGTAGTTCACCAGGCTATCGAACAGTGCGCTGCCGGCCGGCAGACCGCTGCATTGCTGAGCCAGGATCAGCGGCGCATCTTCATGGGCCAGCAGCGCCGCCAGGCGAGCATGGGTGTCCGCCAACGCCTGCGCTGGCGTGCAGCCATTGAGGTTGATGCGCAGTGGCAAGCTGTTGATGAACATCCCCAGCGCCCGGTCGGCGCCGGTGCCGGCCATGCTGCGCCCCAGCAATACCGTGCCCACGACCACCTGGTCGCGCCCACCCAGGCTACCGAGTGCATGGGCCCATGCCAGGTGCAGCAGGCTCGCCAGGCTGGCGCCATGCGCCCTTGCCAGGGTGCGCAGGCCGGCAACCGTGGCGGCGGGCAGGTCACGGCTGGCGTTCTCGAGGTCGGCCTGATCGAGCGCCGCCCCGCCCCAGCCTGCCAAGGGCTGCTGCGGCTCCAAACCCGCCAATTGCTCGGTGAAGAATGCCCGGTGGGCGGCCTGGCGCTCGGCGCGGTTAGTGAGCGCCACGTAATCCCGGTACGGCACAGGCGCTGGCAATTGCGCGCCCTGCCCTGCCATCCAGGCCTCCAGCTCACCCAGTAGCACTTGCAACGACACCGCGTCATTGACCAGATGGTGAAACCGTAGCAGCGCCAGCCAACGGCCCTGTTCAGGTGCATCCATGCACACCAGCGCCAGCATCGGGGCCTTGTCCAGGCTGAGCGGGCGCCGGCTGGGATGATAGTGCTCACGCCACTGCCCTTCAGGCCCCTGCCATCGTTCGACCGGCAGGCGGGCATGGCGCCAGACCACCTGATGCGGCGTCTCCAGCCCTTCCCAGGCCAAGCTTGTGCGCAGGATGTCGTGGCGCTCCACTACATGCTGCAACGCAGCGGCGAAGTCGCGCACCTGGTGCTCGCTGGCGAACGAGAACACAGCCTGCTGCTGGTACGGGTCGACCGTGTCCGTCAGGTGGTGGTACAGCAGCCCCTGCTGCAAGGGCGCCAAGGGGTAGATTTCCTGCACATTGGCCGCGCCACCCGGCACCCCCGCTACGATGCGGTCGAGCGCTGCCTGACCCAGCGTGGCCAAAGGCAGCATACCGGGCTCGATGCGCTGGCAACCCGACGCAATGCAAGGCGCGGGGGTCTGCACGCACTCGGTGGCCCTGGTGCTGGCGGCGACCGCTGCCAGGGTCGACTGCCCGAACAGCACCTGGACATCGACCTGCAAGCCTTGTTGGCGCATGCCCTCGATCAGTTGGACAGCCAGCAGCGAATGCCCGCCCAGTTCGAAGAAGTGATCGTAGCGGCCGATGCGCTCGATGTGCAGCAACTGGCTCCAGAGCGCGGCCAAGCGTTGCTCCATCTCCCCTTCTGGCGGCTCGTGTTCGTGCCGCACCATGGCCGTGTCATTGGCTGGAGGCAACGCGCGCCGGTCGAGCTTGCCATTGGCAGTCAAGGGCCAGTGGGCGACCTGCATGTAAGCGACCGGCAGCAGGGCGACAGGCAGGCTGTCGCGCAGATGATCGTGCAAGGCCCTGGGAATGACCGGATAGGGCGCCGTGAACCAGGCATGCAGCTGACCCTCGCAGAGCATGACCACGCCGTCGCTTACCGCCGGGTGACGGCTCAAGGCGGCTTCGATCTCCGCAAGCTCCACCCGCATGCCGCGGATCTTCACTTGGTCATCGTTGCGGCCCAGGTACTCAAGCGTGCCGTCGGGCAACCAGCGCACCCAGTCACCGGTCCGGTAAAGCCGGGCGCCAGGCGCGCTACTGAACGGGTCTTGTACGAAGCGCTCGGCGCTCAGTTGCGGCTGGTTGAGGTAGCCCCTGGCCACGCCCTGGCCACCGATGTACAGCTCGCCGGCCGCGCCGGGCGGCAGCAGCTGGCCCTGGCCGTCCAGCACATACACCTGGGTGTTGGCAATCGGGACGCCGATGTGCAATGACCCACCCGGCAGCACCTGGCCTGACGTGGCCACCACCGTGGCTTCGGTCGGGCCATAGTTGTTGATCACTTTGTACGTCAGCGCTGGGCCCAGTCGTCGCAGGCGGTCACCGCCCACCAGAAGGGTTTCCAACGTTGGATGAGGCATCCCCTGGGCCAAGGCGAGCTCCGCAATCGGTGTGGGCAGGAAGCTGACGTGAAGCGGTTGCGCCCGCCACCAGGCGAGCAAGGCGTGCACGTCTTCGGCGCCCTCGCGCACGGGGGCCAGGTGCAAAGTGGCGCCACTGCACAGCGCTGGCCAGACCTCCCAGGCCATGGCGTCGAAGCCAAAGCCGGCCACGCTGGACTGATGGCGACCTGGGCCAAGCGCAAATTGGGTGCAGTGCCAGTCCACCAGGTTGGCCAACATGCGTTGCTCGACCATCACCCCCTTGGGTTGGCCGGTGGAGCCAGAGGTATAGATGACGTAGACCAAATCCGTACTCGTTTGCGGTGCGAATGAGAAACTGGCTACGGGCTCGGTGGGCCACGACGGGTTGTCCAGTTCGATCTGTAGCCTGCCGTGCTTGGGCAGGCGCGGTGCGAACCGCGAAAGGGTCAGGACCGCGTGCGGGGCGCTGTCCTGCAACAGGTAAGCGATACGCTCTGCCGGGTGAGCCGGATCGATCGGCACGTAGGCGCCGCCTGCCTTGAGCACCGCCAGCAGCCCAACCAGGGTCTCCAGCCCTCGCTGGGCGACCACCGCCACGCGCCGTTCAGGGCCCACGCCCAGGCTGGCGAGGTGTTGGGCCAGGGCGCTTGCGCGGTGGTCAAGCTCACCGTAGCTCAAGGTTTGGTCGCCGAAACAGGCTGCCAGGGCTTGCGGACGAGTGCGGGCTTGCAGCTCGATGCGTTGCTGAATCAGGCAGGGCGCAGTGTCGGTCGCCGGCGGGGCTGTCAGGTTCCATGCTTTGAGGCGTTGATGCTCGGGTGCAGTCAGCATGTCGAAGGCCGATACCAGGGCCTGGGGTTGGGCCAGCCCCTGCTCCAGCACGTGCAGCAACCGTGCGCCAATGGCCTCGGCTTGTTCGTCGCTGAACCAGGCGCGGCTGTGCACCAGGTGCAGGCGCGCCGTGCCTGCGTGGGTGTTGCAGCGCAGATGGATGCTCAAGGGTGAGGGTTCATGGCCATTGCAGATCATGACCGTCGCACCTGCTGCATCGCCGATTCGCAGTGCGTTGGTGTCTTCTTCGAACGACACCAGCAGCTCGAACAACTGCGTGCGCCCTTCATGTTGCGCGGCGAGGTCGCGCTTGAGCGCGCTCAGCGGGTAGCGCTGATGACGAAAGTCCTGCTTGAGCGTAGCGGCAATGGCTTGAATCAGGCCCGCGAAGGACAGGTTCCTGCCAAAGTCCATGCGCAGCGGGCTGACCTGGGTGAACAATCCCAGGGTCGCCTTGAACTGTGCGTTGGCCCGGTTGCGCACCGGCAAGCCGACCATCCACTGATCGCGCTGCCACGTGCGGCAGACGCAGACGTGCAGTGCCGCCAGCAACACGGGCAACGGCGACACGTCCAGGGTGTTGGCCAGCGCTCGCAGGTTGCGCATCAGGTCAGGCGCAACCGCCAGGTCATCCGCATGGCTAGGTGAGCCCTCCAGCGACAGGGCCGACGGGTTAGGCCGCAGCAGGGGGTCGGGCAGTTGGGCAAGCCTGGCCAGCCAGTAGTCACGGTCTCGCTGATAACGTGCCGAGGCCTGATAACGGGCGTCATCCTCGATGTAGGCGCAGTACGAGGGCGCACTGGCGGGCAACGGCTGGTGGTCTTCGAGCTTGTGGTAGAGGTCGGCCAGTTGCTTGAACCACTGGTCCACGCCCCACCCATCGAGCACCAGGTGATGGGCGCGCAAGGCCAGCAGGTGCTCGTGGGGGCTCAGCCTGATCAGCCTGGCCTCCCACAGTGGCCCTTGCTCCAGTGCAATAGGGCTGCGCATCCAGGCGTCGAGAAGGTTCAGGGCGGCATCGGCGGGGTGGGCCTCAGCCTGCAGGTCGTCCCACATCAATTTCACGGGCAGTTGGGTGGCGAAACGCTGCTGTGCCAAGCCACCGTCCTGCACCCAGGTGGTGCGCAAGGCATCGTGCAGGCTAGCCAGATGGTCCAGTGCCTGCGCCAGCCTGGTCCTGTCCACCTGCCCCTCCAGCGCGACATAGGCGCCAATGTTGTACAGCGGGGACGAGCCTTGGCTGAGTTGCTCCAGCCAGATATCCCGCTGGGCAACGGTCAGGTCGAAAAGGTTGGCGGCAGGCATGATCGGTCAGGTCCTTCTGAGGGGTCAGCGTGGGATTCAAACACCGGTCGCCTGCTGTGTATGGCCCATTAAACCCGGACAGACCTGGAAGCAACGCGGGCTGCTGAAATCCTTGTAGGAGATTACCTACACGGGGCCGGCGACGATGGCTCACGGCATACCGTATTCGCTGCATTCAGGTCCCATGAGCCACCGTTCTGACGCCAATTTGCTGGCATATAGCCCGTTTCCTAGCGTTCCCCCGCGCTTCAGTTGACCTGCGCCTACCACCTTTTGCTGGCATTTTCTGTCCCTGAATCCCACTACAGACGCTTTCCAGCCAGCGGGCTTGAATACGCCCCTACACCCTGCCCGGCTGCAATGTGGTTGCACGGGCAGACGCAACCCCAGCAGGCCTCAGGAACCCATCGACATGATGTTGAACGCTCGCTCCGACTACCGCCCGGACCCTCACCTCTACCTGCAACTGGGTGAATTGATCGCGCTGACCGGAGGCGCCTGTTTCGCCGAACAGATGCTTCGCCTGGTACAGGATCAAGTCAGCATCGACGGGTTGGAGATCAGTGAATGGACCCTCGATGCACCGCAGCTGACGGACAGCCGCGTCGAAGTGCTCGGCCGCGCCGGTGTGCATGCCAGGCAGGTGGGTTCACGCGCGCCTCAGCCCCTGCTGCAGTCGATCGAGCGGATGCACGACCCGTTGCTCATCGAGTTCAAGGCGCCCGACGGTAGCAATCCGCGTAACCTGCGGCGGGCCCATCAATGCCACCTGGTGTCGTGCAGCGGCAGCAAGCGCTGGGTGATCAGTGCCTACCGGTTGCCCAGCGAGCGACGCTTTTCGCTGGCAGAGCTGTCGCAGCTCAAAAGCCTTTCGAGCACCTTGCTGCCGCTCGTGGAACATCACGGCCAATTGCTCGGCCATGACGGCGCCGAAGTGATCGGCCAGGCGCTGGATGACGCGGAGGTCGGCAGACTGCAGCAAGTCTTCGGCAGGCGCCTGCTTCAGGCGTCGGTCAAGCTCTCGGCGCGCGAACAGGAGGTGTGCGTGGGCTTGCTGGGCGGCTGCACTGTCCCTGAGCTGGCCCAGCGGTTGAATGTAAAGAACAGTTCTGTTGAGACCTATCTAAAACGCGCCGCTGCCAAGCTAGGCGTAAGCGGCCGTAATGGCCTGACCAAATGGATGACAGCTGGCTAGCGACCTGCTCATTACCGCCTGCGCATACAGAGCACAGGTGTAAACCGAAACAGATGCATTTGATAATGATTCATAGTATTTTTCGCGGCGCGTTTAAACCTCCAACCTCAGCGCCCTACTTAGGATCGTACTGTCGATGCGTCGCACGTTCGTCTCGCTTTGTGTACTTCACGCCGTTTCCCCCCTGGCGTTTGCCGACCCGGCCTCCCCGCCCGACACCGCGCAAATCGAACTTCAAGCCTTGAGCATTACCGGCAGTGCCGACGCCGAGCGGGTCGATGGCCCGGTCGAGGGGTACAAGGCCAGTCGCTCGGCCAGCGCCACGCGCACTGACACGGCACTGCACGAGACGCCTCAGTCGGTCAGCGTGGTGCCCAAGGATGTCCTGCAGGATACGGGCGCCACGCGCCTGCAGGACGGGCTCGACTATGCCGGCGGCGTAGGCCGTGCCAACAACTTCGGCGGCCAGGGCCTTACCACCTTCACGGTGCGCGGCTTTACCACTGGCGAGTTCTACCGCAACGGGTTCCCGATCAACCGGGGCTACCCCAATGCGCCCGACGCCAACACGGTCGAGCGCCTGGAAGTCATCCGCGGCCCGGCCAGCAGCCTGTATGGCCGTGGCGATCCGGGGGGCACCTTCAACGTGGTCAGCAAGCAACCCCTACCAGACCCTAAAGTGACCCTGGGCAGTCAGTTCGACGACCAAGGCATGCACCGCGCTACCCTCGATGCCACCGGGCCGCTGAACGAGGATGGCTCCGTGGCCTACCGGCTCAATGTGCTGGGCGAAGGCGGCGACAGCTTCCGTGACGATGTGCAGGGCGAGCGCTATGACGTAGCGCCAGTACTCAGCTGGCAGGTCAACGACAGCACCAAGGTGGTGTTCGAAGGCGACTTCATGCGCAACAACCACCCCCTCGACCGTGGCCTGACCCGCTACGCTAGCCAACCGCGCAGTGCCTCGCGAGACACCTACATCTGGGAAAAGGGCAGTGACAACCTGCTGCACAACGACAACAACATGGCCCAGGTACGCTTCGAGCATCTGCTCAACCAGGACTGGACGCTGGCTGGCGGTTTCCAGTTCCTTGATGGCAGCCTGCACGGCAACGCCGTGGAGGCCAACAAGGCCCCGGTGGATGGCCGCACCCTGGAGCGTAACTTCAACTGGCGCAAGCTGCAGTGGACCGACCGGGACTGGCAACTGAACCTGACGGGGCACTTCGACACAGGCGCGTTCAGCCACACCTTGCTGACCGGCGTCGAATACGAGAACTACGATTACAACTCCATCATCCAGCGCTCCTCGGCGCGCGATGGTACCTACCCCATCGATATCTATCACCCGGTACTGGGCCAGCCTCGCCCTGCCCTGACGCGCACCACCACCTGGGACAAGGAGAACCTGCAAACCTGGGCGTTCTTCATTCAGGACCAAGTGGCCCTGACCGAACGTCTCAAGGCGCTGGCCGGGGTACGCCTGGAGCGCTTCGAGCATGACTACGACGACAAGATGCCCACCAACCGCGACTTCAGCAAAGGGGAAAATGGCGTCACGCCGCGCGTTGGGCTGATCTACGACCTGACCGATACCCTGGCGGTGTACGCCAATACCGCGCGCTCGTTCAAGCCCAACACCGGCACGCCCGCCAGCGGTGGCGGCTTCGATCCGGAAAAGGGCAAGTCTTATGAGCTGGGGTTGAAGTGGGCGTCGCTCGATGGCCAGCTGAGCGCGGATGCCGCGGTCTATCACATCATCAAGGAAAATGTCCTGGCCAACGATCCAAGCGACCCTACCAACACCTTCAAGGTGGCCGCAGGCCAAGTGCGCAGCCGCGGGCTGGATATCAATGTGGCAGGCAACCTGACCCCCGAATGGCGCGTCATCGGTGGCTATTCCTATGTCGACGCCGAAGTCACCAAGGACACCAGCCTGCCCAGCGGTACGCGCCTTGCCAATATCCCGCGCAATACCTTCAGCCTGCTGAACACCTACGAGTTTCAGGACGGTTTGGCCAAGGGGCTCGGGTTGGGCGTTGGGGTGAAGTATGTGGATGACCGCGCCGGCCAGACCGCAACCACCACCTACACCATGGAGCGCTACAGCGTGGTGGACCTGCTGAGCTTCTACAAGGTGAACGAGCACGTACGCCTGAACCTGGACGTGAAGAACCTGTTCAACAAGGGCTATGACGAAGGCTCGTTCAACACCTACGCCTATCCCGGCGCGCCGCGTACGGTGCAGGCCGGGGTGGCCTACACCTTCTGACAGGCACTCGACCGGCTCGGCGGCAACGCAGCCGCCGAGCCGGGCTGTTCATCAGAAGCCTTTGCTGTAGAACAGCGAGTACGACTCGATGCCATCGTTAGGCTGGCGGATGCCGGCGTTGGAGTAATGGATGGCGCGGATGCCGACCTTCTGCTCCGACGGCAACTTCAAGCCCAGGCCAATACGGTCTTCGAAGTTGAAGGACGAGCCCAGGCGCTGGTCGCCGACACGGGTCTTGGAAAATGCCGCGATACCGATACCCGCTTCGATGTAGGGGGTGTAGGTGAAGCCGCTGAACTCATAGGTGAACACCGGGCTGAAGGACAGCGAGTGGGCACCGCTGGCGTCACCGCCTTCCCAATAGGTGTAGCCCGCGTCCCAGTAGCCGGTCAGGTGACCAACACTGGTTTCGAACCACTGCTTGTCCCAGTCGAAGGACAAGCCTGCACGGTAGGTCATGTCGCCTTGGCTGGTAACACCGACAGCGCCGGAAACCTGAGCAGCCTGGGCCAGGTTCGCCCCGGCGAAGGCCAGCACGGCGGCAGCCAACGAAGCAGCGATACGGGATTTCATCTATGACATCTCCTGATGGTAAGTGCGACAGCTGGAAGTCTGGACCCTGGGTCAGTCGGTTGCATCAGCCTGCTGAGCATCGACTGGACGGCCTGGGGCTTTGACCTCTCGAAATTTTTGGTAACCGAATCTCATGTTTCGGTCACACGATGTAATAATTGCCGGATTATGGTCAGTTGTATAGGAACTTGGAAGTAGATTGCTATCACTTCTCGTGTTCCTTAGCCGTTTACTACTTGGATTGGGCTGGATAGGCGCGCTAGACCGCTTTCCATATCCAAGGCCCTGGCATAGTGGTCCAACGCATCGAGCCGGCAACGGATGCCTAGACTGGTCGCTGTAAGAATCGTTCAAAATCATTTTGAATCAGGTAGATGAGATACTTTCTTCAAGTAGATTCACGAACGTTGACAAGCTGCGCGAGACCGTTCCACGGCGCCAGACCAGCCAGGTCTTGAGGTAACGGAAGTCTTCAGACATCGGCCAGGCACTGACCGTGCTGCACCCTGGCATGTTCTCCAGCATCGTGCGCGGCATCATGGCCAAGCCTGCACCGGCGCTGACGCACGCCAACATGCCATGGTAGGACTCCATTTCGTGGATCTTGCGTGGGACGGCCTGATCGTTGACGAACCAGTTCTCGAAATGGTGCCGGTACGAGCAGTTGGCGCGAAAGGCGTAGATGTTTTCGCCGTTCACGTCTTGCGCCCGGGTCACGGGCGCGTGGTTGAGGGGCGCGATGATCACCATCTCTTCTTCAAAGACCGGCATGCCCTCCAAGGTCGGGTGCAACACCGGCCCGTCGATGAACGCGGCCACCAGCCGACCCGACAGAACACCCTCGAGCATGGTGCCGGACGGTCCCGTGGACAGATCCAGGTCCACCTTGGGATAGCGCTGGTTATAGGCTGCCAGCACGGCCGGGATCCGCACCGCCGCGGTGCTTTCCAGGGAGCCCAGTGCGAACGTGCCCTGCGGATCCTCCCCTGCCACCGTGCTGCGCGCCTCCTGGACCAAGTCGAGGATGCGCCGGGTGTACTCCAGAAAATTCCAGCCGGCCGGGGACAAGCGCAAGCGGCTTTTTTCGCGAATGAACAGGTCTACGCCCAAGTCCTCTTCCAGTTGCTTGATGCGCGTGGTCAGGTTGGAGGGCACCCGGTGGATATGCTGCGCCGCTGCACTGATGCTGCCTTGCTCGGCGACTGCCTTGAACATCTCAAGTTGTATCAGGTCCACGGCTTTCTCCAAACGTGAATGAGTGGCTCATTATTATTCAGTTTTCATTAAAGCCCTAGCCCACTAGTCTGAGCCCACTGCATACCTACAGCGAGAGTGTCCCGCCATGAATGCGATCAGCAGCCAGACCCACGCCATCTCCCTTGACCCGTACACCGGCGAACAGATCGGCGCCTACCCGTTCGACACCGATGCCGCGCTCGAAGCTGCGCTAACGCGGGCCAAGCACGGCTACGGCCAGTGGAGCCGGCTGTCGGCCGATCAGCGCAGCGAGCACCTCCTGGCGCTGGCCACCGCCCTGGAGACTCAGGCAGAGACGTTTGCCCAGATGATCAGCCGCGAAATCGGCAAACCCATCACCCAGGCCCGGGGTGAAGTCAGCAAGTGCGTGGGGCTATGCCGCTGGTACGCCGAGCACGGCCCCGCGATGCTCGCGCCTGAAGCGACCCAGGTCGAAAAAGCCCGCATCGAATACCGCCCGTTGGGCCCGATCCTGGCCGTGATGCCTTGGAACTTCCCCGTCTGGCAGGTGCTGCGCGGCGCGGTACCGGCGATTCTGGCGGGTAACACCTACGTGCTCAAGCATGCCCCCAATGTGATGGGCAGCGCCTACCTGCTGGACAAGCTGTTCAAGGATGCGGGCGTTCCAGAGGGTGTGTTCGAGGTGCTCAACGTGACACCGGACGGTGTGACTCGCGCCATCAACGACCCGCGCATTGCGGCGGTGACCTTGACCGGCAGCGTGCGCGCCGGCATGGCGATCGGTGCTCAAGCCGGTGCTGCGCTGAAGAAGTGCGTACTGGAACTGGGCGGCTCGGACCCTTTTATCGTGCTGGCCGATGCCGATCTGGATGCAGCCGTGCAGGCAGCAGTGATCGGGCGATACCAGAACACCGGGCAAGTGTGCGCGGCCGCCAAGCGCTTTATCGTCGAGCAGAGCATCGCCGAGGCCTTCACACGCAAGTTCGTTGAAGCAACGCAAGCCTTGAAGGTGGGCAACCCGCTTGAAGAGGCGACCTATATCGGACCCATGGCCCGCTACGATTTGCGCGACGAGCTCGATGGCCAGGTGCAGGCCAGCCTTGCCGAGGGCGCTACTTTGTTGCTCGGCGGGCACAAGGTCGAAGGTGTGGCCAACGTTTACGCACCGACCGTGCTGGGGGATGTGACGCCGCAGATGACAGCCTTCAGGCAGGAACTGTTCGGCCCGGTTGCGGCGATCACCACCGCGCGGGATGCCGACCATGCCGTGGCGTTGGCCAACGACAGCGAGTTTGGCCTGGCCTCGACCATCTACACCGCCGACTATGCCTTGGCCGAGCGCATGACGTCGGCGCTGGAGACCGGTGCGGTGTTCATCAATGGCTACTGCGCCTCCGACCCCCGTGTCGCCTTCGGCGGGGTGAAGAAAAGCGGGTTCGGGCGTGAACTGTCGCATTTTGGCGTGCGTGAGTTCACCAATGTGCAGACGGTGTGGTTGGATCGCAACTGAGGCGCTGTCTGGCTTGGGTGCCGTGTTGTGACGGTGATGGGGGTTTAGCTTCGCGTTTTACACCGTCGGGGGCCGCTGCGCGGCCCCGGCGATCTAGAGTGCGAGCTGAATCCGGGGGCCTGCCGCGACCGGCCCGGCGACCCGGCAACTCGCAGATGAGGTGCAATTGTCACACAGGCTTTACGCGAGTATCACGGTTATGCGGTCCCCGTGGGAGATCGACAGCACTGGCTCTGAGCCTACTATGCAGATCGGGCCCAGCGCCTGACAACCCACTTACCCTCACCCACCATCACCCCCGCCCCTGATCCTTCACCCAATCGAGCATCCCACCTGGCACGATCAGCTCGTGCCGAGCCCTGGAACACGCCGTATACAACCCCGCCAGCAGCCGGGCGCGCTCGTTGCGGTTGCCTGTCACCTGTTGCGGCACCATCAGCTCTGGCGACACCATCACCCGCGCGAACTCCATGTTCCTCACATCCCTGACCCGCCCCAGGAACAGCTTGGGCGCTTTGTCCCAGCGGTAGCGGCTCTTGGCCTTGGCAAAATGCTGCGAGGTATATCCCTTGCCCAGCATCGAAGCCACCGCGATGAACGCCTTGTCGTCCCCTTTGTGCTCGGCCAGCGCCTGCCAGCTGGCGTACCGGAACAGCATCGGGTGCCGCGGCCGAGTACCGTGGCGGTACAGTTCGATGCAGTCTTCGACAAACAGCTCGAAGTCCTTGCGTGCCCCGTGCAGCATCACGAACGCAACGCCAAGATGCGTCAGGCGCTGGAACCAACCGAACAGGCCCCATTCGTCCTCGACGATCAAGGCCGTGGGCTGCTGGGGCACGGTCACGCTGTCGAAGAAACTGACGCGTGTGTAATGCTCGGCACTGCCGCTGAACGCGGCCTGGATGGCAGCCGGATGCGCTTGAATCAACGGGTTGAGCACATTGTCCATGGCCGGCCCGACCCGCAATGAATGGTCGATGTAGCGTTGACGAATGAACCCACCATGATGGGCGCTAAGGCCATTGAGGTTCTGCAACTCGTCACCCAGCGCAATCACCGATTGTGGGCTACGGTCGAGCACCTCGAGCATGGGCGCTGACAATTCGTGGGCTTCGTCCACGATGACGTGGGTATATCGCGCATCGATCAGGTAGCCGGTCAGGGCAAGCAATTTGACCCGGTGATAATCGCGCAGCGGCAACTGAATATCCCTGGCCGGGGGGCGGATCAGCGCCTGCCAGTAACGGCGCGCCGTTTCGAGCAGCACGTGCTGGTCCAGCGGCGTGATACCCGGTACGGACGACGGCAAATGGTGCAAGTCAATCTGCGCGTCGCCACTGTGGCAAAAGGCGCGCACCGCGCGTACGCAAACGCCCACCACGTCGACGGCGGCCAGCGGCCCGACGTCGGGCAAGCCGAGCCAGCGCACGATCTGCGCCTCCTGCGGTCGCCAGGACTGCCGGGTGCGGTACGGGTCACGCAATCGCCAGCCGGTGCGGGTCAGATCACGGTTCAAGAGCTCATCGGCCAGTTGCCCGAATGTCATGGCCGTGTAGGCCTTTGCATCCTTTACCCGCGCCTGCAGCGCCCGCAGCTGCCCCTCGGTCAGGGCCAGCAGCAAGGTGCGCTGCGGATCGAGCAACCTGGCGAACTGATGAATCAGAAAGGTCTTGCCGGTGCCTGCAAACCCCTGCACAGCCACCGATTCGTCCACCCCGCTGAGAAACTCACGCAACAGACGGTTTTGCTGATCACTGAGCCTAAGATCGCTGGCCAGCGACGGCAGGTGTACGGCATGCAGGGGCGTGACGCGCTGCCGGTACAGATCGGCGAACTGGTAGTTCCACTGCCCCTGATCGTCCAGCAACTCGTCCGGCGCATGAGCAACCTCAGGCGACAACAGCGCAACACCATTTTCGCCCAGCATGCCCAGGCCCATGGCGAACACTTCGCGGTCGAATTGCTGCTGCACCTGCGCCTGAAAACGCCCGGGCGCTGCCTGCTCGACCTGCTGGGCAATGCGCAGCACCTCGGCGAAGCGCCGCTCCTGGGCGTCGGCCGTGAGCGGCGTCCGTTGACTGGCCAGACGCTGGACAAACAGCACGGCAGCCGCTTGCAGCACACTGGCAGAGACAAGTGGATCGGCACAGGTGCCGGCGGCGAGGTTGTCGGCCTGGTCGCTGGGCAAAGGCAGGTAGAACATCGGCACCTCAGGTGTTTATAAGGGCGGCACGATAGCAACTTTATCGCCCTGATGCAGGCACCAAACACCCGAGGACCGTCCTGCCGTAATGCGGGGGCTGCTCAACTCTTGGCGCGCCGCAGCGTGTCGCTGGGAAGTTCCTTGAACAAATGCCTGTAACTGTTTGAAAACCTTCCTAAATGCCAGAATGACCACCGCATCGCTACTTCGGCCACCGTGCCGCTGGCCCCATTGAGCAGATCCCGCCGGGCGCCGTTCAGGCGTCTTAGCCGCATCCAGTGCGCAGGGGTCATCCCTGTGAAGGCCTTGAATGCCTGTTGCAATTGGCGCAGCGAAACGCCTGCAACGCTGGCCAGCTCGACTAGGTTCAGGGTCTGCTCGGGGCAATCGGCGGCCCAGTCACTGACACGGCGCATGATGGCCCTTGCCTCCCCCCGCTGCCCCAATGCCACGCCCTGCAGGCGCTGGCAGGCGTTATCCAGAATGAACAGGCAATCCTGCAGCAGTTGCTCGGCCAGGGCTTGCCCCTGCACACAGCCCTGTGACTGCCCCAGGTGGGTGAGCGTGGCGCTGAGCCAACTGCTGAACAGCGCCGTTTGCCCGCTGCCCAGCGGCACCATGAACAGGCCATCAAGGCGTTCGAGGTTAAGCCCATGGCTGAGCAGGAAGGCCTGCTCGAACACCACGGCCACTTCCTGGTAGTGCTCGGGGGTGATCCAGATGTTGCGGGTATGCTCATTGAGCAGGTACAGGTTGTTCTCGCTTCGGTCGAAGCAGAAGGTCAGCGAGCCCGAAGGCGGTCGAAAGAATTGTTCCACCCGGGTGTTGAGCCGCTCTTCGTACACCTGCAGCCCGTCCAGTCCCAGACAGCGCAGCTCGCCGCTGAAATGACCCGGCGACATTTGCCGGTAGTGCTGCTGCCACCCAGGTGTGACGCGGATCTGCTCGGTAACATCGTGAGTGTGGTAAGCCTGGACCTGCAAGGCATCTGCGGTATTCACGCGACATCCTTTGTGCACTCTTATGGTGCATTCGACAGCGTAGAAAGTGGATAGATCGTAGCCGGGACTGCGACCAAGATAGTCGCCAGCGCGTCGACTGGGAAGCCAATGCCTGTTCACCTGTGATGCCGCGCACTCACCGATAACCTCAAGAGGTCCGTATGAACGCCCCCTTCGATCAGCTGTCCGCCTGGCTGAAAGAGCACCGCATCACCGAGGTCGAATGCGTCATCAGCGACTTGACCGGCATCGCCCGCGGCAAGATCGCCCCTACCGCCAAGTTCCTGCACGAACGGGGCATGCGCCTGCCCGAGAGCGTACTGTTGCAGACCGTCACCGGCGACTATGTCGACGATGACATCTATTACAGCCTGCTCGATGCGGCCGACATCGACATGATCTGCCGGCCTGACCCCAGTGCGGTGTACCAAATTCCCTGGGCCATCGAGCCGACCGCCATCGTGATCCATGACACTTTCGACAAACAGGGCAACCCGATCGAGCTGTCACCTAGAAACGTTCTCAAGAAAGTGCTGCAACTGTATGCCGATAAAGGCTGGCAACCCATCGTAGCCCCTGAGATGGAGTTCTACCTCACCCAGCGCTGCGAAGACCCGGACCTGCCATTGCAGGTGCCGCTGGGCCGCTCCGGGCGTGCCGAGAGTGGGCGCCAGTCGTTCTCCATTGACGCGGCCAACGAGTTCGACCCCTTGTTCGAGGACGTCTACGACTGGTGCGAACTGCAGGGGCTGGACCTGGACACCCTGATCCATGAAGACGGCCCGGCGCAGATGGAGATCAATTTCCGCCACGGTGACGCGCTTGACCTGGCCGACCAGATCACGGTGTTCAAGCGCACCATGCGCGAAGCGGCCCTCAAGCACAACGTGGCGGCCACGTTCATGGCCAAGCCCATCACCGATGAACCCGGCAGTGCCATGCACCTGCACCAAAGCGTGCTCGACGTGGCCACCGGCAAGCCGGTGTTCGCCAACGATGACGGGACCATGAGCCAGTTGTTCCTGCACCACATCGGCGGTCTGCAACGGTACATACCCAAGTTGCTGCCGATGTTCGCCCCCAACGTCAACTCGTTCCGCCGGTTCTTGCCGGACACCTCCGCCCCGGTCAACGTCGAGTGGGGCGAAGAGAACCGCACCGCGGGCCTGCGCGTTCCCACGTCCACGCCCGAGTCGATGCGCGTGGAAAACCGCTTGCCGGGCGCAGATGCCAACCCTTACCTGGCCATCGCCGCCAGCCTGCTGTGCGGCTATCTGGGCATGGTCGAGCAGATCGACCCCAGCGCGCCGGTCCAGGGCCGGGCTTACGAACGGCGCAACCTGCGCTTGCCGATCACCATCGAGGATGCGCTGCAGCACATGGAAGACTGCCAGACCGTGCAACAGTACCTGGGCAAGTCATTCGTGCAGGGCTACGTGGCGGTCAAGCGGGCCGAGCATGAGAACTACAAACGCGTCATCAGCTCATGGGAGCGCGAGTTCCTGATGCTGAGCGTCTGATCCTGCAGGGGCCGCAACGCGGCCCCTTAGCACCGTACACCCACAACAATGCCAACGAGGTGTCGTCATGCATTACCTGAAAGCCCTGATCCCTTCTGCATTCACCCTATTGTTCGCGGCCACCAGCCAGGCAGCGCCGACGGTCAGCGTGTACAACTGGACCGACTATATCGGTGACACGACGCTGGCGGACTTTCAGGCCAGCACCGGTATCAAGGTGGTGTACGACGTGTTCGACTCCAATGAGACCCTCGAAGGCAAGCTGCTGGCAGGTCGCACCGGCTATGACGTGGTGGTGCCGTCCAACCACTTCCTGGCACGCCAGGCTCAGGCCGGCGCCTTCCTGCCGCTCGATCGCAGCAAGCTGACCAACTGGCAGCACCTGGACCCCAAGCTGCTCAAGCTGCTGGAGCAGAACGATCCCGGTAACCGCTATGCAGTGCCCTACCTATGGGGGACCAACGGCATCGGCTACAACGTGGACAAGGTCAAGGCAGCCTTGGGCATCGATCGGGTGGACTCCTGGGCGGTGCTGTTCGAGCCCGAAAACCTCAAGAAACTCAAGCAGTGCGGCGTGGCCTTCATGGACTCGCCCGATGAGCTGTTCCCGGCCATGCTCAACTACCTGGGCATGGACCCGCGTAGCGAGAACGCAGCGGACTATCCCAAGGCCGAGGCGCGCCTGCTGGCCCTGCGGCCCTATATCACCTACTTCCATTCCTCCAAGTACGTCTCGGACCTGGCCAACGGCAACATCTGCATCGCCTTTGGCTATTCGGGCGATGTGTTCCAGGCTGCCAACCGCGCGGCAGAGGCCAACAATGGTGTGAAGATCGCCTACAGCATTCCCAAGGAGGGCAGCAACCTGTGGTTCGACCTGCTGGCCATCCCCAAGGATGCCAACAACCCCGAGCAGGCCCTGGCCTTCATCAACTACCTGCTCGACCCACAGGTGATCGCCAAGGTCAGTGCGACGGTCGGTTATGCCAATGCCAACCCCGATGCCAAGGCATTCATGGACCCGGCGTTGGTGAACAACCCCGAGGTCTACCCACCCCAGCAGGTGCTGGACAAGTTGTACATCTCCACGACACAAAGCCCGAAGATCATGCGCCTGATGACGCGCGCCTGGACCAAGATCAAGTCCAATCGCTGAGTGAGCCTTACCCATGCCTTTATCTGCCGAACATGCCGCGTCCTACTATGCGGCCACTGCCCGTGATACAACCCGCTATCCGTACCTCGACGGCGAAGTCGATGCCGATGTGTGCGTCGTCGGCGGCGGCCTGACAGGGGTCAACACCGCATTGGAACTCGCCGAGCGCGGCCTGTCGGTGGTGCTGCTCGAAGGCCGGCGCGTGGGTTGGGGTGCCAGCGGGCGCAATGGCGGCCAGCTGATCCGTGGCATCGGCCATGATGTCAACGGCTTCGCTCGGTACGTGGGCGAGGACGGCGTGAGGTATCTGAAGCAGGCAGGCATCGACTCGGTGACCTTGGTGGCTGAGCGCATCGCCCGCCACGGCATAGCATGCGACCTGCGCTGGGGCTTCTGCGAGCTGGCCAATACCCCCGCCCAGTTCGCTGCCTTTGCCGCCGAGCAGCAGGAGCTGGCGGCCTTGGGCTACCAGCCTCACACCTACCGGGTGCCGGCAGAGCGCCTGCGCGAAGTGGTTGGCAGCGACCGTTATGCAGGCGGCATGGTGGACATGGGCTCAGGGCACCTGCACCCATTGGATCTGGTGCAGGGCGAAGCCCGAGCGGCGCAGTCCCTGGGGGTGCAGATCTTTGAACAGAGCCCGGTCATGCGCATCGACCATGGCTCCACCGTAACGGTGCACACCGCGCACGGCAAGGTACGCGCTGCCAGCCTGGTACTGGGTTGCAATGCCCACCTTGAGGGCCTGGAGCCCAGGCTCAGCGGCAAGGTGCTGCCAGCGGGTAGCTACGTGGTCGTGACCGAGCCACTGGAGGAAACGGTCGCAATGTCGCTCATTCCCCAAGACATGGCCTTGTGTGATCAGAAGGTGGGGCTGGACTACTATCGCCTGACCGCCGACCGGCGCTTGCTGTTCGGCGGTGCCTGCCACTACTCCGGGCGCGATCCCCGCGATATCGCCGCGTACATGCGGCCCAAGGTGCACCGGGTGTTCCCGCAGTTGGGCGAAGTGCGCATCGACTATCAATGGGGCGGCCTGATCGGCATCACGGCCAACCGCTTCCCACAGGTCGGGCGACTGCGTGATCATCCCAACGTCTACTATGCCCAGGGTTATTCGGGCCATGGGCTGAACGTCACACACTGGACGGCCAGGCTGCTTGCCCAGAGCATCGCGCTGGGGCAAAGCAAGGGGCTGGATGTGTTCAGCGCCGTGCCCCACCTCACGTTCCCCGGCGGCAGAGCGCTGCGCTCGCCCCTGCTGGCCCTTGGCATGTTGTGGTACCGGCTGCGCGAGGCCCTGGGGTGAAGACGTTCAGGTACAGGCCATGGGCCATGTGGTAGTCTGCGCCCCTCGAAATGCATGGTCGCGCCGACCATGCCAAAAGGAAGCGGGCCACCCGGCCCAGGCCAGATCAGGACCCCTCCCATGCTGTTTCACAAGAACATCAACGCCCTGCGGGCGTTGGCCGTCATATCGGTCGTGCTGTACCACTTCAAGATCCCGGGGTTCTCGGCCGGGTTTCTCGGCGTGGATGTGTTCTTCGTGATTTCGGGCTACCTGATGACCCGGATCATCGTGAGCGGCCTGGACAAGCAGCAGTTCTCGCTAATCGGTTTCTACGCGGCCAGGGCCAGGCGAATCATTCCGGCCCTGCTGGGGTTGTGCATCGCCCTGGCCGTGTTCGGGTATTTCTTTCTGGCAACGGACGACTACCGGGAGTTGCTGCGCACCAGCAAGGAAAGCCTGCTGTTCACGTCCAACCATTATTTCGCCCGTGACGGCAGTTATTTCGATGCACCGCTTCAGGAAAACTGGCTGCTGCACACCTGGTCGCTGTCGGTGGAGTGGCAGTTCTACTTGATCTATCCCGTGATCGTGATGGGCCTGCACAACGTGTGCGCACCGCCTACCTTCAAGCGGCTTGTGTTGGCGCTTGGTGCCGCCTCGCTGGTGTTCTCGGCGCTCTACAGCCCAGGCCATCCGGTCGCATCGTTCTTCCTGCTGCCTACCCGAGCCTGGGAAATGCTCGCCGGTGCTCTGGTGTTCCTGTATCCGCTCGCGCTTTCGCCCAGGGCGGCGGCACTGTGCGAAGCCCTGGGCCTTGCACTGATTGCAGGCGCCCTGGCACTGCTGCCCCACGACGCTACCTGGCCGGGTTACCTGGCCCTGATACCGGTGATCGGCACCCTGCTGGTGATCCACGCCAATGCCAACAGCCTGTTCGCACGCAACCGGGCACTGGCATTTCTGGGCAAGACGTCTTATTCGATCTACCTCTGGCATTGGCCATTGGTGGTGTTGCTCTATACCTGCGGGCTGCTGCAAGACTGGCGCGCGGTGACCTGTGCGGTGCTGTTGTCGGTTGCGCTGGGCGCGGCGTCCTATGGGTTGATCGAAAGCAGGACACGCGCCCTCAAGCGCCCGGTACTGGGCCTTGCCCGTTACGCAGGCATGGGCCTGGTGTGGGTGGCGGCGGCAGGGGCCGTGGCCTCGGCAATCAAGCACAACCCGCAACTGCGCTGGGCCCACGATGACGGCAAGCCGGAGTACGACAGCAAGCTGTACGCACAGCACTGCGACACCAACCCGTACGGGGCCGCACAGTGCGTATTGGGCACCGGCGATATCTCGGCCCTTCTGCTGGGCGACAGCCATGCCCAATCCACCGCCGCGGCCTTGATGCTGGAAAACCCCGGCGCGGCGATGGGCTGGGCACGGGCCGGCTGCCCTACCCTGATCGACTTCGAAATGGGCGACAAGGACGTCGAGCAGCACTGCAAAGCCTTCAACGCCGACAAGTTCGCCCAACTGGCCACGGACTACCCTGGCGTACCCTTGTTCCTGTTCAGCCGCGCAGCGCTGTATACCGACCAGCGCCGGCACAGTGGCTATAGCGTCTACTTCAACGGCGACAAGCACCAAAGCGGCCCGCAATTCGAGCAGCAGTTCATCCAGACCTACACCCAAACGGTGTGCATGCTGGCACAAAATCGCCCGGTGTACATCGTCAAGCCGGTGCCGGAAATGCCGTTCAGTGTCTACAAGGGCCTGACCCTGCAGCACCGGCTTCTAGGCATGAACAGCGACATCGTCACGCCTGTGAGCGATTACCAGGCGCGCAACCGCCTGGCCCTGGAAGCCATCGAGACGGCGGCCGAACGCTGCCACGCAGGTATCGTTGACCCGGTGCCCTACCTCTGCCCGGACGGCAAGTGCATGGGTTCAAAGGACGGCAGGCCGCTGTATTTCGATGACAACCACTTGATTGACGCGGGCAACGAACAACTCAAGGGCCTGTTCAAACAGGCCATGCACAGCAGCCCGGGTTCGACTGCCCTGCGCTGAAGCGCAGGGTGCTCAACACTCCACGAACGCAACGGCCAGGCCGCCGCGAGAAGTTTCCTTGTAGTTGGCGTGCATGTCCGCACCGGTGTCGCGCATGGTGCGGATGACGCGGTCCAGGGAAATGAAGTGTTCCCCGTCACCGCGCAGCGCCATCTGCACAGCGTTGATCGCCTTGACCGCGGCGATGGCATTGCGCTCGATGCAGGGCACCTGAACGAGGCCGCCGACCGGGTCACAGGTCAGGCCCAGGTTGTGCTCCAACGCAATTTCAGCGGCATTTTCCAGCTGCGGGGGCGTAGCGCCCAGCAGCTGCGCCAGGCCTGCGGCTGCCATCGAGCACGCTGAGCCCACCTCGCCCTGGCAGCCCACCTCGGCACCGGAAATTGACGCATTCTTCTTGCACAAGATGCCCACGGCCGCAGCCGCCAGGAGGAAATCCACCACGTCGTCATCGCAGGCGCCGGGGTTGAATTTCATGAAGTAGTGCAACACGGCCGGGATGATGCCGGCCGCGCCATTGGTGGGTGCGGTGACCATGCGCCCACCGGCGGCATTCTCTTCATTGACGGCCAAGGCGAACAGGTTGACCCACTCCATGGCGCTCAAGGTAGAGCCGATGACGTTGGGCTTGCCCAGCTCCTGCAAGCTGCGGTGCAGCTTGGCCGCCCGGCGCTTGACCTGCAAGCCGCCCGGCAATACGCCCTCGTTGCGCAGCCCATTGTCGACGCACTCGCGCATGGCCGCCCAGATGCGCAACAGCCCGTCGCGCACCTGCGCCTGGGGCCGCCACGCGCATTCGTTAGCCATCATCAACTGCGCAACGCTCAGGCCATGCTGGCTACACAGCGCCAGCAGCTCGGCTGCGCTGTCGAACTCGTAAGGCAGCGTGACGGTTGGCGACAGACCCACCGGCGCGGTCAGCTCGGCCTCCTCGACAATGAACCCGCCGCCTACCGAATAGTAGGTCTGGTGCAGCAGGCTGGCATGCTGGTCGAACGCCTCCAGGCGCATGGCGTTGGGGTGATAGGGCAGGTTTTCATCGAGCAGCAGCAGGTCGCGGGCGTAGTCGAACGCCACAGGATGGCTGCCGTCGAGCATCAGGCAATGCTCTTGCAACACTTGGCCGATGCGCGCATCGATGCTGGCAGGGTCGATGCGGTCTGGCCATTGTCCCATCAGGCCCAGCAGGCAGGCTCGATCAGTGGCATGGCCCACGCCAGTGGCCGACAGCGAACCATACAGGCGTACTTCGACACGCTGGGTGCTGTTGAGCAAGCCTTGCTCGCGCAGCGCTTGGGCAAACGTGGCGGCGGCGCGCATGGGGCCGACCGTATGCGAACTGGATGGGCCGATACCGATTTTGAAAAGGTCGAAAACACTGATAGCCATGCTAATACCTGACGGGCGGTTGCTGCTGCCAAAACGCCCAACACTTGAAAACCTCAGGCGCACAGGCCCGTTTCGCGAGATACTGCGCCCCTGTGCTACAAATGACTAACGAAACTTCCTAAGCCAGCCTTTAGCAGGACTAAACCATGAGACGCCAACTGACAGGGCAATCCTTCGTCTGGCTGCACGTGTTCGCCTGTGCCGCCCGTCACCTGTCGTTCACCCGCTGCGCCGAAGAGCTGCATATCACCCCCGGGGCCGTAAGCCAGCAGATGCGCCAACTGGAGGAGCGCCTGGGTTATCGGCTGTTCCTGCGCCGCGCCCGTGGCGTGGAACTGAGCGCCGAAGGCCAGCGCCTGGCTCAGACGGTGGCGGACGCCTATGGCAGCATCGAGGCAGAACTGGTGCGCCTGGATGCAGGTGAAATACGCGGCACCGTACGGGTGCGCTCGATCCCCTCGTTCCTGGCCAAGTGGCTGACCCCGCGGCTGTCACGTTTCCAGCAACGCTACCCAGACATCGAGCTGCGGCTGGTGGCCGAGGACAGCGCACAGGCCCTGACGCCTGGGGATTTTGACCTGGCGATCGACCTCAATGACGGCAGCTACCCCGGCATGCTGTCGACGCCGCTTCTGGCCGAGCAGATCTTCCCGGTCTGCTCCCCAGCCCTGCTGCGTGGGCGTCCCCCGCTGCACGGGCCAGCGGACTTGGTGCACTACCCGTTGCTGCACGACATCACGGCCTGGCGAGGCAGCTCGGAATATGCCGAATGGGAGTTCTACCTGGAAGGCATCGGTGCGCCTGCGCAAGCCGTACGGCGTGGCCACACCTTCAACCGCAACCACCTGACCATCGAGGCGGCCATTGCGGGCCTTGGCGTGGCCATTGCCCGGCGTACCCTGCTCAACGACGAACTGGAGCGTGGCGCGCTGATCGTGCCATTCGGGGTCGCCATCCCCAACCACAAGCGCTACGTGGTGCACTACCCGCCTGGCGGGTTGAACCAGCCCGGCGCACGTGCGGTACACGACTGGCTGGTGGCAGAAGCGCAGGCGTTTCGAGAATTGCATCCCCTGACTGGCGCACCGCAAGATCTGTAGCGCAAAACACCCAGCCTGTCTGGCTTGGGTCGCTAGTACGCCTGCTTGCCGGTGAAGGCGTTTAGGGTGCGCACCAGGATCACGAAATCCAGCCACAGGGACCAGTTGTTGATGTACTCGATGTCCGAATCGACACGCTGGATCATCTGCTCGATGTCCTTAGTTTCACCCCTGAAGCCCCGCACCTGGGCAAGGCCGGTCATGCCTGGCTTGATGTTGTGGCGCGCGAAATAGTCGACGATGTCCTGGGAGTACAAGGTGTCATGCTGCAATGCATGGGGCCTGGGGCCAACCAATGACATCTCGCCCGTTAGTACATTGAACAACTGCGGCAGCTCATCGAGGCTGGTGCGCCGGATGAAGGCGCCGACCCGGGTCAGGCGCGGGTCGTTTTTCTGTGCCTGCTTGATCTGCCCGGCTTCGGGCTGGTGAACATGCATACTGCGAAATTTCCAGATCCGAAACGATTCCCCGGTCCAGCCCGTGCGTTCCTGGCGAAAGAACACCGGGCCTGGGCTGTCGAGCTTGATCGCCAGGGCCACAGCCAGCAACACCGGCGATGCACACAGCAGAATCAGTGCCGCCAGGACACGATCCTCGAGGTTCTTCAGGAACAGGCTCATGCCGGTCAACGGGGTTTCAGACAGGGTCAGGACAGGAATACCGGCGATTTCGCGCACGCTATGGTTGATCAGGCGTAGGGAAAAAATGTCGGGCACCCAGTTCACTGCGATGCACTTGTCGAGCAGTTTGAAATAGACGTCGCTGATGACTTGCGAGCCTCCCAGTGGCGTCACCAGGTAGACCGTGCGGATGCCATGCTGGGCGACGATGCCGTCCAAATCGCTGATATGCCCCAGCACCGGCAGGCGCTGCTTGCCGTGCTCGACGTCGTCGCCGAGCGGCGCGGCTTCTGCGGTCAACACGCAGCCTACCACCCGTTCCCCGAACCAGGGGTTGCTGCTGATTTTCTGATAGAGGAAATTAGCCAGGTCACCGTCGCCGATGATCAGGGCGTTCTCAAGGCGAGCGTGGGCGGTAAAGCGTTTTTGCAGTTCACGCACGGCAACATGCAGAAACAGCTGGGCGATGTAGCCGATAACGAACAATTCCACCACCAACAGCCGTGAATAGGTTTCGCTCTGCTTGGTCAGAAAGGCCATGACCACCAGAAAGCAGAACGTTGCCGACCATGCCTTGAACAGCCGGAACGCCTTGATCGACAGCCCGACGTTGGTGCGATAGATGGCGTAGTGATCGTAGATGACCGCCAGTGCCCCGATCAGCAACAGCAACATGATGACGTAGTCGGACGTGATGTAGCCGAACTGGTCGTAGATCAGGTACCAGGCAATGCCGGTCACCGCCACGCCATCCAGACCGGCTTGCACGGCGTTGCTGACGCTGCTTCTGCGCTGAAGCAAAGACCGGCTGCTTCGGGGTTCGAACACCATTTCAGACCTCATCGATGGGTACATGGCCAGGGCCTGTAATCGCCCTTTGATACTGAAGGACAGCGTTGGCGAAACCGGTACAGCAGCAGGCGCGCGCGGGTGTCTGTAGCGGTGATATCACTGTAGCAGCCCGTCCTTGGCTGCGCGGTAACTTCGGGCGACCGCGCCATGTCGTCAGCCGCCAGGATGCAGCGCTCGCCCTGCCCGGGCGAACCGCCGGGCGCGTAACAGGAACAGCGGGTTGCCCACCACGTAGCGCATGAACAGCCGCCGGGGCTCGCACAGCAAGCGGTACAGCCACTCTGCACCCAGCCGCCTGACCCAGGCCGGTGCGCGATGGACCTTGCCGCCCATGAAGTCCAACACGGCGCCGCCGCAAACGATCGTGCACACAAGGCCCGTGCCTTTGAGCGCAGCCGCCACGGCCTCCTGCTTGGGCATGCCCATGCCTAGCAGGATCAGATCCGGCCGATGCTCGGTCGCCAGGTGCAGGTACGTCGACACGTCGGCGAAGCCGTCATGCACCGAAACCGGCGTGACGCCATAGGTGGCAACGCAGCACTGAACAGCCTGCCCCAGATAAGGCTGGCGGGTGCCCCAGAAGGCCACGCGGCGGCCTGCGTAGGCGTGCACCAGCCGAGGAATGAAATCCGTCCCGTTCATGTTCAACCCTGGCGCCAACCCCAGCTGACGGTACAGCATCGCCATGCCCGAGCCATCGCGCAGCAGCACATCGGCGCCCAGCAGCGCCTCGCCATAGGCGTCATCGCGAACGATCAGGTTCATGGCATGGGCATTGACGAAGCCCAGCACGGTCGGGGCTACAGGGGCAGCCAAGGCGTGCAGCAGGCGCTCAGCAGCCTCGCTATCCTCGACCACCTGCAGCTGGTCGATCACCGCGTGCCACCGTGCTGGCCACTGCTTTGCGGCCATCAATCGTCCTCCCGGCGGGAGCGCACCCACTCCACCTGGCGCTTGATCAGAAAGCCCACGTAAACCGGCACCTTGCGCAAGGCGTAGAACGGCGCATACAGCAGCACCGAGAACGGGATCACGTCGCGGCAGAATCGTGCCCAGGCCAGCAGCACGGCAAGCGCCAGTAGCAGCAACGCACTCAGCGCCATCCAGGCAGGTGTCGCCACGTCTGCTACGGCGTAGGCCACCCAGGTAAGGGCGTTGAGCCCCAGCAACATCAGGACCAGCAGGGCCAGCGGAGGCACCAGCACGTCCAGCGTCAAACCGGCCAAGGCCACGTTGCGCTGGCTGAAGGCAGCCCAGGCGCGACGGGGCGCATCGGCCAGCATCAGCCCCAGGTGCCCGTGCTCCCAACGCGTGCGCTGGCTGTTAAGGCCTTGCTCACTGGTCGGGAACTGACTGGTGACCAGCGCCTGCGGGCAGAACAACGGCGGCGTGCCCCGCTGGCAGAGGTCAAGGCCCAATTTCACGTCTTCGACCAGATGCCCGTTGGCCAGGTCCACGGCGGCCAAGTCCTGCCACGGGAACGCCATGCCCGAGCCCATGAGCTGGCAGGGCAAGCCCACCCGTGCCCAGCCACGGGGCCGGACCAGGTTCTTGACCCGCCAGGCGAACTCGGCCACCTGCACCTTGAGACCGGCACCTGCCAGCGCCTTCATGAGGTACAGCGCCTGCACCGGCCGGCCGCTCTGCGCGCAGCGAAGGGCCAGTTGTTCGAGCGCCCCTTGCTCAGCACGGCAATCGGCATCGACGATGATCACCACCTGGGGCGGGTCGGCGGCCAGGTGACGCATACCGAAGTCCAGCGCATAGCCTTTACCCCGGCGCAAGGCATCCTGACGCACAACCACTTCAGCACCGCCCTCCTCGGCCCGTCGCGCTGTGTCGTCGCTGCAGTTGTCGGCCACGACCAGCAGGCGGTCACCGGCTTGCAGTTGCGGCACCAGGCTCGCGAGCGTGGCGGCGATGATGCTGGCCTCGTCATGGGCCGGGACCAGCACGGCAACCTGCGGGCGCGCCCGGGCAGCGACGGGTTGCGCACGAGCGGGAAGGTAGGCCAGCAACACCTGCCCCAGCAGCACCAGCACCGGAACCGAGACTAGGAGCGCCAGCCCCCCCAGTAAGAACGTCAATACAGTGATCATGCCGTTGCCTTGAAATACTCGGCCAGCCGGGCCGCCTCAGTGTCCACATCATGCCGCTCCAACACCCGCGCATGGCCGGCTGCGCCCATCCGCTGCAACGCCTCGACCGGCTGCCGGAGGCAGTCAGCCATGGCTTCGGTCAATTGTTCGACGTCCCCCGCTGGCACCAGCCAGCCGTTCTCGCCAGGGCGCACCAGTTCGGGGATACCTGCCACATAGGTGCTCAGCACAGGACGACGCAGCGCCATGGCCTCCATCAAGACCACGGGCAACCCTTCGGCGAAGCTGGGCAGCACCAAGGCACGCGCCGCAAGCATGTGCTCGCGCACCTGCTCACTGCCGATCCAGCCGGTGATGCATACCTGTTGCTGCAAGCCATGATGGGCGATCAACCGCTCTATCTCGCCACGCATCTCGCCATCACCGGCCAGCACCAGTTCGAAGGCGATGGAACGCGCCGCCAGCCGGGACGCGGCCTCCAGCAGCAGTAACTGGCCTTTCTGCTCGCACAGGCGGCCCACGCAAACCAGTCTCGGGGCCTGGGGTATCGCCACGCTGGGCACCTCATGAAACGCGCGTTCCAGACCGCAATGCACCACCTTGACCTTCGGCCAGTTGGCGTGGGCCACCCAGCGATATAGCTGGCTGCGTCCGTAGGCACTGACAGCCGCTACGAACGCTGCACGGTCGACCTTGTCGCCCAGGTGCAGGAACTGCGGCTTGTCGAACTCCTCCGGTCCGTGGACGGTGAAACTGAACGGCGGCCCACCCAGTGCGTGGACAAGCATGACGACTTCAGCGGAGTTGGTGCCAAAGTGGGCATGAACGTGGGAGGCTCCGCTTTGCTGCAGCCAGAGCAGTACCTGGCAGGCTTCAGCCAGGTATACCAGGTGATACGGCCAGGCGCGGTCCGCCCTGTATCCCATGCGCAAGGCCAGGCTCAGGGTTTGGCAGAAACGCCGTGGTTGTGCCCGCAGCACGCGCCAGAGCGGTTTGAGCAAACCCGCCAGCCCATGCTGCAGCACATACACCGTTTTGGCTTTCTCGCAGACATCCTCAGGGTCCTGCAACTGGGCGTCCCATCCGCGCAGGGCAATGCGCTGAACCGTAATGCCCAGGCGTTCAATCGCCAGGATTTCGCGCCGTATGAAACTGTGACTCACCTTCGGGTACTGATTGACGAAGTAAGCAATACGCATACGAATCCAGATCCAAACCCGCTTGATGACACACCACGCCCGACAAGCCTTATGTACGGCCTTCTGTCAGGGGCGGAGCGTCCACTGCCGATGCATGCCCAGCGCATGCATCCCCTTGTAGTTCTTGTAGTTCATGGTTGCCGGCAGCGCCTGCCAAAGCCTTGTGCATGCGCGTGAAAACACTGTCGAGCAAAGCTTGCCGGCGGCGGTACATCGCCCGTTTCTTGGCGGGAATGTCCGATTCGGCGCGCTGTGCAGCCACCAGGGGTAGCTCGAAAAAACCGTTGCAGGGCGTCGGCTGGCCGCCGTGCTCCTGCCAGATAGCATCGTAGTCGGCTGCCAGTTCACGGGCGGTGTCGGCGCCAAAATAGGGATGACGGTGGTGCCTGCAGCCGTCGCTGACGGCCAGTATGCGATCGACCGAGAGCGAGCGGGCCAGGCACTTGAGCGCTTCGAGCACCAGGCTGCGCGGGCGCAGGCCTTCGAAATGCTTGGTCAGGTCGCGGTAGATGCCCAAGGACGTTTCACTGTCGATACCTTTGTGGATGCCTTGCACGGCGCCGATGAAAAGCGTCAACCTGTTCCCGTCGTTACACAGGGTGAAGGCCAGTGACGCGACCCGCAGCTCGCCCTGAAACAGGTTCAGGACCAACTCGCCTTCGCGCTTGAACCAGATCGGCCGGTCCAGCACCAGGCTGCAGGCCGGTGAATGGTCCCCCAAATCGCACAACACGCGGCGCTCATCGCGGCCTGTGATCAGCAGCACCGGCGCTTTAGCAGTCACCACTTCGAAATGCGAGGCCACGGTGTCGAGCCGTTGGGCCACGTTCCAGCCGCTGCTGATGTAGGGCCATTGCACCATGCCCAGCGCGTCGTCCCCTACGCGCTGCCGCCATTGGGGGCCCAGTGCAGTCCTCATGCGCCCCATGAAATGCTCGAGCGCGTGGCGATGGCTCACCATCAGCACGGCCAGCGCGTACTTGCTCTTCAAGGCTCGCGGGGTGAAACCGGGTTGCAACGTCGATAGGCTGCTCACGAGGCGGACAAGCATCATGGGGTCATCTCACTTGTACTCGATCAGCGCTGATTTGCCGGGCAACAGCCGCTGGCGCCAGAATTTCAGTTGCCCCACTGCCTCTGGGAATTTGCCCAGGACCAGAAACAAGGCCTGCAACCTGCGTTGCCGGGGCGCCAGGCCGCCGCGCCTGGCCAACCGCAGGACTTGCAGTGGGTACAGCAGCAAGAGCGCCAGCCCCCCTGCCCCGAACAGCAGGCATGCCGCCAGTGTCAGCAGCGGGATCCCCAGCCCCCAGACCCAGGCACGGCGGGACTCACGCACCCAGTGCCGCTCGGGTGCAGCACCATGCAACCAGGCGCCTTCGGCATAGGCGTAGCCGGCGCGCATGCTGCGTCGCCACCATTGGCCGAAGCGCGTCATGGCTGCATCGTGCAGGGTCATTTCGGCGTCCAGGCGCCATATTTTCCAGCCCGCGGCTCGCAAACGTACACACAGCTCCGGCTCCTCGCCGGCAATCAGCCCCGCCCGGAAGCCGCCTACGCTGGCGAATGCCTGGGCACGCATCAATGCGTCACCGCCACAGGCCTCGGCTTGGCCAACCGGGGTGTCCCACTCCAGGTCGCACAACTGGTTGTAGACGCTATGCTGGGCAAAGCGCTCACGCCGCCGCCCGCAAACAACCGCAACCTCGGCGTGCTGTTGCAAGAAGGCGTGGGCAGTGGGCAGCCACTGGGCGTCGATCTCGCAGTCGCCATCAACGAACTGCACCATGTCCAGACCAGGCTGCAACTGGTGCAGCCTGGCGAAGCCTTCGTTGCGCGCGCGGGCGGCAGTGAATGGGATACACAAGTCCAGGGCCAGGACGTGTACACCCAACTGATGCGCGAGCTGAACCGAGCCATCGGTGGAGCCGGAATCCACGTACACCACCGTATTGACACGGGTCACCAGCGCGCGCAGGCAGCGCGCCAGGCGCTGGCCTTCGTTGCGGCCAATCACCACGACGCCAATGCTCTCCAGGTGTGCGCTCACGGCATCACCTGCGTCGCAGGGCTGCGCCTGGGCTTGACCACCGCCGGCACGCCCACGGCAATGCTGTTGTCCGGCACATCGACCAGCACGACGGCATTAGCGCCAATCACCACATTGTTGCCAATGCGTATATCGCCCAGAATCTTGGCGCCGGTACCAATGTCCACATTGTTACCGAACACGGGCGCCACAGGCCGATCGACCTGCTTGAGCCCCACCACCACGCCGTTGCGAATGCGACAGTCGTCACCGAACCGGGCGTAGCCGCTGACGATGATGCCGCCGAAGTGATCGATGACGAAATTGCGACCCACCAACGCCTCGCAAGGCAGTTCGACCCCGGTCAGGATCTGTACCAGTTTGAACAACACCTTGTAGACCAGCGAACAGAGCTTGCGCAGTGGCGCAGGCTTTACGCCATAGCGCCAGCGACCGAACCGGTAGACCAACATCACCCAGAACCCCTGGGCTCCCCAGTCGCCACCGTGGGCCCGCAGATCGGCACGAATATTCTCGAACATGGCGCGCTACCTTGTCGGCTGGGTGGCGTAGCGGGTTTTGAACAGCAATGCCCACGTGGTGCGGCTATGCAGCCAGCAGGCCTTCAAGGCCTCCCGCCCGCGCCGCTTGATCATTGCCTTGAGCGCCAGTATCACGTCACCCAGGCTCACCAGCCCCATATGCAGGGCAAGGCCCGCGCGGCCGTGGTGCTTGCGAAAGTACAGCAGCTCGCTTTCGATCTGATACGTGGAGATCTGTCGGCTCGCGGCTTCGAGCTGGGCCACCGACTTGGAGCTCTCGCCGCCGATATGCACCACCGTGGTGTGCGGGTAAAACACCACCTTCCAGCCCGCGGCCTTGACGCGCTTGCAGTGGTCGACCTCTTCGTAATACAGAAAGAAACGGGGGTCGAACAGCCCCACCTGGTCAAGGACTTCGCGGCGCACCAGGTAGAAACATCCAGGCAGCCAATCGCATTCGCGCACCGAGCCATGGTCCCAGCTCATGTCGTCGACGCGCTGTACGCCGGGGACGAAGCGTTCGAGCCCGGTGCGGGCGAGAAACACGTTGAGCGGCGTCGGAAAATACCGGCAGCTCGGTTGCAGGCTGCCATCGCGACCTTCGAGCCGAACACCGAGCACGCCACATTCCGGATGCGCCTGCATGTAGTCCAGCGTTTTGTGCAGCGCGTCCTGGGCGATGAAAGCATCAGTGTTGAGCAGCAGGGCGTACTGGCCTTGCAGGTGCGCCAGTAACTGGTTGTTGGCACGACCAAACCCTACGTTCTTCGGGTTGCTCAGCACCACTGCCTGAGGGCAGACCTGGGTCAGGCGTGCAAGTGAGTCATCGGCCGAGGCGTTGTCCACCACCAGGTAGCGCGCCAGATGCTCACTGTCGGCGCTGCGCAAGGCATCGAACATGGGCTGCAGCAAACCGGCCGTGTTGAAATTGACCACCATCACATCCACCGGCTTAGCCATTGTCGCTGTCCCCGAAGAAGTACTGGCGCCGCTGGGCCATCAGCATGGGCTCCACCTGCGGGTCGAAGGCGCCCTTGCGCTGCTTGACGATGTCGATCCAGGGATAGGCTTCGCAGCGGGCTTCCACCCGTTTGATCAGCGCGTCGGTGGTGCAGATGAAGGCCGCGGGGTTACCCCCGTAGACAGTGCCAGGCGGCACGTCCTTGGTCACCACGGCCCCGGCGGCCACGACGGAGTCCGGGCCGATGGTCACGCGTGGCATGACGATTGCGCCGTGACCGATGAAACAGTTGTCCTTGATGTCGATGAAGCCGACCGAGTCCAGGTGCTTGCCGAAGCGGTGCTCGATCAGCAGCACGACGCCGTCATGGCCGATGAGGGTGCAATCGGACAAGCCCACGCTGTTGCCGATGCGCACCAGCGATGGATCGGTCACGTTGCAACCCTGGTTGATGTAGACGTTGGTGCCCACGGAGTGAAAACCGCCCCAGCGGGCCAGGTACTCGCCCCATTCCAGCCCCGCAGGGTTGCACATCTTCTTGTACAAACCGCGTGCCCGCCCCGTGCGGTGGGCATACTGCATTACGGCTCTGCGTATCCATCCCATCATGCTGCCTGGCCTCGCAATCGATGCAACCTGAGTTATCCCTGGGCGCCGCCGGTCTCATTCTTGTGTGTGCTGACCGCCGCACCCCTTTTCCTAAAGCGGGTGGATCACGCCGCGGCGCTCCTCTGGGCGCTCATGCGGGCATCGAGGTGTTCGGCCAGGCGCACGGCGAATTGCAACAGTGGCATGGTCGGGTTGGAGGCACCGCCGGTGGCGAAGATGCTGCTGCCGGCTGCATACAGGTTGTCGGTGCCGAACACCTTGCAGTCGCGGTCCACCACGCCATGACGGGCGTCGGCGGCCATGCGCGTGGTGCCCATGTGGTGGGCGTGCGGCGACAGCCTGAGCGGTACCGAGGTGTCGTAGACGAAGTCGTTGAGTTTGACGAACCCCAGGTTCTGCTTGGCCCACTGGGTCGCAAGCTCGGTGCCGATGCACTTGATCGTGTGCCGGTCCTGCTCGTCGAGTACCCAGTTGACGTTGACCTTGGCCACGCCCAGCGCATCCTTCTCGTCGAGCAAGGAGATCCGGCTGTGCAGGCTTGGGAACTGTTCGATCATGGTGCTGATGATGCCATCGCCTGGGCAGCTGAAGCTGGCGACGAAGGCCACCTTGCTGGCCACGCCCATGTCACAGGCCAAGGTTTCCAAAAAGTACTTGACCTCGGCGGTACGCCCGTAGGTTTGCACATCGGCCAGCAGGGCCGCGCGCACATTGCCCTTGCCGATCTTGAAATGCTCGATGAAGGCGTCGGTGGTGTAGTACTCGCGCGGATCGGGATCAAGCCCCGACTTGAGGATGAACGTGCCCATGTCGATGTTCAGGTGCTCCATGAAGCACCGGCCCACCAAGCCGTCCTTGCTGATCACCCCGGCCGCTGCCAGGGAGGTGCTGTTGAGCAGTTGCCGCGCGTTCTCGATGGCGCCTGCGGCGAGGATGAACTGCCGCGCGACCTGACGCTGGCGGTTGCCGGCGTAGTCTGACAGCAGCACCGCTGCCAGCCGACCAGAGGCGGGGTCGAATTCCAGGTCTACGCAGTTGCAATTGATGAACACGTCCAGCCCTGGGGTTTGTTCCAGGGCGGTGGCGTACTTTTGGGCAAATCGGGTTGGGGTACTGAGCAGGAAGCGGTCCGGTTCGAACTCGTCGCCGTCCAGGCCCGTGTTGATGGCGTGAAAGTCCGCACCGGCGGGCAAATCGACGATGTCCATGGCGGCGGGCAGGTAGCGCGCGATTTCGGCGTAGGCAATGGGCCAGCCTGGCAGGTCGCCTGGCGGAGCGATGGAAAAATCGGACGGGGTAAAGGGTCGGCAGCGGCCTGCCCAATGGTTTGAAGTACCGCCCAGGTAACGCAGCCGGGTCTGTTCGGCATACAGTTGCAGCCCACTGGAGGTGCAGGCGTACAGCTCCTGAGAGCGAGGTGCATAGTCATGCCCACCCCCCTCTGCCAGCAACACGCTCCAGCCAGCCGCCGCCAGGCGCAACCCAAGCGTGATGCCGGCCGGGCCGGCGCCGATGATGCACACGTCGTAGCTGTCGCGCAGCGTCTTGTGTTCCTGAAAATCGGTGATCATGCCGACGGGCTCTTGAAATACTGGGACGGCAATACCCAGCCATTGATGACCACGAACGCCTCGCTGGTGTCAGCGGTGTGCCGTGGCAGCGTTTGGCCGGCGACCGCCGTCATCGGACCCAGCACGGCGCCTGTCGCCCCTACCACCGCGCACCCCTTGAGAAACTCCCTGCGACCTACCTGTGACGCACACACGCTCTGCTTGCCCATGATCACCTGGCCATCCTCACAAAATTCCGACAGGTAGCGCTCAGATCCACTCGAACAACGCGGTCAGCCCAGCCCCGCACAGCGCCCCGGCCACAAGGGCCGGCAACACTGCAAGCTCGCGCTTGAGGCTGAACATACCCAGTTTGCTGTTCACGTAAACGATCAACACCAGTGTGGGCAGCGTGTGCAGGGCAACGCCCCAGATCGCCCAGTCCACCCCACCGAAATACAGCAGTACCGGCAGCAACCCCCACAACGACACCAGGCGGATGATGTTGTCCATGGCCTGGTACTTGGTCAGCCCCAAGGCGATCCAGACCTGATGGGCCAATGTATAGCGCAATGTGAAGAAGGACAGCGAGAGAATTGCGAGCATCGGCCCTGCTTCACGGTACCGCTCGTCGTACATCCAGCCAATCAGCAGCGGGCTGGCGGTCAGAAACCCCCCGCAGGTGAACAGCACCAGCAGGTCCACCAACAGCCGGAAACGGTGATACAGGGCCACCAGACGTTCGCGATCGTCAGCACGCGCTGCCTCGCTGAACGCTGGCAGCGCCACGGCGCCGACCACCTTCATAATGGCCATCTGCACCGCACCGAGGATCAACACGGCGATGGAGTACACCCCCAGCTGCGCCGCCGTCATGCTGGCACCGAACCAGATACGGTCACCATACATGGCCAGCACCCCGACCATCGAAGACAGCAGGATCCAGCGCCCGAACACGATCAGCTCGTTCAGGGCGGCGCGGTCCCAGTGCAGGCGGTTGCCAGGGCCTTCCAGCGCAGTGTGGCCCAGTACCGTCCAGGCCAGGGCAGACACCAGGCCAGCGCTGACCAGCGCCCAGATGGAATGGGTCAGGTAGCCCACCACAAGCATTACCAGCAGACCCGCGACTTGGGACGCCAGGTCGACCAGCACCACGCGCTTTTGTTGGAAGGTTCGCACTGCCACGTCTATCTTGGTGGACTGAAAACCCCAGATCACGGCAGACAGGCCGGTGATGGCCAGTACCGCCGGCAACACGGGTGCTGCATACGTCGCGTCCGCAGGCCATAGCTCAGCCACCTGCGCCAGCCACGCGCCCAGGGCCAGAAGCAAGGTCAAGGCGAACAGGATGAAGCCGCGAATGATCTGCACGGTCCAGGCCGTGTTGAGGAAAACGGGGTCGTCACCCCGGTGGCTCTGGATGATGTTCTGGCGCAGGCCAACATCGGAGAGCAAGTGAAGCAGTACCGAAACCGTGGTGGCGATGACCATGACCCCGAACATCTCCGGGACCAGGATACGCGCCATGATCAGGTTGCCGCCCAGGCGCATCAGTTGGGAAGCCACTTGCGAGACCAGGTTCCATGAACCCGCCCGCAAGGCCCGCGAGCGCAGGCTCGGGGTGGCTGACACCTCAATCGACGGCATGGGTTCAATCTCTGACTGAATGGCTAAAAGTCACTATAGTTTCAATTAGCCATGATGCTAGCCGTGGCCCACCGAAAGGAAGGTGTAAATAGCTGATGCCTGAACATTTTCGCGCGTTGATCGTCATCCTGTTCCTGGCCAGCGTGGTATTCGTGCTGGCTCGGCGTCCTGCCACCGACCTGATCCCGCTGCGCGATTTCAAGCGCCGGCGCAACCTGTGGTTTTTGCTGACGGTACTGGCGTTCGTCTCCCACAGCTTCTGGCTGTACCTGGCGGCAGGCGGGCTTATCCTGTACCTGGCCGGGCGCCGTGAGCATAACCCCATGGCGCTGTTCTACCTGCTGCTGTTCCTGATCCCACCGGCGGCGGCGCAGGTACCGGGGTTCGGCGTGGTCAACTACCTGGTCGACCTCAACCACATCCGCCTGTTGACGCTGTGCGTGCTGCTACCGGCCGCACTGACCCTGCGTCGGCAGCCGGACACGCTGCGCTTCGGCCGCACCTGGCCAGATCGACTGCTGGCAGCGAGCCTGGTGTTGATGAGTGTGCTCTACTTGCGCGAAACCACGCCCACCGACACCCTACGCCAGACGCTGTACCTGTATGTCGATGTGTTCCTGCCCTACTACGTGGCCAGCCGTGGGTTGCGCCAGGTCAGCGACTTCAAGGACGCGATGCTGGCCTTCGTGCTGGTCGGTTTCCTGCTGGCGTTGATCGGGGTCGCCGAGTACGTACGCCACTGGTTGCTGTACAGCGCCCTGATCGACGCCATGGGTGTGCCCTGGAGCCTGTCAGGCTACCTGAGCCGCGGCGGGGCCCTGCGGGCCAGCGTTACCACGGGCCAGGCCATCGTGCTGGGTTATGTGATGAGCGTCGCCATTGGTCTGTTCCTGTTCGTGCAAGGTTACCTGCGCCGTCCGTTGCACCGCTGGATGGGCGCGTTGTTGCTGGCTGCCGGTCTGTTCGCGCCGCTCTCACGCGGGCCCTGGATCGGCGCTGCGGTGATCGTGGTGGTGTTCGTGGCACTGGGCAGGGGTGCCGTGCGGCGCCTGGCCCTGCTGGCTACGGCGGGGGTGCTCGCACTGCCGCTGCTGGGCGTGATACCCGGTGGCGATAAAGTGCTGGACCTGCTGCCGTTCATTGGCAACCTTGAAAAAGAGAACATCACCTACCGCGAGCGGCTCATGGACAATGCCTGGATCGTCATTCAGCGCAATCCGTTGTTCGGCTCGTTCGATTTTCGCAACACGCCCGAAATGCAGTCGATGATCCAGGGAGAAGGCATCATCGATATCGTCAATTCCTACATCAATTTGGCCCTGCACGTCGGCTTGGTCGGGCTTGGATTGTTCGTGGCCTTTTTTGCCGTGGTGCTGCGCGGCCTCTACAAGGCTATGCGCAGCTTCGACGACAAGGATGACGAACGTCGCCAGCTTGGCCGGGTGTTGCTGGCGACATTGATCGGCATCCTGGTGATCATCTTCACCGTCAGCAGCATCACCTTCATCCCGGTGGTGTACTGGTCCATCGCCGGACTGGCTGTGGCCTACACCCACATGGTCCGCCGGCAGCACGCGCTCGCTACGCCCGCTTACGACATCCCCTCTGCGCAACCCAGGAGCCTTTCATGACCCTGTCTGCCATGCGTGCCCTGCTGAGCCTGGCCGCCCTGAGCGCCCTGGCCTTGCCCATCAACGTTCAGGCCGAGGCGTGGCAGGTCAGCATCGATGAGCAGAACGGCCTGCCGGTGGTAACACAGGGTGGCGGGCCGGTGATGAGCGCCAAGTTCGACTTCTGGGCGCAGGACTGGAGCTGGACGGGTTTCCAGACGGCCCTGAGCGTCGATGCCCCGGCGCGCTACACCTTGCAGGGGCAGAACAAGGATCTGGATTTCGAGCTCAAGGCGGCAATCACCCAGGTGCAACCGCAAACCCTGGCGTGGGACTTCGACCTTGATGCCCATAGCCGCCAGCGCGATGTGATAGGCGGGGGCATGGTGTTCCAGTTCGACCCGGCGCAGATCGCAGGGCCCATGGGTGCCCCGCAACTGCTGGCCGGTAACCGCGGGTGGTCCTGGGGCGGTGCCGAGCAGGGCCGGCGTGTAGAGATGCGTTTCGACCCACCCTTGGCCAAGGTCTACTTCGAGCGCGGCAACCCCTCGGAGCTGCGCGCCTTCTTCTACAAAGACGACATCGCCCCCGGCAAGCAACAGCTCAAGGCCACGCTGAACGTTACGGGGGACATCGCACTGGCGCCCACGCCAACCGAGCGCTTCGGCCTGGTGGACCCAAAGACCTGGCCACTGGACCAGTTGGACTGGCGCACATCACCGGTGGACCTGTCGTTTCTCAATGCGCAGCAAAAACCCGCCGGCAAACACGGCTTCGTCAAGGCGTCCGGTGAACAACTGGTGTTCGAGGACAGCACGCCCGTGCGGTTCTGGGGCACCAACCTGTCGGCCTACGCCCTGTTCAAGAGCCCTGACGAGGAGATTGTCCAGCAGGCCAAACGCCTGTCGGCGCTGGGCTTCAACCTTGTACGGCTGCACCATCACGACTCGCCCTGGGTGAGCCCCAATGTGTTTGGTGACGGTACGCTGGTACGCAACACCCAACAGGTGGACGCCGAGTCCATGCGCAAGCTTGACCTCTGGATCAAGGCGCTGAAGGACGAGGGCATCTACATCTGGCTGGACCTGCACGTGCAACGCGCCCTGACCACCCAGGACGGTATCGATGACTTTGGCGAACTGGCCAAGGGCGAAGCGCGGGTCGACCTGAAGGGCTACGCCTACGTCAACGCCAGCATCCAGCAGGCGATGAAACGCTTTGCCACTCAGTACCTAGGCCATGTAAATCCCCTGACAGGGCTGGCTTACAAAGATGACCCCGCCATCGCGGCTATCCTGCTCACCAACGAGAACGACATCACCCAGCACTACGGCAACGCCCTGCTCCCGGACAAGGACGTGCCCCGCCACAGTCAGCGTTACATGGCCGCTGCCAAGGCGTTCGCCAGCCAGCACGACCTGCCTGCGGACCTGACCTGGCGGGCCTGGCAGCCTGGCCCCTCCAAGCTGTTTCTCAACGACCTCGAGCAGCGCTTCAATGCCGACATGATCGCGCACCTGCGCGCCTTGGGGGTAAGAGTGCCGATCGCCACCACCAGCACCTGGGGAGGCAATGGGCTGAGTGCCCTGCCCGCCCTCACGGTGGGTGATGTCATCGATGCCCACAGCTACGGTGCCAGCGGCCAGCTGGAGAAGAACCCGCTGACCAGTGATGGTTTGATCGACTGGCTGGCCGCCGCCCAGGTCGTGGGCAAGCCGTTGACGGTCAGTGAATGGAACGCCGAGCCATTCCCGTTGCCTGACCGGCACTCCCTGCCGCTGTATATCGCCGGCACCGCCAGCCACCAGGGTTGGGACGCCATGCTGCAGTACGCCTACAGTCAACAGGCGTTCAACCCCGGCTGGCGCACGGCAGACAACTGGCATGCCTACAATGATCCGGCATTGCTTGCCACCCTGCCGGCTGCGGCGCTGATGTATCGGCGCGGGGACGTTCAACCCGCCAGTACCCACTACGTATTCGCGCCCAGCCCCGATACCTTGTTCAATCAGGAGATCACCCCGCGTACTTCGGCGCTGCTGCGCACGGCGGTAGGTCTGGGCCAGCTGCAGATCGCCTTGCCTGCCACGCCCGAGTTGCAATGGCTCAAACCTGCTGCCATCGCTGACGGAGCTACCGTGTTGCACGATCCTGCCCAGGCGTTGCTGCCGGCAGACGCGACTGAGTCGGTGAGCGATACCGGCGAGCTCAAGCGCAACTGGCAGTCGGGCCTCTACACCATCGACACGCCGCTCACCCAAGCGGTGACGGGCTGGCTGGGCGGGCGCACGATCACGTTGGCTGATGTCCAGGTGCAGGCAAGCACGCCCTACGCCAGTGTCGCCGTGCAAAGCCTTGACGGGGTCGTGCTAGGCCAGTCGCGCAGCATGCTGGTGTCCCTGGGCACACGAGCGGTGCCCCAGCCTGAGCAAAACACGCGCTTTCATGTCGAGCCGCTCAAGGCCGAGCTGAGCATCAAGGCGCCTGCTGGGTTGAAACTGTTCGCCCGCGATGCCCAGGCGCAGCTCAAACCACTGCCCGCCAGCTACCGAGATGGGCGTTATCACATCATCCTGGACGGCACCTACATGTCCAATTGGCTGTTCTTGAAATAGGGCAGATGGCCATCTACGCTCAGGGCACCTGTTAGCCGAGCATCCCGCCTGCATGTTCCAGGGACGGTTCACGGTGTCTGTCGACAGCGGCTTCGTGGAGGTGTGGATGAGGTACCTGGTGGTGGGGGGCTCGGGCTACATTGGCTCGCACATGGTCGGCTATCTGTTGGCTGCCGGGCATTCAGTGGTTGTAGCAGACCTGGTATCGCCAGGGCCGGGCGTTCAGTGGGCCCGATTGGATATCGCCGATGAAGCTGCGCTAAACGTGCTGTTCGGCATGTGCACGTTCGACGCGGTGTTTCATTTTGCCTCATTCATCCAGGTCGGCGAATCGGTCAGCGCACCGGGCAAGTATTACCAGAACAACGTCGCCGCTACCCTGTCGCTGCTGCAGGCGATGGTCAACGCAGGTATCAAGTGCCTGATTTTCTCCTCCACGGCGGCTGTGTATGGGGATCCGCAGTACGTGCCCATCGACGAGGCCCATCCCAAGTCGCCGATCAACCCGTATGGGCTGAGCAAGTGGATGGTGGAACAGATTCTTGAGGACTTCGATCGGGCCTATGGGCTCAAGTCGGTGTGCCTGCGCTATTTCAATGCCGCAGGCGCCGACCCGGCCGGGTTGCTCGGCGAGCGCCATGAGCCGGAGACACACCTGATCCCGCTAATCCTCCAGGCCGCCTCGGGCCGGCGCGAGGCAGTCACGGTGTTCGGCCGGGACTACCCCACCCCGGACGGCACGTGCATCCGCGATTACGTCCATGTGACTGATCTGGCCTGCGCCCATGCACTGGCCGTGGACTACCTGCTCGAAGGCGGTGAGCGTGCAGTGTTCAACCTGGGCAATGGCCAAGGGTTCTCGGTGCAGGAGGTCATTGATGCGGCCAGGACCGTGACGGGCCGCCCCATCACCGTGCTGGATGCACCGCGCCGCGCAGGCGACCCGCCTCGACTGGTGGCCGATGCCAGCAAGGCCATGCAGGTGCTGGGTTGGCGGCCTGTGCACGCGGAGCTGGAAGTGATCGTGGCCCACGCCTGGCAATGGGAGCGGCAGTACCCGTGGCCTGCGATGTCGTGGCGTTGAGCGTCTGCCGGGGCCTGCGTGGTGGCGCCCCTGCACGCGCTCAGTAGTAGGGCTGCGGTTTTTCGTCGGCCTTGTTCAGGACGGTGCCAATCAGGTTCGCCGTGCCCAGATGGTGCAGGCAGTCCTCGATCTCTTTTTTGGTGTTCATGCCGTTGGCCACCACCAACAGCACGCAGTCGAACGTGGGCAGCACGGTGATCGCATCGTCGGAGCTCAGCAGCGGTGGCAAGTCGAAGATGCAGATACGCGAGGCATAGCGATTGCGCAGGTCGCTGACCAGGTGGGTGACCTTGGGTGAGCACAATACTTCAGTCGACATGGGGACCGGCACCCGCGTCGGCAGTACGACGAAGCGAGGCAATGTCGGGTTCACCAGGCAATCCTGCAATGGCGCCTGGTCATCGAGAAACTCGTTCAACGAGCAGTCCATGGGTAGCCCCAGGCTTCTGCCGACGCGGGGGCGCCGCAGGTCGAAATCCACCAGCAAGGCCGTGCGGGTGGTGTAATGGGCAATGCTCATGGCCAGGTTGATAGCCAGTACTGTCTTGCCCGCTTCGGGGGTGGGGGACGTAATGGCCAGGGTACGCCAGCCATTTTCCTCCATGGTCCTGAGCACCTGGGTACGCAGCAGGTCAATGGGCCCGTTCATGCTGGAGTTCTTGTTGTAGGCAACGATGCGATGACGTTCCAAGTGGTCGGCCTTGAGCGCCACCACCTTGGTATTGACGTAGTCGAACTGCCCCGGGACTTCGGCAAGCGCGGTGCCCGGTGCCGGGGTCACGGCCTGGGGCGTACCTGGAGTGACCGGGTGAAGGGTATTGCCATAAGCCGGTGTATTCCTGTCCATCACTGCTTTCCTATGCAAACCTGGAAGTGAGCTTGAGCAACAGCACATCCAGCGGCATGTAGAAGAGGTGTACCAGCCCTACCAGGATAGCCACCAGACACAACGCTGCCAGAATCAGGCCGTTGCGCCAGCGCTTGCGCCTGGCCACGTCGGCGCGGGTGTCGATGTAAGGCAGCGCCACCAGTACGCGCCTGCCCAGCAGGTTCTCAAGGGCGCCCACGCCCCGCACCCGCTGGTTGAGCATCTCCAGCAACATGACCAGCGCCCCACCACCTGCCGGCGCCAGCACCAGCCCCAGTGCCGCGATTTTCTTGCGGTTGGGCTTGATAGGCTTTTCGGGCATCAAGGGCGGTTCGAGCAGTACGAAACGCTCGGCCTTGTTTTCCTGCTCGAGGCTCTCGGTGATCTTGGCGCCCATTTCCTTGGCCCGGATCTCCTCGTATTTCTTGCGCGCGTTGTCATGGTCGCGCATCAGCGTCACCAGGTCGCGCTCAACCTGCGGCGCTTCGAGAATCTCGGCTTCGTACCCTTCCATCTTGCGGGTCAATTCGCGCTTCTGCTCGGCCAACGAGGCAATACGCACCTGTGCGGCGCTCATCTTGGCCCTTACGCGTGCCGCATCCAGGCTCACCGTCGAGGCCACGCTACCGGTCTGGCCACTGGCCTCCAGCGCTTGAATCTTGCGTTTGACCGCGGCCACGTCGGGGTGCGCTTCCTTGTAGCGGGTCAACAAGCGGGCGTATTCGGCCTTCAGGCTGGCCAGGTCCTGAGGCTGATCCGCGCCGGCTGGACGCGCGCCCTCCCCGGTTTTGGTACCAAGGCCGGCATTGGCGGCGGACAGCTCAAGCTCCAGGTAGCGCAGTTCCTCCTGGGCCGCCTTGTAGTCGCGGTCTACCTCGCGGAACTCGAGCTCTGCCCGCGAAAGCATGTTCATGCGCAGCGTCTGATGCTCAGGCAACGCGTTGGCATGGGCCTGCTTGAAGTCGGCCAACTGGTTCTCCAGGCTGGCCAGCTCTGCCCCCAGCTTGTTCGCCTCCTGGGTCAGAAACTCGGTGGTCTCGTTGGCCCGCTCCGTGCGCTGCTTGAGGTTCTCATTGAGAAACAGTGTCACCAGTTCATCGGCGACTTCTTTGGTCAGCTCTGGTTGACGATGTTCGAAGGACACGTTGAAGGCCACCGTCGCCTCGCCGCGTCCACGCACGAACGTGGTCAACGTCTGGACCGCGATGGCGTTGCGCATCTGGTCGATCTTGTCGCTTTCGCTCAAGCGCTTGTCAGCAAACAGTCCGTACTTGTCGATGATGCGCAGTAGGTTTTCCCGCGTCATCACCCGCTGGCGAATAACCTCGATGCGCTCGTCGGCAAAGCTGGTGGTGTTGGTTGACACCAGTTCGGGTGAGATCTGCTGGGACTCCACCAGGATCGTGCCGGTGGACTGGTAGATCGGTGGCACCATCAACGCCACGGCGACGGTGGCGGCCAGGATGACGGCTGCGCTGCCCCCCAACACCACGGCCCGGTCCTTGATAATGGCGATGTAATCTCTGAGGGAGAGCTCGTAATCGGACTTCATGGGGCCACCTGCAAGCGGTTCAGATGTCGGGATAGCGGTATGTCAGGGTCAAGCCAACGATCGTGGCGGTCGCATCGCCGTCAAGGTCCTGCTTGCGCTCCTTGTAGGTCAGCGCCAGGCGCACGTCCCAATAGGGGGACAATTGGCGGCTGGCCCAGAGGCTGTAGATCTGCAAGGTATTGGGTATCTGGCCCTTACTGTCCTGCCAGGCGGCGTCGGCGCCTACCCGGGTCAACGGGTCGAGGGCATAGCTCCAGACCCCACGCACCTGATCGAGCTGGGCGAAGCCGCCTTGGGCACTGGCCACGGTGCTGCGCTCGACCGTCAGGCTGGCATCGCTGCGTGCCCCGGTGTACAGCAGCGCCACGCCGCCCTCCCCGCGCCGGCCCCCTTGGCTGCCCGACACCTTGTTGACGCCCAGGTGTGCATCGGCGCTCAGTGACTCGGAGAACTGGTACTTGATGCCCACCGCCGGGCTGTAGCTGTTGGAGGCCGTGGCGGTCAGGTCGTCATCGGGTTCATAACGCCGAGCACCGAAGCGGGTATAAACGTCGGCGCGCTCGCTCCAGGCATAAGTCCAGGTCAGGGTATTGGCCAGCTCGTCGTAGCCAGTGAGGCTGTTGATATCGTAACGGGCGCGGTTATAGGTCGTTTCGTTGCTCAGGGTACTGCGTTCGGTGATCGCCTGGCGCCAGTTACCCGTCAAGGTGTACAGCTTCTGCGTGCCATCGGTGGTGACTACGCCCGTATCGAGTACGGTCCCCGACAGCGTCGAGGTTTCGTTGTAGCGTGCTAGGAGCCCGAACTGCCCCCGTTCGGTGGTGCGTTGCCAGCCCAAGCTGATGTCCGGGTCTTCGCGGTCATCGACGACGTTGGTGTCGGATGAGCGCAGAATGTCCAGGCCCAGACCCAACCGGAGTTCATCTGGGCCGAAACTGCCGATCAGGGTGTAGTCAGGTGCGATCAGGGTACGTGTCACCCCTTTCTCGCCCGACGATAGCAACAGCGGGTTGCTGTCGTGTTCGACCGAAGTCGGTACCACCATCGTCGACTGCCAGGTAGCGGCCTGGGTTGAGTGCGCAAGCGGCAAGACCACAATTGCCGCGGCAATGCGTGTTGTTCTTGGAAGAGGCATCAAGTCTACTTATTAAAAGGCATGATCAAGGAACGACCAGTGTGTCACCGGCCTGAAGTTGGAAATTTGTAGACATGTCGCGGCCCGTCACCAGGTCCTTGTATCGCACGGGCAAGATTCGTTGGGACGTGCCGGTGCCACGCACGACCATTATTTCGCTTTCATCGGCAAACTTGTCCAACCCACCCGACATGCTCAACGCCTGCAGCACGGCCGTGGGGCCTGACATTTGCACAGGGCCGGGCTTTATGACCTTGCCTTGGACATACACCAAGTTGCCCGCGTTACTCTTGACCACCACGCTGACGTTCGGGTCGGGCAGGAACTTTTCAAGTTTGCTGGCCACTTGTTTTTCAACCGAGGCCACATCCAGCCCTGCAACATCTATGCGGCCCGCCAGTGGGAACGTGATGCTGCCATCGGGGAGCACGGTTGCCTCCTGCTTGAGGCTGTCCTCCTGCCAGACCGAAACCATCACCACATCGCCGGGATTGAGGCGATAGGCCGATTCCGAGGGCGCGGCAGCGCACTGACCCGACCACATTGCAACAAGGCCAACGACGGCGAACAATGAACGCACCATGAGGGTCCCTCCGGCCAAATGGCCCGACTAGAGCACTGAAGAGAACAACACACCAACTCTCGCTCCACTTCGCAGTTACCACCGCAAGCGCCACGCTCTGCCGGCCGCTAGGCGGCACGTCGAACCCTGTTGACCAGACTTCGAGAGGGTAATGGCAATATAGCAACGCTTGACGAATTCACAAGCCAACTCAAGCGGTCTTACCTGAGTGACTATAACAGCGGTCTTTCAAATCTTTCTTCGATTGGCCACGGCGACAAAACCCACGACTGCAAATGCGAAGAACCAACCCGCGGTTGCAACAGGAATGATACTGCTCTGGTTGATATACGAATCAGCCGCGCGGGCGGCACCGCTTAGCAGCACCAACAAAAAGAACGATTTCACAATCAGAGTCGTGCGCATACGCCGTCCTTTTAACCAGGATAATCAATGAGTAAGTGGCGCGATGATGCGGGGTGTGTTGCGGTATTGACTTGAGCTTATGGGCACTCTGACATTACGTCAATGAACCGACACCATAATAAATCTCAATGGGCTTAGTCCAAACAAGTCAAAAAAACGTCGCTTGAGTTGTGCAGGTGGTGGGAATGTGGCTTGGTGAATTCAAGGGGGTGGGAGCCTGTTGCTATTCGCGCGCCAAGGGGCGGCTTAGAGAAAGCACCTTGACCACAGCCCTGCACCTCACCCTAAAGCAAGACGCAGTGCTGTGGTCATCAGCAGCCGCTACGGCATGACCGGTGGCGTGTATTGCAGCGTGGTGCCCAAGGCCCACAGCAGGAACAGCACCAAGGGGACGTGCACGAGCAGCTGCACGAAGGAAAACCCGATCAGGTCGCGCGCCTTCAGGCCAAGCACCCCTAGCAACGGCAACATGTAGAACGGGTTGATCAGGTTGGGCAACGCTTCGGCTGCGTTGTAGATCTGCACGGCCCAGCCGAGGTGGTACTGCAGGTCGTTGGCCACCAGCATCACGTAGGGCGCCTCGATGATCCACTTGCCGCCGCCTGACGGGATGAAGAAGCCCAGTACTGCCGAATAAACACCCATCAACAGGGCATAGGTATCGTGGGTGGCAATTTGGGTGAAGAACAGCGAGATGTGATGGGCAAGCGTCTGTTCGTCGACCCCTTTGACCTGGGTGAGGATCGCGGCAATGGAGCCGTACAACGGGAACTGGATAAGCACGCCGGTGGTGGTGGGCACGGCACGGGCCACCGCGTCGAGGAAGCTGCGCGGCCGCCAGTGCAGCAGTGCGCCGAGCATGATGAACAGCAGGTTGTAGGTGTTCAGGCCGGAGATGGCCGTAATGGCGGGTTTACTCGCGAACTCCTGATACAGCCAGCCTGCGGCGAGTGCAACGAGCAACAAAATCAGCACTGGGCTGTGCTCCAGCCACTCGCCGGGGCGTGTACGCGCCGGTGCCGGCGGGGCGCTGAAGCTTGGGTCCACGCCACAGGCCTCGGCGCTGCGCGCGCTGTTGGGACCCGGCGCCGTGGCATAGGCGATGACCAGCGATACCACGACCAATGCCGCCAACATCACGCCAGACTGCCACAGGAAGATGGTTTCGGTGAATGGAATGACGCCGGTGATCGACAGGATCGAGGGCGGAAGGCTGGCCGGATTGGCCTGCAACTGAGCCGCCGAAGAGGACAGCCCCAGCGCCCAAACGGCACCCAATCCCAGGTAGGCCGCCGCACCGGCAGCCCTGTAGTCCATCTTGAGGTCGGTACGACGCGCCAACGCGCGCACCAGCAGACCACCGAAGACCAGGGACAAGCCCCAGTTGAGCAGTGACGCCAGCATCGAGATCAGGGCTACCCACGCAACGGCCGAGCGACCGTTGCGCGGAATGCGGGCCAAACGATCGATCAACCGCGCGGCAGGCGGCGAACTGGCGACCACATAGCCGCCGATGACCACGAATGCCATTTGCATGGTGAACGGAATCAGGCTCCAGAATCCATCCCCGAAGGCCTTGGCGGTGTCCAGGGGCTTGGCGCCCATGGCCAACGCGCCCAGGCACACCAGCAGCACTGCCAAGGCGGCGAATACCCAGGAGTCGGGGAACCAGCGCTCGGCCCAGTTGGAACAGCGCAGGGCAAAGCGTGCAGAGCGGCTGTCTTGTAGTTCAGCGGCCACGGAAGCGTCCTTTTATTGGTTTTATAGGTAGATGAAAGGCCGCGCATAAACGCGCGAACCCTGCGCCAACCAACCCGCCCGCCAGGTACCGTGGTGAAGGCGGCAACCTGGACGAGCGGGTTCGTCGCAGCAGGGTGAGATTGCATGTGGGGTTAGAAGGTCATTTCCTTCACATCATCGGCCACGATGAGCTTGCCGGCCGTCTTGGCGACGATTTCTTCGACGCTCACACCGGGCGCGGTTTCGCGCAGGATGAATGCACCGTCCTCAATCTCAAGGTAAGCCAGGTCGGTGAGCACCTTGCGGATGCAGCCCGCGCCGGTCAACGGCAGGCTGCACTGGGGCAGCAGCTTGGACTCTCCGTCCTTGGAGGCGTGGGTCATGGTGACGATGATGTTTTCCGCACCGGCCACAAGGTCCATGGCGCCCCCCATGCCCTTGACCAGCTTGCCCGGGATCATCCAGGAAGCGATGTTGCCCTGCACGTCCACTTCGAAGGCACCGAGCACGGTCAGGTCGACGTGACCGCCGCGGATCATGGCGAACGACTGCGCCGAGTCGAAGATCGATGCACCAATGCGGGCGGTGACAGTCTGTTTGCCCGCGTTGATCATGTCAGCATCAAGGGTCGCTTCGGTGGGGAATTCCCCCATGCCCAACAGGCCGTTTTCCGACTGGAGCATCACGTCCATGTCGGCCGGCACATAATTGGCGACCAAGGTGGGAATACCGATACCCAAGTTGACGTAGTAACCGTCCTTGAGTTCACGTGCAACGCGTTGGGCCATCTGTTCGCGGGTCAGTGCCATGGTCAGGATCTCTTTGTTGTTCTGTAGGGGCGCTCAGGCCTTGACGGTGCGTTTTTCGATGCGCTTCTCGAAGGTGCCGACGATGACGCGGTCCACGAAGATGCCTGGGGTATGGATTTCACTGGGCAGCAGCACGCCAGGCTCAACGATTTCCTCGACTTCGACCACGGTGATCTTGCCGGCTGTAGCGGCCAGAGGGTTGAAGTTCTGGGCGGTGTTGCGATAGATCACGTTGCCGTAATGGTCAGCCTTCCAGCCTTTGACGATGGCAAAGTCCCCGGTGATGGCTTCTTCGAGGATGTACTTGCGACCATTGAATTCCCGCACTTCCTTACCCTCGGCGACCGGGGTGCCATAACCGGTGGCAGTGAAGAATGCAGGAATGCCCGCTCCGCCAGCGCGCATTTTTTCGGCCAGGGTGCCCTGGGGCGTGAGCTCGACCTCAAGCTCCCCGCTAAGCAGCTGGCGCTCGAATTCGGCGTTTTCCCCCACGTAGGAAGCGACCATCTTGCGAATCTGGTGGTCTTCGAGCAGCACGCCAAGGCCGAAGCCATCAACGCCGCAGTTGTTGGAGACCACGGTCAGGCCCTTGACGCCGCGACGCTTGATCTCGGCGATCAGGTTTTCAGGTATGCCGCACAGGCCGAACCCCCCGGCCAGTACCGTCATGCCGTCGGTCAGCCCTTCCAGGGCCTGTTCGTACGTAGCTACGCGTTTGTCCAATCCGGCCATGCTGGTTCGCCTTTTGTAGTTGTTGAGCCGACGGGGCGTCGGTAAGCGTGTGGGGGTATCTTCTCCCCTGTTCACTGATTTGTTAATTTTGTTTTTATGATCGATTGATAAGCACTTCAAATCAAAGCATAGGCGATTCCCATGAATGTGAAGCAACTGCGCGCCTTCGTCGCCGTGGCCAAGTTCCAGAGCTTTGCCCAGGCCGGCGAGCACCTGCACATCTCACAGCCCGCACTGAGTCTGACCATCAAGGCGCTGGAGGAGAACCTGGGCGGCGCCCTGCTCAGCCGGACCACACGTAGCGTCAGCCTGACGGCAGAAGGCGAGGTACTGCTGCCGCTGGCCCGTCGCCTGCTGGCTGACTGGGACGACACCGAGGAAATGCTGCGCCAGCGCTTCACCCTGCAACTGGGCCGGGTGGCCATCGCGGCAATGCCCTCCTTTGCCGGCAACCTGTTACCAGGGGCCCTCAAGCTTTTCCGTCAGTGCTACCCCAAGGTCAACGTGACCGTGCACGACGTGATCAACGAACAGGTGCAGGAACTGGTCAGGCATCGGCGCGTCGAACTGGGCATCGGCTTTGAGCCAGACAATGTCGAGGGCTTGCACTTTCACCCGCTGTACCTCGACCGGTTCGTTGCAGTCGTGCCGGCTGACTCGCCCTTGGCCCGGCTTGCGCAAATCAGTTGGGCGCAGCTTCTTGCCGAGGATTTCGTGGCGCTGCAGCGTCCTTCTGCCGTGCGCCTGTTGCTTGAGCAGAACGTGGCGGTGCAGCACGGCAAACTGGCTGTGGCTTTCGAAAGCCATCAGCTTGCAACCGTTGGCCGCATGGTCGCGAGCGGTCTAGGCGTCAGCGCGGTACCGGCGCTTTGCATTACCCAGATGCAGGAGCTGGGGGCCCGCTGTATCCCCCTGGTCGAGCCTGCCGTCGAACGGCGCATTGGCGTGATAGCCCTGCGCGAGCACACATTGTCCACGGCAGCCCAGGCGCTGCTGGATGTTCTACTGAACAATACCCACCCACCGGAGGTAACATGCGTGACGTGAAATTGGCAGGCGCCAACGTGCCGAGCATCGGCCAGGGTACGTGGTACATGGGCGAAGACCCGAGCCGTCGGGCGGCCGAAGTCGCCGCCTTGCAACAAGGCATCGACCTGGGCATGCGCCTGATCGACACCGCCGAGATGTATGCCGAAGGTGGCGCGGAACAAGTGGTGGGCCAGGCCATCGCCGGGCGTCGGGACGAGGTATTTCTGGTGAGCAAGGTGTACCCGCACAACGCTAGCCAGCACGGCACGCAGGCCGCCTGCGAGCGCAGCCTCAAGCGCCTGGGTACCGACTGCATCGATCTGTACCTGCTGCACTGGCGCGGCCAGTACCCGTTGCACGAAACCGTGGACGCTTTCGAGCGGCTGCGCGAGGCTGGCAAGATCAAGCACTGGGGCGTGTCCAACTTCGACGTGGATGACCTTCGCGAATTGGACAACGCCGATTGTGCCACCAACCAGGTGCTCTACAACCCTGCGCAACGAGGGATCGAATTCGACCTGCTGCCCTGGTCGGTGCAGCATGGATTGCCCATCATGGCCTATTGCCCCCTGGCCCAGGCAGGGCGTTTACTGCAACACCCAGTGCTCAAGCAAATCGCCAACGACCATGGTGCTACTCCGGCCCAGGTCTGCCTGGCCTGGGTCACGCGCCACAACGGCGTCATCGCCATTCCCAAAGCCGTGACGCCCGAGCATGTCAGGCTCAATGCCGAGGCAACGCGTTTGAACTTGACCGCCGATGACCTGAACGCCATCGACCAGGCATTCGAGGCGCCTACCCGCAAGCAGCGCCTGGCGATGGTGTAAGCGAGGCTGTGCTGCAGGGGGTCAGTGGAAATCCCGGCTGCGTACGTCCAGCCCCTGCAGCAGCACGCTGACATCCTCCAGGCGTCGGGCCACCAGGTGGCGCACGCCATTTTCCTGTTCCAGGCGGCCACTGACCTTCATCAGCCGGGCGCCGACCAGCGCACGCCGCTGCCGTTCGGCCAGGTCCCGCCACACCACCACGTTGACCATGCCGAACTCATCCTCGAGCGTGACGAAGGTCACACCACTGGCGGTCTGTGGCCGCTGCCTGCCCACCACCAGCCCGGCCATGGCGATGGCGTCGCCGTGTTCGACACCTTGCAGCTCGCCGGAACTGCGACAACCCAGTGCCCGCAGACGGGACCGCAGCAAGGTCAATGGATGCGGCCCCAAGGTCGTGCCCATGGCGTGATAGTCGGCTACCAAATCCTCGCCGACGGTAGGCGCCGGCAGCTCGACCGGCTGCTCGGGGGCCGCCTGCACGTCGGCGAACAAAGGCAGCTGCGCCTGTACCGCCGCCACTTCCCAGCGTGCCTGGTGCCGGTGCCTGGCCAGCGCGACCAGGGCGCCTGCATCCGCCAGACGAGCCCGGGCGCGCTCATCTAGGGCCGAGCGCAGGCACAGGTCCTCGACGTCTCGCCAAGGCTGCATGGCCCTTGCCTGTTCGAGCCGGCGCACATCGGCTTCGGCCAGGCCGCGGACCAAGCGCAAGCCCATGCGGATTGCCAGTTCACCCCCAGGCCCTGGCTCGAGCGTGCAGTCCCACTGGCTGTGACACACGTCCACCGGCCTCACCTCAATGCCCTGGCGGCGAGCCTCCTGGAGCAGTTGGTCGGGGCTGTAGAACCCCATCGGCCAGCTGTTGACCAGCGCGCAGGTGAAGATGGCCGGCTCGTGGCACTTCAACCAACTGCTGGCATAACACAGCAGTGCAAAACTGGCGGCGTGGGATTCGGGGAATCCGTAGCTGCCAAAGCCTTTGATCTGTTCGAAGATGCGTTCGGCGAACGCCAGTTCGTAACCATTGCGCTGCATGCCGTCGAGCAACCGCTCGCGGTGCGGCTCCAGCCCGCCGTGGCGTTTCCACGCGGCCATGCTGCGGCGCAGTTGGTCGGCCTCACCGGGGCTGTAGTCCGCCGCGACCATGGCCAACTCCATCACCTGCTCCTGGAACAGCGGCACGCCAAGGGTGCGCTCGAACACCGCCTTGAGCTTGGGCGATGGGTACGTCACCGGTTCCTGCTTCAGGCGCCTGCGCAAGTAGGGATGGACCATGTCGCCCTGGATGGGACCGGGACGCACGATGGCGACCTCGATGACCAGGTCGTAGAAGGTCCTGGGCTGCAGGCGCGGCAACATGGCCATTTGCGCCCTGGATTCGATCTGGAACACGCCCATGGTCTCGGCGCGGCTGATCATGGCGTACGTGGCCGGGTCTTCGGCAGGGACGGTGGCCAGGGTCAAGTGTCGCCCACGGTGCTGCTGTACCAGCGCAAAGCAGCGACGCAGTGCACTGAGCATGCCCAGTGCCAGCACATCGACCTTGAGCAGGCCGACCATGTCCAGGTCATCCTTGTCCCACTGGATCACGGTACGCTCGGCCATGGCCGCGTTTTCCACGGGCACCAGCTGATCGAGGGGTTGTTGCGAGATGACGAAGCCACCTGGGTGTTGCGACAAGTGCCGGGGAAAACCGATCAGCTCACCGGCCAGCACCAGGATGCGCCGCACCACCGGGCTGCCTGCATCGAACCCCGCCTCGTTCAGACGCTGCTCATCGGGGATGCGGTCGCTCCAGCGGCCGCAGCACTTGGCCAGGGCGTCCACCTGGTCGGCTGGCAGCCCCAATGCGCGAGCTACATCGCGTACCGCCCCACTGGCGTGGTAGGTATTGACCACCGCTGTCAACGCCGCGCGGTGTCGACCATAGCGCCTGAATACATACTGGATGACTTCCTCGCGCCGATCGTGCTCGAAGTCCACATCGATATCCGGCGGCTCGTTGCGCTCGCGTGACAAAAAGCGCTCGAACAGCAAGCGATGCTTCATGGGGTCCAGCTCGGTGATCCCCAGCACGAAGCACACCACCGAGTTGGCTGCAGAGCCGCGCCCCTGGCACAGGATGTGCTGCTCACGGGCAAAGGCCACGATGTCGTGGACGGTGAGGAAATAACTCTCGTAGCCCAGCTCGCTGATCAAGGCCAGCTCTCGATCGAGGGCTTGGCGGACTTGGGTGCTCGGGCCCTGGGGCCAGCGCAGCGGCAACCCTTGTTCGCACAGCTGACGCAACCAACTGGCAGGGGTATGCCCGGCGGGCACCAGTTCTTCGGGATAGCGGTAGCGCAGCTCGGCGAGGTCGAAACGGCAATGCTCGGCTATCACCAAGGTCTGGGCCAGCAAGTCGGCAGGATACAACTCGGCCAATTGGGCAGGGGTACGCAAATGACGTTCGCCGTTGGCGTACAGAAAGCGCCCTGCCTCAGCCACTTGGCACCGTCGGCCAATGGCCGTCATGCAGTCTTGCAGGGCGCGCCGACCGCGCACATGCATGTGAACGTCCCCGCACGCCACCGCCTGCACACCCAAGGCCGTCGCCAATGCGCGCAGACGCGCCAGGCGCTGGTCGTCATCGACACCGCGGTGAAGATGCACGGCCAGCCATAGGCGGTGCTCGAAGACTTCCCTCAACCACTCGCCCACCGCCTGATCGGCCATATCGTCAGGCACCCATAATGCCAACAGGCCCGGGCTGTGCGCAGGCAGGTCCTCGCGAAATAGCTGGTAGTTCCCCTTGGACGCCCGACGCCGCGCACGGGTGATCAAGGCGCAAAGGTTCTGGTAGCCCTGCAGGTCTTGCACCAGCAGCACCAGCTTGGGCCCGTCCTGCAGTTGCACTTCGCTGCCGACGATCAGCCGTACACCCTGCTCTTTCGCCGCTTGCCATGCGCGCACGATGCCAGCCAACGTGCATTCGTCGGTAATGGCCAGGGCTTGGTAGCCTTGCTCGCGAGCCCGGCGGAACAACTCATCGGCGCTTGAAGCCCCGCGCTGGAAACTGAAGTTGCTCAGGCAATGCAACTCGGCGTAGCCAACGCCGCTCATCAGAACCAGCCCTGCAGCCACAGCGGGCCGCCTTGGCCGAGGTCGCGGTAGGCCCACCCACGCAGGCCCTCACGGGTTTCGATGCGATAGTAATCACGGCGCACGTCCCCGCCGTCCCACCAACCGGACTCGATGCGCTCGGCCTGCCCCTGAACCTGGTACGCCTGCTCTTCGAGCACCGTGGGGGTTGCCAGCAGCCAGCCAGGACGGCTTCCGGGTGCAACGCACAGGCTGGACCACTGGCCGATTTCATTGGCCTGCCATGCTTGTTCAGGACGATGGTCCGCCAAGGCACTGAGCCCCGTCACGGCCTGGTCACCCAGGCGTGCACGCAAGCGTTCGCGCAGTTGTTCCCACGGTTGGGCCTGCTGGGCACGCGGGTCGAACAACGCCTTGTGTTGAGGTACGAACGGTGGCAAATCCTCGGCCACCAGGCGCAGGTTACGCACCGGCGCCTTCAGGCGCACCGATTCCAGCCTGCCACGGGCCAGTTCCAGCAACATGGCCGGGTCGCGTTCTGCAGCCAACAATCCAACGTCGAGCTGGGTGTCAGAGCCCTGCGCGTGCTCCATGTACACCTTGAAACGCTGGACACCACAGTCGCGCCCCGCCAGGAACGCGGCCAGGTCGGTCAGCAGGCGACGTAATGGGAACAACAGCGCCTGATGCGACTCCACATCGAAGTTCAGCTCCAACCGCGCGTCGAAACGATCGGGCGGTTCGAAGAACGCAAGGCCCAGGTTGCGCATGCCCAGCAACTGATCCAGGTGCAACTGCACCTGGGGAGCAAAGCGCCTGGCCAGTGCATCACGCGGCAGCGCCAGCACATGATTGAGCTGGCGCAATCCCATGCGGCTAAAGGCCTGGGCATCCTCCGGTCGCAGACCGATCCGGTCGATGGGCATTTCGGCCAACGCTGCACGGGTCGAAGCGGCATCTTCCAACGCCAACCCGTCGTGAGCATTGGCCAGCATGCGCGCAGCCACCGGGTTGCTGGCCAGGACGATGCGCTGACGCAGGCCCAGCGCAGACAGTTCCTGGCGCAGGCGCGCCTGCAATACTGGCCACGGCCCGAACAACTGCAGGCTGGACCCTACCTCCAGCAACAAAGTTCGCGGGTAGTGCAAGCTGACCTGGGCACTGAAACGGTAGGCCCAGGCGGCCAGCAACTGCTGCAACGCATCGATGCGCCTGGGGTCGACTTCAAGGCAGGTGAAGCCGTCAGCCAGGGCACGGGCTGCCGTCAGGGTTTGACCGGCGCGAAGCCCCAGGGCGGCGGCCGCTGGGTTGACCGACTGCAGGACCCGGCGCTGACTGGGACCACCCAGCAGCACCAGGGGTGCGTCACGGTCGTCGCGCTCGCGCAGCAGGCTGTCCAGCGCCAACTGCGGAAATAGAATGCAGGCCCACAACATGATCCATCATCCCTGCCTTGAACACGCGATCGGTTGGGCTGGCGGCATGCCGCCACGGCATTTGAGCACCCGCCACTGGGGTGGGCGTACGTCGATGGCCAGGCGCAATGCCGCAGGCGACGGATTGTGCAGGGCCGCTTGCCCGCGGCAGGCGAACGCCAGGGCCTGCCCGGTTTCCGCCGCGACCTGCAAGCGGCGCAAGGCGCGGTCGTCGGCGCGTTCTGGCCAGCACACCACAGCGGCACAACTGCCCGAACGCAGGCACTGCTCGGCGGCCCACAGGGTGTCGGTGGTGCCCGCGTCGACCTGGAACAGCCAGCGCAGGTCGATGCCCGCCGCCTGCCAGGCTGGTGCAAAAGGGATGAAGGGAGGTGATACCAACACCACGCGTCCGCCCTCGCCGCTCAGGCGCGCCAGCGTGGGCCAGAGCAGTTGCAGTTCGCCGCTGCCAGGGCGGGCGAGCAACAATTCGCTGAGGGCCGCTGCCGGCCAGCCGCCTTCGGGCAGGCGTTCGTCCAGGCTGGCATGCCCGGTCGGTTGCAGGCCCAGTGGCCGGGCCTGGGCTTGACGGCCGCGCCACACCCGACGCTGGTCGAGCAGCCTGTCCAGATCGACGACCGCGCCCATCAGTCGCGCCGCACCAGGCCACAGAAGATGCCTTCGATGAAGAGATCCTGGTCCGGCCCTACGTCAATCGGCGCGTAAGCCGGGTTGCGCGGCAGCAGCCGATAGCCCTCGCCCAGGCGCTGGAGGCGCTTGATGGTCACCTCGCCGTCCAGCCGAGCGACCACGATCTGCCCGTCCCGCGCATCGCCCTGCTGGCGGATGCCGACCAGGTCGCCGTCGAGGATGCCGTCACCTATCATCGAGTCCCCACGCACCTTGAGCAGGTAATCGGGGGTGCGGCGAAACAGGCTGGGGTCGAGCAGCAATTGCTCGTGGATGTCCAGGTCTGGCCCGATCGGCGCACCGGCCGCGACCTGCCCGAGGACCGGCAGTTCCAGCATTTCAGGCCGGCGTAACGGCCTTGCCAGGCGAATACTGCGGGCCTGATTGGGGGTGACGTCGATGTAGCCTGCCTGGCACAGCGCGGTGATGTGCTTGCGGGCCACGCTGCGTGAGGCAAAACCAAAGCGCGTGGCGATATCGGCCAGGCTAGGCGGTTGGCCTTGTTCGGTGATGCGCTCGCGAATGAAATCGAAAATGGCGCGGCGCTTAGGGGTTAGAGTGTCCATGGAGCACATTTGTACTCTTTCCGGAGCACGCTGACCAGCCCCCTTCGTCGTCGTCATTGGTTATCATCGTCTGGCCACCCCGTACCTGACTGGGAAATCCTGATGTTCAATGCTTTGCTGTTCGACCTCGATGGCACCCTCACAGACACCGATACCCTCCATTTACAGGCTTTTCGCCAGCTACTGCATGAGTACGATGGCCGCGAATTGAGCCAGGACCAGTTCGATGCCCAAATCAGTGGCCGGGCCAATGGCGAACTGTTCGCCGAGTTGTTCGAAGGCGCCAGTGCCTCGCAGTGCCAGGCACTGGCTGAGCGCAAGGAAGCGCTTTTCCGTGAAATGTCGCCAAAGCTCGAGCCGCTGCCTGGGCTGATTCGTCTGCTCGATCACGCCAGCACCCACGGCGTAGGCATGTGCGTGGTAACCAACGCCCCACGGCTCAATGCCGAACACATGCTCGCAGGCCTGAAGTTGAGCGACAGGTTCGACCACGTGGTAATTGCCGATGAACTGGCCAAGCCCAAACCCGACCCGCTTCCCTACCTGACCGGCCTGCAGCGGCTGCAGGCCCATGCCGACCAGGCGTTGGCGTTTGAAGACTCGCTGCCGGGCGTTCGGGCAGCCAGCGCTGCCGGGATCTTCACAGTCGGCCTTGCCACCACCCAGACGCCACAACGTTTGATCGAGGCAGGTGCGCGCCTGGTCATCGATAACTTCGAAGATGCGCGCCTATGGGCGTTATTGGGCACGGACAGGGCGCCGGCGGGAATCGATGAAACAGCGGGCTGAACTTCACCTGCGCAGCCCGCTTTTGTTTCGCTGCGTAGCCCTGGGGCTGGGATTGGGCATGGTCGCAGTGTGCAGCCTGGCGATGTATGCCATCTGGATGGATGTGCTGCCGGTCTTTGGCCGCCTGTACCGCAACGCCCCGGTAGTCGAGACTTCGTTCAAGGCGTTCTTCATGATCGGTGTGATTCCGTTGACGCCCATCGTGGTCCTCGCCGCCATTATCGGCCTTTTTACCGGCCGCAAGTTCGACCCGCCGCGGGCGTCCCGGCTTGACCGTTTCCAGCTCCGCTCCTTCCAGGTCACGCTCATGGCGATATGCATCGCGGCCCCGGTGATGATTGCAGTGACCACGGCAACGCTCATGATCAAGGACTATCGGCCGTGCGCCCAATTGCGTCTATCCGGATCGAGCGGCCACATGTTCTGGGTCAACGATGACCGGGTGTGTTTCACCCCGGATGCTTACATCAATGATCATTGGCCCTGCAAAACGGTGGGCGACCGACAGGTGTGCGTCCAGGTCGATGGCCACGCTCCGCTCAGCTCGCAGGCTGCCCGGTAGAACTCCCTGGCCGCTTGAAGCGTCCTACAGCGTGCGATCCCCATTCGACCGCAGGCCACACACGTGATCGATTGCCTGCTATGTCTTCCCGACCCAACTGCCAAGCAAGGACAGCCACATGCCAAGCGACACACCTGCCTTCAGCGGTTTCATTCGTGTACGGGGTGCGCGCGAGCACAACCTGAAGAATGTCGATGTCGATGTACCGCGCGACGCATTGGTGGTGTTTACCGGCGTGTCGGGTTCCGGCAAGTCGTCCTTGGCTTTCTCAACACTGTATGCCGAGGCCCAGCGCCGCTATTTCGAATCGGTGGCGCCTTACGCTCGGCGCCTGATCGATCAAGTGGGTGTGCCCGACGTGGACGCCATCGAAGGCTTGCCGCCAGCGGTGGCGCTGCAGCAACAGCGTGGCAGCCCGAGTGCGCGGTCTTCGGTGGGCAGTGTCACCATGCTATCGAGCTCCATCCGCATGCTGTACTCGCGCGCAGGCCAGTACCCTGCCAACCAGCCGATGCTGTATGCCGAGGATTTCTCGGCCAACACGCCTCAAGGCGCCTGCCCCGCGTGCCATGGGCTCGGCCGGGTCTATGAGGTCACCGAGGCGACCATGGTCCCCGACCCCTCGCTGAGCATCCGGGAACGGGCAGTGGCTGCCTGGCCCATGGCCTGGCAAGGGCAGAACCTGCGGGACATTCTGGTCACCCTGGGCTATGACGTGGATGTACCCTGGCGCGATCTGCCCCAGAAGCAGCGTGACTGGATTCTCTACACCGAAGAAACTCCCACCGTGCCGGTCTACGCGGGCCTTACGCCCGCCCAGGCACGCGCTGCCCTCAAGCGCAAGGCAGAGCCCAGCTACCAAGGCACGTTTACCGGCGCCCGGCGCTATGTGCTGAATACGTTCATGCACTCGCAAAGCGCGCAGATGCGCAAGCGCGTGTCCCGCTACATGCGCCCAAGTCCTTGCCCCACGTGTCAGGGCAAACGTCTCAAGCCCGAGGCATTGAGTGTCACCTTTGCAGGTTTGGACATCGCAGCGTTGTCGCAACTGCCCCTGCAGGCCCTGGCCGAGGTACTGCGCAAGGTGGCGGCAGCCGAGTACCTGACCCAGGACGATGACCTGACCGTTGAAAAACGCCTGGCCGCGCAACGCATCGCCAGTGAGCTGCTGGTGCGCATCGACACGCTGCTCGAGCTCGGCCTGGGTTACCTGGCGCTCGAGCGCAGCACCCCTACCCTGTCATCGGGCGAGCTGCAACGCCTGCGCCTGGCCACGCAGCTCAATTCGCAGCTCTTTGGCGTGGTCTATGTGCTGGACGAGCCCTCCGCCGGCCTGCACCCCGCCGACAGTGAAGCCTTGTTCGAAGCCCTGCAGCGCCTCAAGCAGGCGGGCAATTCGGTGTACGTGGTCGAACACGACCTGGACACCATGCGCCGTGCGGACTGGCTGGTGGACGTGGGACCGGCCGCCGGGGAGCACGGAGGTGAGGTTCTCTACAGCGGACCGCCGGCTGACCTGGCCCAGGTCGAGCAATCGTGTACGGCCCGCTATCTGTTCCAGGTACAGGACAAGACACCGCGCCCATTACGCGAGCCCCAGGCATGGCTACACCTGGAAGGCATAACCCGTAACAACCTCGACAACCTCAGCGCAGCGTTCCCGCTGGGCTGCTTCACGGCGGTGACCGGCATCTCGGGCTCCGGCAAATCGAGCCTGGTCAGCCAGGCCCTGCTGGAGTTGGTGGGCGCACACCTGGGCCACGTCGAGGCTTCACAGGATACTCAGGAGGCGGACCTGGAAGATGAGCCAGAGCAGGTGAGCACGGGCCGCGTCAGCGCAGGCCTTGAGCACATCAAGCGGCTGGTGCAGGTAGACCAGAAACCAATCGGCCGCACGCCTCGCTCCAACTTGGCCACCTACACCGGTCTGTTCGATCATGTACGCAAATTGTTCGCCAGTACCGAACAGGCCAAGGCCCAGGGTTTCGATGCCGGGCGTTTCTCCTTCAACGTGGCCAAGGGCCGATGCCCTACGTGCGAAGGCGAAGGGTTTGTCAGTGTCGAGTTGCTGTTCATGCCAAGCGTGTTCGCTCCTTGCCCGACCTGCCACGGGGCCCGCTACAATCCAGAGACCCTCGCGGTTGTCTGGCGTGGCATGAATATCGCCGAGGTGCTGCACCTGACCGTGGAACAGGCGTTGAGCGTGTTTGAGGATCAGCCATCGGCGCGGCGTGCGCTTCAGGTGCTGCAAGACATAGGCTTGGGCTATCTGCGCCTGGGCCAGCCGGCAACGGAGTTGTCAGGGGGCGAAGCGCAACGGATCAAGCTGGCCACCGAGCTGCAACGCCAGGCGCGCGGCGCCACCTTGTACGTGCTCGATGAGCCCACCAACGGCCTGCATCCACAAGATGTCGACCGCTTGCTGGTGCAGCTCAATCGCCTGGTGGACAACGGCCACAGCGTGGTGGTGGTCGAACATGACATGCGCGTGGTCGCCCAGTGCGATTGGGTGATCGACATCGGCCCTGGTGCGGGCGATGCCGGCGGCAAGGTGGTCGCCAGCGGCACGCCCGAACAGGTAGCCACGACTGAGCACAGCCGTACAGCCCCCTTCCTGGCACGGGCTTTGTAGCAGCGCTGGATGACATCGACGCGAGCGCATGCGGCCAAGCAACGGCCGCTTTCAACACCTTAGATAGGCTGGTTCATGGACAAGTACGCACCCCGCCAGTGGTTGCCCCACGAGAAACCGACCCTGCCAGGTTCGCCGTCTACGCCCCTGCACAGCCCAGCCAAGCGCCTGGCCTATGGCCTGGTCGGTTTGCTGGTCGCCATCACCGGCGGGCTTGGCAACGCGCTGGTGACCGCAAACCTTGTGTTTCTGCAAGGTGCACTGGGCGCGACCACGGCGGAAATGGCCTGGCTGCCAGCGGCCTATGTGATGACCAACGTGTCCATGAACCTGTTGCTGGTCAAGTTTCGCCAGCAATTTGGCTTGCGTGCCTTCACCGAAGTGTTCCTGGTGCTCTATGTCTTGGTGACCTTCGCTCACCTGCTGGTCAACGACCTCAACTCGGCCATTGCCGTGCGGGCCGCCCACGGCATGGTGGGCGCCGCGCTGACCTCGCTCGGCCTGTACTACATGATCCAGGCCTTTCCTGCGCAGTGGCGGCTCAAGGCCATGGTCCTGGGCCTTGGTGCTTCCCAGCTGGCCTTGCCGCTGGCACGGATATTTTCAGAAGACCTGCTACTGATCGCCGAATGGCGGGGGCTTTACTTGTTCGAACTGGGGCTGGCGCTGACAGCCCTGGGCTGCGTACTTCTGCTCAAACTGCCACCTGGTGACCGCTTCAAGACCTTCGAGCCCTTGGATTTTCTTACCTTCGCCCTGATGGCCAGCGGCACGGCGCTGCTTTGCGCTGCCTTATCGCTTGGTCGCATCGACTGGTGGCTGGATGCGCCATGGATCGGCATGGCGCTGGCAGGCTCGATCGTCCTGATCCTCAGTGGACTGGCGATCGAGCACAACCGCGAGAACCCCTTGCTGATGACGCGGTGGCTGGGCAGCGGCGCCATCATCCGCCTGGGGCTGTGCGTGATCCTCATCCGTATGGTCACCTCCGAACAATCCACCGGCGCAGTCGGCTTTCTGCAGATGCTCAACATGTCCAGCGAACAGATGCGTTCGCTGTACTGGATCATGCTGCTCGGCGCGGTCGCCGGGCTGGCGACCAGCGCCCTGACCATCAATCCCAACCACCTGATCCTACCGTTGCTGATCTCCCTGCTGGCCATGGCGATAGGGGCCTTCATGGACAGCAGGTCGAGCAACCTGACCCGCCCTGCGCAGATGTACTTGAGCCAGTTTCTATTGGCGTTCGGCAGTACGTTCTTCCTGGGCCCCTCCATGGCCCTGGGCATCGGCCATGTGCGGGCCAATCCGCAGAACCTGGTGAGCTTCTCGGTGCTGTTCGGCATCTGCAACAACCTCGGTGGCCTGATTGGCGCAGCGCTGCTGGGCACGTTCCAGATCTGGCGGGAAAAATTTCACTCAAGCCATCTCATGGACCACCTGAGCAGCGTGGAACCGCTGGTCACCGCCCGGGTTCAAAGTGGTGGTGCAAGCGTCGGGCGCCTGATCGCCGACCCTGCCCTGCGTACTGAAGTGGGCATGCGCCAACTGGCCAGCGCGGCCACCCGAGAAGCCAATGTGCTGGCCTACAACGATGTCTTCATGCTCATTGGCGCTATCGCTATTCTCACCATGATCTGGATCTGCATACGCGGCACCTGGCTCTGGTACAGCAAACGTCAGGCCCGCCTGACCGACCCATCCCTTGGCGCACCGACACGATGACCGAAGAATCCCGCACCACCACCACGACCGCCATCGCCGAAGCGCCGGAAGGCACACCGCCACCCAGCGAGCCGACCTCACCTGGACGCACCCGCAAGGTGCGCATACTGTCTGCCATCACATTCGGCTGTGTTGCCTTGGTCGGCGTGCTGGTGGTGCTTTATGCCTGGCGCCTGCCCCCTTTCAGCAGCGCCATCGAAAGTACCGAAAACGCCATGGTGCGCGGGCAGGTCACGATCATAGGTCCGCAGTTGAGCGGCTATATCGTCGAGGTGCCCGTACAGGATTTTCAGTACGTCAAGGCAGGCCAGTTGCTGGTCAGGCTCGATGATCGCATCTACACCCAGCGTCTGGCCCAGGCGATTGCCCAGCAGCAGCAACAGGAAGCGGCGCTGGCCAACAATGCCCAGCAGCGCAAGAGCGCCGAAGCGACCATCGCCCAGCGCCAGGCTGCCATCAATGACGCCGCCGCGCAGTTGACCAAAGCCAAGGCCGATCTGTCGCGTAACCAGGCGCTGGTCAGCGATGGGTCAGTGTCACGACGCGAACTGGATGTTACCCGCGCCAGCGAAGCGGCAGCGGCGGCGAGCCTTGCGCAGGCCAAGGCCGCGCTTGAGATCGCTCGGCAGGATCGTGAGTCGGTGATCGTCAACCGCGCGGCGCTGCTGGCTGCGGTCGAGAATGCCAAGGCAGCCGTGGCCCTGGCCCGTATCGACTTGGACAACACCCGCGTCACTGCGCCCAGGGACGGGCAGCTGGGGCAGATCGGCACGCGCCTGGGCGCCTATGTCAACTCAGGTGCCCAGCTGATGGCGCTGGTGCCCGATACGTTGTGGATCATCGCCAACATGAAAGAAACGCAGATGGCCGACGTGCGCATCGGTCAGCCGGCCAGTTTCACGGTGGATGCCTTGAACCATTTGAAGCTGTACGGGCACATCGAACAGATCTCCCCTGCTACGGGTTCGGAGTTTGCGTTGCTTCAGGCGGACAACGCGACCGGCAACTTCGTCAAGATCGCCCAGCGGATACCGGTGCGTATCACGGTGGATGCGGGGCAGCCAGAAGCTGCGCGGCTGCGGCCGGGTATGTCGGTGGTGGTCAGCATCGATACGGGGGAGCAGCGGTCCTGTGTTGGATCTGGGTGCTAGCGGATTGATGGAGGGACGTCTTTCAGGTGGGTCACCTATTGGCGAGAATGGAAATTGGGTATCACGTTGCACCTTATAGATCAGTCTCTTTCATAGTGGTGTAGCTGCGTTCAAAAAACTTTAAACTACCTACCATTTCTTGTAAGAGCGGCCTGGCCGGAGCGCCGGACCGGCCGCGATGGGGCGCGCTGTGGCCCGAGTTTGGAGTTTGTTTGTTGTGATTTAAATACTGGGGCCGCTGCGCGGCCCATCGCGGCACTAGGCCGCTCCTACACCGGATATGTACATAAACGAAATGGCAAACAACAGCCAGCAATAAAACTCATACTCGATCTTAATCTTAATCTTGATCTTGATCTTGATCTTGCTTTGGCTTTTGATCTTGCTTTTGATCTTCGCGACTTCAGGAGGCCGAACGCAGGTCTTGCGGAGGGAGGTGACAGGCATGGATGCCTGTCAAGCGCTGGGCCCCAGGATGGGGCCTACAGCGCGGTCCTCCCGGGAGCAAGACCGGAGTGAGGGAACCCCGAAGCGTAGCGTAGGGGCCGTATGAATGGAGCACAGCGTTTTTTGGTTACTTTTTGTCGCGTTTGACAAAAAGTGACTCGCCGTTGAACTGACCCCCAAAAGTTGGACAGTGAGCGCTATGGGGCCAGCGCGTGGGTCCGAAATTGTATCGGACTCAGGCCATCAAGTCTGAGGCTGATGCGTTTTTGGTTGTAGTAAGCGATGTAATCATCAAGTCCTGAAGCCAACTGCTCGACATTTTCAAACGACTCCAGGTAAAAATATTCGCTCTTGAGTGTGCCGAAAAAGCTTTCCATTGCGGCGTTGTCTAGGCAGTTGCCCTTACGCGACATACTCTGCTCAATGTTCTTCTCGGCCAGCATATGCCGGTAAGTGGGCTGCCTGTACTGCCATCCTTGATCGGAGTGCAATATCGGTTTATCACCTGGATTCAGCCGCTCAAAGGCTTGCTCAAGCATTGCCGAGACCATCTTGAACTCCGGGCGCCGGTTAATCTGATAAGCGAGGATTTCGCCGTTATACAGGTCCATCAACGGCGAAAGAAACAGCTTCTGCCCCTTCACTTTGAACTCTGTCACGTCGGTTGCCCATTTCTGATTAGGGGCTCCTGCCTTGAATTCTCGCCTGAGCAGATCAGGCGCAACCAGTCCCTCTGAGCCTCGGTACGAGCGATATTTCTTCGCCCTGACCAGCGACTGGAGACCCATAAGCTGCATCAGTCGCTGCACCTTCTTGTGATTAATCATCCGACCGTTGTGCTTGAGGGTCTCAGTGATCCGGCGATAGCCATACCGTCCCTTATGCTCGTGATAGACGTTGTTGATACTCTCTTTCAAAGCCGCATGCTTGTCAGTCAACAACACCTTGCTTTGGTAATAAAAGGTACTACGTGCAAGCCCGGCGGCACGTAACAGCAGAGCGAGTCGATGCCCGTGCCTCAATCCCTGGACAGCCTTCGTTTTCTCGCCTGCGCAGTGCGAGGGTCCGCTTGGATCAAGGCATCGAGCTTTTTTAGGTAAGCATTCTCCGCACGCAGATATTCCAGCTCTTCGAGCATTTGCTCGGGTGTCAGGTCGCTATCCGAAGCGGTAGGAGGACTTGCGCTGGTTTTTTTCGATGGCTTACGGGGCATGCTCAACTCTCGGGTATGATGCGGATGAAGTGCTTCAACTCCGCCTTGATCATACAACCTTTTCCACTGCCTGATGCTACTTGGACCACGAATATCAAACTGGATGCAGGCTTGCTGGGCAGACAATCCTTCTTGCTCAATGCACTGCAAAACCTTCAATTTGAACTGGGCATCGTAGCGGCTGTACTTGGCACTTAAACCGGCTGCGCCGTGTTTTTCATAGCCCTTTACCCACCGACGTAGCATCGATGGACTGAGGTCATGCTTTAGCGCCACTTCATGAATGCTAGGAGCAGAAAGGCACTCTTCGATGAGTGCCTGTTTGAGCGCCAGGTTGTATTTCGTCATGGAACACCCTCCGGTGAGATAGGTGTCCAACATTCGGGGGTCAGTTCACGTAATGGCGAAAAGGTGACTAAGCGTCGCCATCGCAAATGGAATGTGCTCTCTTTCAATACCCACGCCAACGCAATCAAACTTGAAGCCTGAAACTTCAAACTTCAAACTTCAAAGTGTGGGCGCATACGGCAAGTTGGTATTCATTGGCGCGGGTGGCGCACAGTCACCTTTGCGCCCTTACGGCGGCTCACTTTTTGTCTTGTCAAAAAGTGAGCAAAAACCGCCTGCTCCTATCACCCGGCCCCTGCGCTGCGCTCCGGGGTCCTCTCGCTCCGGGCTTGCTCCCGGGAGGACCGCGCTGCAGGCCCCATCCTGGAGCCCAGCGCTTGACAGGCATCCATGCCTGTCACCTCCCTCCGCAAGCCCTGCGCTCGGCCTCCTGAAGTCGCGATCTGCGGCGCCTGAGCTATTGCGCGCTTAGAAGCAAAAGCAGAAAGCACGTGGCGGTAAGGACGCGGACAAGGACGACGGTAATCGCTTGGCCATCGCCGAGTTACAGGCGGGCTGGACATGGGTTGCAAGCAACCTAATCCCGCTCGCCCTCCCCCAGATCAGTCCGCCAACCGCCAGGTCGTCCCACCCTTGCTGTCTTCAAGCACCACACCCATGGCCGTCAACTGGTCACGAATGCGATCGGACTCTCCCCAGTTCTTGTCCGCCCGCGCCTGCAAGCGCGCCTGGATCAAACCCTCGATCTGGGCCGCGTCCACCTTCCCCTCAGCGCCTGCACGCAGGAAGTCATCGGCCTCCAGCTGCAACACACCCAGCACGTCACCCAGCTCACGCAAACGCCCCGCCAAGCCAGCCGCGGCCGACACGTCGCTCTCGCGCAGGCGGTTGATTTCGCGGACCAGATCGAACAACACGGCGCAGGCTTCAGGCGTGCCGAAGTCGTCGTTCATCGCAGCAGTGAAACGCTCGACAAAGGCCTCCCCGCCGCTGGCCGGTACACGAGGCAAGCCACGCAAAGCATGGTAGAACCGCTCCAGTGCACCCTTGGCGTCGCGAAGGCTATCCTCTGAATAGTTGATCGCGCTGCGGTAGTGGCTGGCCACCAGCAGATAGCGCACCACTTCGGGGTGATACTTTTCCAGCACGTCGCGAATGGTGAAGAAGTTATTCAGCGACTTGGACATCTTCTCGCCGTTGATGCGGATCATGCCGCAGTGCATCCAGGCGTTGGCGTACGGTTTGCCGGTGGCAGCTTCGCTCTGGGCAATTTCGTTCTCGTGATGCGGGAACTCAAGGTCGCTGCCGCCGCCATGGATATCGAAACTCTCACCCAGGCAGCACGTGGACATCACCGAGCATTCGATGTGCCAGCCAGGGCGGCCAGGCCCCCAAGGCGACTCCCAGCTGGGCTCGCCCGGTTTGACGCCTTTCCACAGGACGAAGTCCAGCGGATCCTGCTTGGCCTCGCCGACTTCGATTCGCGCACCAATACGCAAGTCTTCGATCTTCTTGCGCGAGAGCTTGCCGTAACCCACAAACTTGCCGACGCGGTAGTACACGTCGCCGTTGCCAGCCGCATACGCATAACCTTTGTCGATCAAGGTCTGGATCATGGCATGCATGCCGGCAATGTGATCGGTGGCACGCGGTTCCTGGTCCGGAGGCAGGATGTTGAGGCGGCGTTCGTCCTCGTGCATCGCATCGATCATGCGGGCGGTGAGTGCATCGAAGGTTTCGCCGTTCTCGTTGGCCCGGTTGATGATCTTGTCATCGATGTCGGTGATGTTGCGCACGTACGTCAGGTTGTAGCCGCTCTTGCGCAACCAGCGGGTGGCCAGGTCGAAAGCCACCATGCTGCGACCATGGCCCAGGTGGCAGTAGTCATAGACGGTCATGCCGCAGACATACATGCGCACGTTGTTGCCGTCCAACGGCTTGAACGGCTCCTTGGTCTTGGTCAGGGTGTTGTAGATCGTGAGCACGGTAGTTCCTCAGCTGCCCCAGGAGTCACGCAGGGTGACGGTGCGGTTGAATACCGGGCGGCCCGGCTGGCTGTCCTTGAGGTCAGCACAGAAGTAGCCTTCGCGTTCGAACTGGAAGCGATCTTCCGGCTGCGCCTGGGCCAGCGAGGGCTCGGCACGGCAGCCGCTGAGCACTTGCAGCGAATCAGGGTTGATGTTGTCGAGGAAAGTGCCACCCTCCTCGGTCTTCTCAGGGTTTGCCGAGCGGAACAGACGGTCGTACAACCGGACTTCGCATTCCACACTGCCCTCGGCCGGCACCCAGTGGATCACCCCCTTGACCTTGCGGCCTTCGGGGTTCTTGCCCAGGGTGTCCGGATCGTAGGAGCAGCGCAGCTCGACGATGGTGCCCTCGGCATCCTTGATCGCCTCATCGGCGCGGATGACGTAGCTACCGCGCAGGCGCACTTCGCCGTTAGGCTCAAGACGTTTGTAGCCCTTGGGCGGCTCTTCCATGAAGTCGTCGCGGTCGATGTACAGCTCACGTGCGAATGGCAGCACGCGCACGCCCATGTCTTCCTTGGGATGGCGCGGCAGTTCGAGCTGCTCGGTCTGGCCTTCGGGATAGTTGGTGATCACCACCTTCAATGGGCGCAGCACGCACATCGCGCGGGGTGCAGTGCGGTCCAGATCGTCGCGGATGCAGAACTCCAGCATGGACATATCGACCACACCGTCCGAGCGGTTGGTACCGATCATTTCGCAGAAGTTGCGGATCGACGCCGGGGTGTAGCCACGGCGGCGGAAGCCCGACAAGGTGGACATGCGCGGGTCGTCCCAGCCCTCGACGTGTTGCTCGTCCACCAGTTGCTTGAGCTTGCGCTTGGAGGTGATGGTGTAGTTGAGGTTAAGACGGCTGAACTCGTACTGGCGCGGATGCGCAGGCACCGGCAGGTTGTCCAGGAACCACTCGTACAGCGGCCGGTGTCCTTCGAACTCCAGCGTGCAGATGGAATGGGTGATGCCTTCGATGGCATCCGACTGGCCGTGAGTGAAGTCGTAGTTCGGGTAGATGCACCAGGTATCGCCCGTCTGGTGGTGGTGGGCATGGCGAATCCGGTAGAGGATCGGGTCACGCAGGTTCATGTTGGGCGAAGCCATGTCGATCTTGGCGCGCAGCACGCGCTCACCGTCCTTGAACTCACCGGCCTTCATGCGGGCGAACAGGTCGAGGTTCTCCTCCACGCTGCGCTCGCGGTACGGGCTGTTCTTGCCTGGTTCCTTGAGGTTGCCGCGGTACTCCTTGGCCTGCTCCGGCGTGAGATCGCACACGTAGGCCTTGCCCTGCTTGATCAGCTCGACGGCCCAGGCGTGCAGTTGGTCGAAGTAGCTCGAGGCGTAGCGAACGTCGCCGGCCCAGTCGAAGCCCAGCCACTTTACATCGCGCTGGATGGCATCGATGTACTCCTGGTCTTCCTTGGCAGGGTTGGTGTCGTCAAAGCGCAGGTGACAGACACCTCCAAACTCCTTGGCCAGGCCGAAATTGACGCAGATCGACTTTGCATGGCCGATGTGCAGGTAGCCATTGGGCTCGGGCGGGAAGCGGGTAACGATGCTGGCGTGCTTGCCCGAGTCCAGGTCGGCCTGGATGATCGGCCGCAGGAAGTTCGCAGGGACAGCGGGGGCGCCTTTGGCAGCGGCGTTGGGCGCGTTGTCGGCAGTGGGCTTGCTCATAGGATCCTTGAATGCACGTAGCCGGCCTGGGTAGGCCGAATGAATCAAAGGGCCTATCATAGCCGAAGCAGTCAAGCTGCCGACAGTCGGGCTCCGCCAAACTCGCGTGATTTCTCACGCCTTTTTGCCGCAGCCTTGGCAAAATGGCGCAAGCGCGCCATGTGTCCCCAACGCCTGACGCCGCGTCTGGTAGTAATCAGCGCCCAGCGCTTCCTATTTTCGATTGCCTTGAAAAAGCGAGTTTCTGCATGTCCAAAGTCAAACTGAGCACCAACCACGGCGACATCGTCCTGCAGCTGGACGCCGAGAAAGCGCCGCAGACGACCGAAAACTTCGTTCAGTACGTCAAGGACGGCCACTACGACGGCACCGTTTTCCACCGTGTCATCAAGGGCTTCATGATTCAGGGCGGCGGCTTTGAAGCTGGCATGTCCCAGAAGAAAACCCGCGCCAGCATCCAGAACGAAGCCGACAACGGCCTGAAGAACACGAAGTACAGCATCGCCATGGCCCGCACCATGGACCCGCACTCTGCCTCGGCACAATTCTTCATCAACGCGTCTGACAACGATTTCCTCAATCACAGCGGCAAAAACACCCAGGGCTGGGGCTACGCCGTGTTCGGTGAAGTGATCGAAGGCCGTGAAGTCGTCGACGCCATCGAAAAAGTTGCCACCGGCTCGAAGGCTGGCCACCAGGACGTACCAAAGGACGACGTAATCATCGAGAAAGCCGAGATCATTGAGTGATACTGCTGATCTCCGATCTGCACTTGCAAGAAGAACGCCCGGACATTACCCGGGCGTTTCTTGATCTGCTCGAAGGTCGGGCTCGCCAGGCCAAGGCGCTGTACATACTGGGCGATTTTTTCGAAGCGTGGATCGGCGACGATGCCATGACCGCCTTTGAGCAGTCGATCTGCCAAGCCATGCGACGGCTCAGCGACAGCGGCACTGCGCTCTACCTGATGCACGGCAACCGCGACTTCCTGATCGGCCAGGCCTTTTGCGAGGCCGCAGGTTGCACCCTGCTGAGCGATCCTTGTGTGGTGGAGCTGGAAGCAGAACGGGTGCTGCTGATGCACGGCGACACCTTGTGCACCCGAGACGTGGGCTACATGAAAATGCGGCGATTGCTGCGCAATCCCCTGAGCCTTTGGTTGCTTAGGCACCTTCCCTTGTCAGTTCGGCTGAAATTGGCACGCAAGCTGCGCAGCGAAAGCCGCGCCCAGACGCGAATGAAATCCACGGAGATCGTTGACGTTACGCCCGAAGAAGTGCCCAAGGTCATGGCGGCGCACGACGTGCGCACACTGGTGCACGGCCATACCCATCGCCCGGCGATTCACAAGCTGATGGTGGACGGGGAGCCTGCCCGGCGCATTGTGCTGGGCGACTGGGACAAGCGTGCCTGGGCCTTGCAAGTGGACGCGCAAGGGTTTCAGCTGGCGCCGTTCGAATTTCCCTGAGCGCTTGAGCGCTATTTGCTCGATAGTGGCTAGCCAGCCTGAGCGCAACATTCAGGCGTCGGGCTGATACTTATGCGGGAGACGAGCAAGGCTTGTCTCCCATTCCGATACTCACCGATCGCCTAGCCGCTCATCTCGCTCACGGATAATCACCTCCCGGTACGCCGGATCGGCCTTTATCTGCTTCTCTGTGAACGGCATATCATGCAACTGACCGGCAGCGAACGCCTTGGTCTGATCACTGGCATGGGGCGAGGCCGCCTCGCTCGATTGGGAGAACGCCAGCAGACCGCGTGCCTTGGGGCCTTCATCGGTGAAGCTGACCAGCTGTAGGTAGCTGGTGCCGCTGACAACCAAGCGCTTGCCCTGCCCCATCGGCACACTGTACATGGCGTTGTACACGCCAAGCGCCTGGGGCCCGCCCGGCACTGGCGTGCCATCATGGGCCTGTTGTACCTGCCCCCAGTGCGCCTTCGGGTCGATGCCCTCCTCGGCCACTTGCCGGAGTGAGGCAAGGGCCGCCTGATGAACCACCTTGCTCACCGATGCCTGCTCAACCGCCAGACCACGCGGGGTATGCACAGGATCGTTGCGATCGAACGCCACTCGCCATACCTGCGGTTGTTGCTCGATTGCGTTGTAGATGTTTTCAAAGTGCACCAGCCCCATGTTGCTCTGCTGGTTGGCCTTGCCGTTCCAGCTGGCCAGGCTGCGGCACACGGGCTCGACATCAGTGGGGGCACGCTTGCACCAGCTCAGCAGATCCGGCAGCAGCAAACGCGCAAGGTAGACTTTGTCATCGGTCACCAAGCGCTGCAGATCTTCCACACCAAGCAGCGCCCTGCCTTGCAGACGTTCCAACGCGAAGCGCCCACGCATGCCCAGAGGCTGATCGCTGCGGCTGACCAAGGGCGAGTAGCCTGTCATCGGCTGCGCAGGGTTGGTCATCCAGGCTGGATCGTTGGAGTTCTGCACGAAATCATCGCGCTCCAGACGGGGCATCAGCTGCGCCGGAACCGTACCGGGTTGGGCAGCGCGGCTGTCGACTTTCCAGTTGCACAGGCTGCGGGAACCATCGAGCACTACCAGCGGGCCTGTCTGTTCGCCACCGCAGGCATCGAGCAATGCCTGGTCGACGTAAGGCACCACTGACTGGTTCAGGTAGGTCGTCTTGCCACGTTCATCCACGGCGACGGTGTTGACCCAAGGAATACCATGCAGCTGCTCAATGGAACGCGTCAGCGCCGCCACGCTGTCGGCACGATTGATCTGGTACCACTGTTGCAGCACGCGGGCGTTATCGCTGTTGGCATCACGCAGGCTGTAGGCCGTATGCCTGTCCCAGTCCAACCGCCCAGGCCACTGAACGACCGGACCAAATGACGAGCTATACAGAACACGCTCGACTTTTTGCAGTCGGCCATCGGCGGCCTTGACCATGATGCTGACGCTTTGGCGGGTCAGCGGCAGGGACTTGCCGTCGAGCACGTAGCGGGTTGGGTCCTTGGGGTCGAGTTGCAGGCGAAACAAGGTGAAATGCCTGGAGGTGTCGACGGTATGGGTCCACGCCAGGTGGCGATTAAAGCCGATGTTGATCATCGGCAAGCCAGGTAATGCTGCACCCATCACATCGAGTTCACCGGGGATGGTCAATTGCATCTGGTAGAACCGCATGCCTCCCACCCATGGGAAATGCGGGTTGGCCAACAGCAAACCACGCCCATTGACCGAACGCTGGGCACCCACTGCAATGGCGTTGCTGCCACGCTGGGTGGCAAACCGTTGCTGCTGTTCCAGCGCTTTCCCGTAAGCGACGGCGGGCCGCCGGACATCGTTCTCGGGCGGCTGCGCGCCGGCCAGGGCTTCGACGAACTGCCCGACCCCACCTTCTGCAAGTAACCGCCGTGTAAGCTTGACCAGGTCCTGGCTGGTGATGGCGCGCACCCACTCCCCCCCTCCACATTCCTGTGGCAGGCCCTGCTGACGACGCTCAGCCAGTGCTCGATTGAACCCACTGGCATAACCCGCCAAGAGAGCCTGGATGGCAGCGGGCTGCGCGTCCAGAAACGCCTGCACCTGTGTCGGCCCGTTGAGCCAGGTGAAGAAGACATCGCTGGCCAGGTTCTCGCGCTGGTCCACGGTCTGGCCTTGACCACCAAAATAGCGCGAGCGCTCACCGCTGACCGTCAGGACCTGGTCAGCCAGCAAACAAAGATTGTCCTGGGCATAGGCATAGCCAATGCCATAACCGAGTCCTCTTTCATCCTTGGCCACGATATGTGGCACGCCATAGGTAGTGCGACGGATCTGGGCGCTGGCATCTGGCGCTACGGGACGAGCGTGTGCGGTTAAGGCCGCAACCATGAGCGCTGCGGCCAGACCGGCACAACGGCTTGAGCGGATAAATGGGGACACGGACACTCCTCGAATACGGTTCATGCCGGTGAAACGAACGAACGCAAGAAGAGTTTAGGCGGCCTTTACGCTCAGGCCTGACGCTCGTGTACAGGGACCAGGCGTGACGGTAAAAGAAGCCGCTTGATCTGAGCCCACAACAACTGATGAAGGTTTTTTCGCTTTGCATTGCAGATTACAGGCGCTCATTCGTCTTATTCAAAGAGGCACCCATCGTTCGGTTCGTCTAAGAAAAGGAGCATTCACATGTACAACCCGCCAACTCCAGTGCAAGCCAACACGGCGCAGGCCAACACCCCGACTGGGCAGGACGCGCAGGTCGACGAACGAACCGGCAACGAGCAGATACGGGAGTTGCTGCGCAGCTTCGGGCTGCGTACGAGCCTGATACGGCTGAAAGTGATAGACGCCCTGCACGCGGCAGAGCGAAATGGAAGAAGCATTGGCGTGCGGGGTGTGCATGCGCAACTGGAGCAGTTGGACATACCGTTGTCATTTCTCAGCGTACGAGAAGTGCTCAAACGGTTATGTGCCGAAGGCGTGATTCAGCTAGGTGCTGACAAATGCTACAGCCTTGATCCGCAGGCACGTGCCCTGCTGGAGCGACCCACCTCAGCCTGAGTAGCTGGGTTGGCCACTGGACCGACAAACGTCATCGCCTGACTTTACGTCGCAGTATGCCGTTGATCACGACCACAACCACGGCAATGGCGATAGCCAGCATCTGAAAGGTCTGCTCGCTGATCGTACCCGCTTTTTGCAAATGGGAAAGGCCGATCATTAGCCCAAGGACCACCAGAATGATCAGGAGGGAATATTTGAGGCGCTGCACGTGTGTCATCGACGGTTCCTTGCTACATCCGGGACAGATGGCTTAGCTCAAGCCGCGCAGATGATACAACGTTCGCACGCCCCGGCGCTGCATTTCCTGCTGCCTGGTAGCACCCCAACCTGAAAACATTCGGCTTCATCACACGTGTGGGGAGCCCCATGAACAAACGCCTGTTAACACTCATGCTGTGCCTGACCGCCACGCCACTGCATGCTTTCAATACAACTGAGGTGCCTTGCGCAAGACTGCTCGATCTTGGTTACACGCTGAGCCAGCAAGCAGGGAGCAGCCAGTGGCAACAGTTGTGGCAACGGGTTCGAAAGGCTGGCTATCTGAATCCTGGCAACACTTCGTTGCGATTCGAGGTGCCCTCCGCTGTATTGCCAACACTTGCGCAGCAGACCCTGGCGCGCGCCGACCAAGTCCGGCCGGTGTCCGAGACCCACGCGATCTACCGCAGGACCTTCGATGACCGGATTATCGGATCCCGTAACGGGCAGCCTCTGCACGCGCTCTGCGTGCAGGTGGACTGGAGGTCCGTGCCATCCGGGCCGAGAAGTCTTCAAGACGCACACGTGGGCAGTGCCAGTCTACTCAGTGCCTACCCCTGCGACTGAGGTGCTAATACCCAAAGTGCCATACGTTGCGCACATCCCTTCGGGAACATTCGTTTTTCAAGCGCTTGCATGTTTTTTTCCTACACCGTGAGACTGCGCTGCCTGCGTAAGCTAGTAACCGAAACTACAGCCCTCACCCCTAATGGCGCCTAGCGGGTCCCGCCGGCTATCACAGAGAATTTAGCCACACCTCGACGTTATGCCGCTGGTGACCCCTACCATTTTCGAAGGAGCGTCATATGGAAACGCCAGACTTGAGCCACATCGACGTTAGCCAATTGCCGCAATCGCTACAGGCACTGATTGAGTGCATAGGCATAGAAAACGCGTACCAGCTGACCTGCGCATTTGGCGGTAGGCCTAAGTACATTCCAAAACACCGCGATCGAACCAAACTTGCTGACGTGTTACCGGCTGAGGCACTCGACGCCCTGATCAAGCGCTTTGCAGGTGTCGCGCTTGAGATTCCCAAGGCTGATCATTTTATCCGCCAATTGCGCAACCACCAGATTCAGAAAGAAAGCGCCAGCGGATTCTCGCGCAGCTTGTTGGCCGACAAGTACGGCCTGAGCCTGCGCCAGATCGGCAACATCCGCCGTCAGGATTTGCCGTTGCGATGAGCGAAGCCTCCTCAACCCATACACACCCTTAACCTGAAATTTAAAAGAGAACCCAGCATGTCCATAGACAACAGCCTCATAGGGTCCGTCATCAGTGCCTTGCCCATGGACCGCATGATTGCGGGCCCGTTGCAGGCCATGGTCCAGGCCCAGGTCACCGCCAGCAAATCCTACGCAGACTTCCTCATGCAAGTCTGCGTACAGGACGGCAAGGCGGTCGCTATCCAGTTCGACTATGACGAGACCATCGCCGACGAGCAGGGCCAATCACAGGGCGTGGTCAAAAAGACGCTGCAAGTGCCGCTAATGGCGGCGATCACCCACCCCAACATCGCCATCGAAAACGGCACCGTCGAATTCGAGCTGGTCATCAATCAGATGTCCGAAGCCACTTCGGCCAGGGACATGAACGCAGAAGGCGCCGCCTCCTTGGGCTGGGGCCCCTTCAAGCTCAACGTCAAGGGCAGCGTGAGCCATAAGTCCTCGCAAACGCGCAAGACCGACACCCGGGCACGCTACGCCTTCAACACGACCCTCAAGCGACAGGACCCACCAGAGGCAATGATGAGGGTGATCGACTTCCTCACGGAGGCGGCTACCAAGCCCATTGTTGCAAAGGATGTCACGCAGCAATCGCCAGCCTTGAGTGCGCCACCTCAGGCTCAGGAAGAGCTCGATAGCCCAACGGCATGACTACTGCCAGCGCAGTCACGGCGCGGCGCGAACTGTCCCCCTGAAGGCTCTTCAGGGGACCCACTTGGCCCAATGAGTCGAACCCATGGACAAGAGCCCTGTCCCTATGACCTCCATTGACCTGCGCGAAATCACTCGCGGCCTGCAGGAAGCTGCGAGCGCCGCCAACAGCATGATCGCGCAACAGTACATTGAACTGTTCGATCGTTTTTTCGACTGCAATCACCAGGAGCTGGGCGCGCCGATGACCGCGAAGATGGTCGAGGTGGCCATGGATGGGCAGCACCTGATGCGCGTGCCCCTTTTCGCGCTAGTGTCGCCTAAAGGGTTGGCACTGGAACGGATGCAGGTCGACCTGTCGGTTCGCGTCCAGAATACCGAAGCACAACGAGCATTAACCCCAGCCGACGCAAGCCGCTCGGCCAGTTTCAAGGTAACCATCGGTGGCCAGGAGCGCCAAGGAGATAGCCGCGACCCCGACGAGGTGCAGATCCGGATGCAGTTCCAGGCAAGCGAACCGCCCGAGGCCTTGAACCGGCTGATCGAGGAATACACCAACTTGATCATCCCAGTTCGCGCCCCGGCTCCGGCTCCGGCTCCAGCTCCAGCTCCAGCGCCACCACCCTCGCCCACCAACGAATTCATCGAGGCGGCGACGGTACGTTGATTCCCAAACCACCTGCTTAACCCGACTCTCGGTCGGACCAAGCCGGCAACCTTCGGTGGCGACTAGAAGTCGCGTTTGTAGAAGACGTCCAGGGAGCTTGCCACGCCACTGGCAGCCTCGACATACACCTTCTTGCTGAGCTTGTAGCGCAGGGCGATGGTGTTGGCCGGCTCGAACACGCCCACTCCATAGCGCAGGCTGAGTTTCTCGGTCAGGTTGCCACTGGCCACCACACTGGTGGTGTTGCCTGAGCCCTCGGTATCGAGCTGGAAGTCATCGATACCCAGGCGGGATGCCACATTACCCGTGATCCCTGCGCTGCCGGCCAAGCCCAGTCCCAAGGCAGCCTCGGCCAGCATGTTGTTGTCCTCACCCGATGCCCCCAACGGACGGCCAAGCACCAGGTAGGACAACGCTTGTTCCTGGCTCATGGTAGGCTCGGAAAACACCGTACTAGTCGGCTGCTCGGCGTTGCCGCTCAAGCGGATGCCGGCGATCACGTCATCGACTTGGCGGATCGCTTCGATGTCCAGGTAGGGCTGGTCGATCGGCCCGGCAAACAGCAGCCGGGCGCGGCGGATGGTCAGCCGCTGTCCGTAGGCGCGGTAGCGACCATCGGCCAGGCTCAACTCGCCACGCGTATCGAGGTTGTCACCGATATGCACGTGCCCCAACAGGTTGGCAGTCAGGCCGAAACCACTGAACGACAGTTTGCCTCGGCCTACCTCGACATCGATATCCATGGCCATGGCCATCGGCGGCTTGCCCTCCTCGGTCTGGTTGCCGACGATGACCGTGTCGTCGGAAACCTTAACCGTGGAAGGGGGCAGCTCGCGCACCGTGATCTTGCCGTTGGGCACCTGCACCTTGCCTGTGACTGCCAACTTGTCGTCGATCAGTTCCAGGGTAAGGTCCGGCGCTACCTCCAGCGTGGCATAGGGTTCGACCGTGACAGGCAACTGCTGCCCTTGCACGCGGATGTTCATCCCCAGCGCCTGGCCCCAGGCCAGGTTGCCATCGACCTGGCCGCGACCTGCAGTGCCGCTGCGCCAGGTGCCGGCAAGCTGCACCTGTTCACCCGCGATCCGGGCCTGAAGGCCCAGGTCCTGGAACTGAATCGGCAGTTCGGCACCGGTGATCTGGCCGCCGCTCAAATTCATGCTGCCGTTGACTTGCGGCGCCAACAGCGTGCCAGACAGCTGTCCGCTCCCCTTGAGCTCCCCAGCCAGGTGCTCAACCATCGGCACGAAGGGACGGGCCACCGAGAGGTCGAGACCGGCCAGGTTGAAGTCGCCGGACAACGGCTTGTCCTTGCCCAGTGGATCGATACGCGCCGTGAGATTCAGCTGCCCCAGGCGCTCCCCCAGGAATGCAAGACGCGTATCGATACGCCGCGGCGCCAAGGTGCTATCCAGCCGCAGGGTCTGGTAGGGGAAATCGACCCAGCGGTTACCGTCATTGACACGCAATGTGCCGCGACTGGCGTCAACCACCACGGTGCCCTTTGGGCCGCTGGCGGGCAGGTCCAGGTTGATGTCGGCATTGAGCAGGCCCTGCCATGCGAAATCCTTGGGCATCCACTGCGCCAGGCTGTCCAGCGGGAAGCGCTTGAGGTGGTACCGCAGGCGCGGCTCAGGCGCCAACCGTTGATCATCACCACACAGACTGGCCTGCCCGGAACGCCAGCAGTGGGCGCCGAAATCCAGCTGACCGCTGGCCAGGCGCTGCAGTTTGGCAGGCGCCTGCAATTGCCAGTCTTGCCCGCCAGCCTGTACCCGCCCAGTGGCTAGGCGGCCGCGCCAGTCACCGTTATCCAGTTGCCCGTCCAGACCCACGTCCAGCTTCAGTTGCGGGCCGTTCAACGCCAGCGTCAATGCCTGTCGTCGCATGTCACCATTGCCGACCGCCTGCAGCGTACCGAGGGCGGTGTCACCCGCCTGGATACCCGTGACTTTCAAGTCGATATTGGCCCGTTGCCGGTCGTCCAGACGGGCCGAGAGATTCAGTTGCTGCAAGCGATTCTCGGCCTGTGCCAACCCGGTACCGCGCAATGCCAGCGTGCCTTGCGGCGCCTGCAGGGTACCGGCCACGTCCAGTTGCCCCTTGACCTGGCCCTGCAGCTCGGGCCACAGCTGCCCCAGCCGTGGCAGATCGATGTCCACCTTGCCGGCCAGGCGCTGTTGCAGGCTGCCACTTCCGTTTATACGATTGTCACCCAGTTGCACGCGCAAGGCTGCCAGTGTCCAGCGCTGCCCTGCCCCGTCCGCCTGAACGTTGAGCACAGCGGGTTGGCCGCGCAGGCGCCCCTTGAGGTCGAGCTGAGCGTCGAGCGACAGGTCATCGCCCTGCAGCTGGCCTTTGCTACGCAACGGCCCGGCCAATGTTCCAGGTAGCTCCGCCACCCAATAGGCCGGGTTCAGCGCCGACAACTGCAGGTCCACGTCCCAGGCGAGCGCTTGCGCGAAGCGTACGGCCACACGGCCTGTCGCCTTGCCTTGTCCCGCAGTAAGCGCCAGCGTTGGCAAAGTGACCTGCTCCAGATCCCCTTCGAAAGGGCTTGCCACCTTGAAGGCGCCGGCAGGCCCGTCCAGATCGCCATCAAAGCTGCCCTCGTAGCGACCGTCGCGATAGCGAACCTGCGCGTTCAGGCGTTTGAGCGTCACCTCAGGCGGTGTATCCAGCGGGTACAGGCGCAGCCAGGGAAAGTCCTGCCAAGCCAATTGGGCGTCCGCTGCCAGGCCGTCCTGCCAGTCGACCTTGGCTTGCAGCTTCACCTGCTGGCTATCGCCTGCGTTGAGATCAAGGCCCTTGACCACGGCACCTTTGCTGTCGACCATCCCGGACAAAGCCAGGGCGATGGGCGACTGCTGGGCTGGCAAGTTGGCAGACCCGGTCAATGCATAGCCCGTCTCAAGGTTCCCATCGGCTAACAGCACCAGGTCATCGAGCTGCAGGGTGTCGGGCAGTGCCTCGGATGGCTTGAACGCCTTGGTCTGAATGCTCAGGCTGGCCGGCAGGTGTTCAGCCAATGCCTGGACCTTGCCCGCAAGGGTGGCATCCAGATACCCATTGCTCGTCCCGGTCAGGTCAAGCGAGCGTTGCAGTTCACCCGTGGCTTGCAATGCCAGTTGCCATGGCTTGTCCCCCACGGCGGGGAGCTGCACCTGGGCCTGCAACTGCACAGGCCAATCGCCTTGAGGCTTCACATCACCTTGCAGGCCCAACTGCAGATCGTCGCGGGTCAGGTGCAGGCTGTCGATGCGCATGCCTTCACCGGTCCAGTGCGCAGCCAGTTGCAGATCACCGAGCAGGTCGCTGCCATCCAGGCGCAGTTGCCCTATCTTCACCTCGCCCAGTTCGATGGCAAGCGGCAAGTCCAATGTGGGCAGTTGCAGCGGGCCGTCGTCGCTGACGTCAGTCGAGGGGGCGAACGCCATGTCGATTCGTTCTGCGTGCAACTGCTCGATGCACAAAGCCCCACGCAGCAGGCATGCCGGGGACCAGTTCAGCAACGGCGCCTGCGTCTGGACTTGGGTCTGCCCATCGACGTAGGAAAGACGAGTGGCTTGCCAGGTGCCCGCCAAGCGTCCTGCGAAACCCTCCACGGTCAGCCCGGGAACCTTGCCCAGCGCCCAACGGCTGCCGCCCTCGGTGCCGATCACCAACGCGATGGTCAGCGTCAGGACGGCCACGAGCCCAAACAGGCCCAGCAGCATGTATTTGATGACAGATTTCAAAGCTCAGGCCCCATGGAAAAGTGCAGGCGGATGCCGCCGTCGTCGTCCAAGGCCTTGGCCAAGTCCAAGCGTAGCGGCCCTACCGGTGAAACCCAGCGTACGCCGAAGCCGACCCCCGTCTTCAGGTTGGGCAACTCGAAGTTGTTGAACGCGTTGCCCTGGTCGACGAAGGTCGCCAGGCGCCATTTGTCCGTCAGGGAATACTGGTATTCGACGCTGCCCGCCACCAGGTAACGGCCACCGATGCGATCCCCGTCGCTGTTTTTCGGCGACAGGGTCTGGTAGTCGTAGCCGCGCACGCTCTGGTCGCCACCAGCGAAGAACCGCAGCGAAGGCGGAACGCTGTTCTGGAAACCGTTGGTGGCGCTGCCGCCGAACTGAACGCGGCCCAGCAGCCGGTGGTTCTGACCTACCGTGGTGAGCCCTTTGAGCAGCACGTTGCCGCGCAGCAGGTTCGTATCGGAACCCAGGCCTTCCTTTGCCACTTGCGCTTCGAACTGCACGCGATAGCCATTATGGGGGTCAATGCGGTTGTCGCTGCGCAGGAATGAATAGCTGATACCGGGCATGAGCAGGTTGCTAAGGCCCGCATCGTCCCCCAGCCGGTACTCTTCGCGCTGGTACTTGAGCGATATGACCCGCTGCCAGCCGCTGGGCAGCTTGCTGTGCCATTCAGGGCCTACCGTCAAGAGCTTGCTGAGGGTGTCGGTGCCCGCCAGTTCTTCGTTCTGGTACCCCCCGGCAAATCGCAGTTTGTCGGTCAATGGCGGGTCCAACGGGATGTCGTACCACAGCCCCACGTTTTGACGCGGCGCCGACAGCTCCGCTTCCCAGCCATAGCTGTGCCCCTGGGGATTGACCCAATGGCGCGTCCAGTTGGCCTTGCCGCGCGGGCCAACGTCGGTGGAATACCCAAGGCCCAAGCCCAATGTGCGAGGCTTGCGGGTTTCCAGGCGTACATCGACCGGAATATTCTGAGCGACTGCGGCCGTGGGCGCGGCGTCTACGCGTACACCCTCGAAGTAGCCGCTGGACTGCAAGTCGCTGTTGAGTTCGGCAATCAGCTCCGAATCGTAGGGCGTACCGGGTTTGAACGAGACCATCCGCTGCAGCAAATCGTCGTCCAACGGCGTATCGCCACTGAAGGTGACCGCGCCCAGTCGGTACCGCGGCCCACTTTGGTAGACCAGGTCGATATCGGCCACCCCGGCGCGGGGATCGACGGCCAGGCGCTGCTGGCTGAAGCGACCTGCGAAGAAGCCATAGCGTGAGGCCTGGTTCTGAATGACACGCTTGGCATCCTCATAGACACCATGGTTCAGTTGCTCGCCAGTGCGAAGCGCGCCCCCGGAAGGCACTCTGAACGCGGTCATGTCACTGGCCGGCCCCTCGACACGCACGGTCACGTTGCGCAGGCGTATCGGCTCGCCGGGCACGATGTTAACCACCAGTCGTGGTGAACCGTCATCGTCGCGGGGCGGCTTGACGTCGGTACTTATCTGGGCCTGGTAGTAGCCCAGCGCCTGGGCCGCTTTGCGCGCCTGCTCCTCGGCCCCGCGACTGAAACGCAGCAGCGCTTGCTCGTCGCGGTCGCCCAAGCTACCGATATAGCCCTCGACATTGGCCTTGAGCGCCTTGTTGGCCGGCTTGACCGTCACCACCAATTCGCTCTGGCCCCATGCAGCAAAGCTGACGGCCCAGATCACCAGGCCCCAGCGAACTCTTCCTGAATATGTCATCCCGCGCATGCTACCAGACCAAGGGTGTAAAAGAAGCCAACCGAAACGCCATTCACGCCAAGGGTTCACTGACCTGAGCGCTGTCATACATCAGAACGCGTTGGCGCACTGTCCCAATGGCGACCTCGCCAACCTCGACAAAGCCTTGCGTGTGATAAAACGCCACGTGTTCATCATTGCCCGTGTCGACGACGATCCCTTCGACCTGCCCATTCTTCATACACCATTGTTGTACCGCATGTAACAACTGGGTCGGATACATCTGGCCTTGCAGCGCCGGCAACACCCCCAGTAGCGGCAGCACGTGCACTTGATCGGTAGGCCGACATGTCGAGACAGCCGCCTGGTACGCCATGAAGCGCCGGGTGGCGCGCACCCCCGCGCCAACCATCATGCGCAGGCGCCAGGCCCAACTGTCAGCCACACCCAGACGCCGCAGTGGCGGCACAATCAGCGCGACGCTTACCAAGCGATCGTCCAGCAGCAGGCCAACGGCGGGCAGTTGCAGGTAGAAATGCTGGCGTACCCACTCGCGTAGCAGCGTACGCAGGCGGCGCTCATAACCAGGGCGATGCGCTTCGAGCAGATAAGCGAAGGTAGGGTCGTTCCGGTAGACGGTGTACAGCAGTGCCCGGGTTTCGCGGCGATAACCGGAGTCGAGCAGGCAAACGCGGGCCTCGGCGGCAGGGGCTTGAGACATGGAGGGGAACCTTCTGGGCTGGCTGATAGGCCTTGGAGGCACAATGCCGCCCATCGTTCACCTTCGCGCCATGTCAGCCGCGCCTAAGCGCCCTCATGCTGGTGATCAACGCCGATGTCGGCTAGCATCGCGCCTTTTTACCGGGATCGGCTCTGCATGAAGATCGTCTGCTTCAACATCAATGGCCTGCGGGCGCGCCCACACCAGTTGGCCGCCTTGGTCGAAAAGCACCAGCCGGACATCATCGGCCTGCAGGAAACCAAGGTCAGCGACGATCAGTTTCCACTGGCCGAGGTCCAGGCTCTGGGCTACCACGTGCATTACCACGGGCAAAAGGGCCACTACGGTGTCGCTTTGCTGTCACGCCAGGCACCTTTGAGCTTGCACAAAGGGTTTTCAACGGACGAAGAAGACGCCCAGCGGCGCTTCATCTGGGGCACCTTCGCCGACCACCACGGCAACCCCATCACCGTCATGAACGGCTATTTCCCCCAGGGCGAAAGCCGCGACCACCCCACCAAGTTTCCCGCCAAGCAGCGTTTCTACGCGGACCTGCAAGCGCTGCTCGAAAGCCAGTTTCGCAGTGACCAGCCCGTGTTGGTCATGGGCGACATGAACATATCCCCAGAGGATTGCGACATCGGTATCGGCCCAGACAATGCCAAGCGCTGGCTCAGGACCGGCAAATGCAGCTTCCTGCCAGAGGAGCGGGAGTGGATGGAGCGCTTGAAAGGCTGGGGGCTGGTGGACAGCTTCCGGCATCTGCACCCGGGTGTCGACGACCGTTTCAGCTGGTTCGACTACCGCAGCCGCGGCTTCGAGGACGAGCCCAAGCGTGGCCTGCGCATCGACCTGATCATGGCCTCGGCAAGCCTGGTTCCGAGGATCAAGGCTGCAGGCGTGGATTACGAACTGCGCGCGATGGAAAAACCGTCGGATCATGCGCCCATCTGGCTAGAGCTCAGCTAAGCCAGCCTAGGGCGCAGGAGGCCTTGTACGGCTCACAACGTCGTGCGCAAGGCCTCGCCGATACCCACACCGCGACCATCATCGGCAGCACTGACCAGGGCGAAATTGTAGGCGCCATGGGACCAGTATCGGGCCTGGAGCTGCCCATCGATTCGCTGCCCTTGCGGCATGCGCCGGAAGTGCTCGCCGGGTGAGCGCAGGAACAGGCTGATACGGCGCCCCGCCCCGTCCTGGAACACCACCAGCGCCGCCGGCCCTTGCTCGTTACTGAGCAGCCGGGCGCCCACCGGGGCGAACCCGTAGCCTGCCAAATCAGGCAGTTGGCCCACCTGGTGAAAGTGCGCTTGCAGCCAGGTGCGCAATTGATCGGGGTCACGCGCCTGAATATCCAGCGCTTGGCTGTCGGCGAACAATCGGTGGGCCTGCACGGCATCAGCCATGGGCTTTGCGTCGGCAAAGCTGGCATCGCGCGCCTGCCACCCGCCAAGTCCCCCAACGCCTAAGGCTAGGACGATCGCTGCAGCACTTGCCCAGCGACGCTTCAGGCGGTGTCGCGCCTGTTGGCGCAGCTGATCGCGGTCAACCCGCGGGCCCGCCAGCGGCTGCGCAAGGCCCGCCAGGCTCGTACGCAACTGGCGCGCATCGGCGCGCCAGCCTTCCACACGCTGCGCAGCCTTTGGATGATTGGCCAGCCAGGCCTGGACTTCGGCACGGCGCACCGGGTCCAGGCGGTCATCGACGTAGGCGTGAAGCTCTTCTTCGCTAGGAATAAGACGGGTCATTTCAATCTCCGCAAGGCCGGTGGTCGAGGGCTGTCCTCGGTCAATGCACGCAGGGCATCGCGCGCCCGCGACAGCCGTGACATGACAGTACCGATTGGAATACCCAACGTCTGGGCAGCCTCCTTGTAACTCAGGTCCTCAACGCTCACTAGCAACAGCAACGCGCGCTGCTCGGTCTTGAGCCGGCCAAATGCCTGCAAATCCGCCTGCGCCAGCACGATGTCCTCAAGGTTATCGCCGGCCGTTTCTTCGGCAGCGCTACTGCTGGCGAACCAGGACAGCCAGCGGGCATGCAACCGTTCTCGCCGTTTGCCATCAAGAAACAATCGATAAAGGATGGTGAAGAGCCAGGCGCGCAGGGCATCGGGATCCTGATGCTGCTGACGCCGGCTCAAGGCACGCTCGACCGTGGCCTGCACAAGGTCATCCGCACTTCCCGCCTCGCGGGTCAGCCAGAGGGCGAAGCGACGCAGTCGGGCCAGTAGCGCTCGCCATTGTTGGTCGTCCAAGTCCTGCATGGAAAGTATCCGGTCAATGATGGGGCAGTGTAGAGAACAGACGCGTTGGAGAAAAAGTTATTCCCGCTCGGGGAATAACTTTTCCAGGGCAGCGTCGTACTGGCACTTTTCGTGAAATCAACGGGACTGACCATGAACCAACCTTTGCACGGCCGGGCCAAGGCCTGGCGGCTTGCCGCAATCGGCGCGGTGATGCTGGCTGCCGGTGCGGGCTTCGCCTACAGCGCCGGCTGGCTTGGCCAATCCGCGCTCACACCACAGCGCATCATCGACACGTTCGAGGCCCAGGCTGGGCACTACCCGGGTTATCGCAAGAACCACGCTAAAGGCCTGTGCGTGAGCGGCTATTTCCAGGCCAGCGGGCAAGCGGCAAGCTTGTCGACGGCACGGGCATTCACCCAGGCGCATGTGCCGGTCACAGGCCGCCTGGCCATTGGTGGTGCCAACCCGTTTGCGCCTGACACCGGCATCCCCGTGCGCAGCCTGGCAATCGAACTCGCCACCGACGATGGGCAAGTCTGGAGGACCGGCATGAACAACCCGCCCGTTCTGGCGGTAAGTACGGCCGAGGCGTTCTACGAGCAGGTGCTGGCCAACACCCCGGACCCGGCCACGCGCAAGCCCGACCCTGCCAAGGTACAGGCCTTCTTTGCAGCCCACCCCGAGAGCGCCGCGTTCAGGCAATGGGCAGCCAGCTACAAGCCCAGCGACAGCTTCGCCAACACCCAGTACCACAGCATCAATGCATTCAAGTTGATCGATCACGACGGCCATGCCCATCCGGTGCGCTGGCAGCTTGAACCGCTCACGCCGTATACGGCCTTACCGGCGAAGGTGGACGACCCTCTGTTCCTGCAACATGACCTGCGACGACGGCTGGCGCTGGGGCCGTTGCGCTGGACCCTGCGCCTGGTACTGGCCGAACCGGACGACGCTATCGACGACCCTGCCAAGCCTTGGCCAGCGAGCCGGCGCAGCGTCAACGCAGGCACCCTGGTGCTTGAGCAGGTCGACGCACCGGAACAGGGTGCCTGCCGCGACCTCAACTTTGACCCCTTGATACTGCCCCACGGCATCGAACCCTCCGCCGACCCTATACTCGCGGCCCGGTCAGCGGCCTATTCGGAATCATTCAACCGTCGTAGCCGCGAGTCCTTGAGCACGGGAGCCCGACCATGAAACCCACCGCCTTTCATCCCGTCGCCCGCCTGCTGCACTGGTCGATGGCGTTCCTGATCCTGGCCATGCTCTTGATCGGCGTGAGCATGGTCACGGACCTGTCGGTCCGTCACCCCGTACTGGTCAGCTTGCACAAGATCACGGGGCTTGCGCTGCTGGTGCTGATCGTAGCGCGCATCATCGTGCGCCTGAGCATTCCCCATCCACCTCTGCCCCAGGACCTACCAGCCTTCCAGCGCCTGGCTGCCGGCGCTTCGCACCTGCTGCTGTACGGCCTCATGCTAGCCATGCCCTTGCTGGGGTGGGCCATGCTCTCGGCCGGCGGGTACCCTCGCCCGTTTGGCCTGCCGGCGATCGTGCCCCATGATTTGCAGCTGTATGCCGTGCTGCGCCAGGCGCACGGCTGGGGAGGCTACCTGTTGTTCGCCACGGTACTGGTACACGTGGGCGCTGCGCTGATGCACGCCTGGGTTCGCCGTGATGGGGTGCTGCGCAGCATGTGGCCAGGATCAAAGGCGGACTGAGGGCGCCGCATCTTGCCTGGCGATGGCCCGTCCGGCCTCGCTGGCAGCGGGCACCTGCAAACCGCAGCGCGCAAGCCTTGAGAGTGTGTTTTAATGCGCCTCGCTCATTATTCTTGACACCTCTTATTACAAGGCGGCTATGGACACGGGGACGCGACTCAAACTAGTGCGTGAACGCAACAACCTCTCCCAGCGAGAGTTGGCGCGCCGCAGCGGGCTCACCAACTCGACCATTTCGCAGATCGAGCAGAACCGCGTCAGCCCATCGGTCAGTTCCTTGAAAAAGCTGCTGGAGGGCATTCCGATGAGCCTGGCAGAGTTTTTCAGCTTCGATGAACCCGTGCGTGAGGAGCGTTTCGTGTTCCGGGCGGGCGAGCAGCCCGACTTGGGTCGCAACGGATTGCGCATGCTGCTGGTAGGTGCCAGCGTCGAGGGCCGGCAAATGCGCATGCTGCGCGAGCTTTACGCCCCAGGTGCCGACTCGGGCGAGCCCATCGTGCATGCCGAGGGCGAAGAGTGCGGGCTCGTCACGCGAGGCACCGTCGAGCTGTGGGTCGATGGCCAGGTCAGCGTGCTCAATGCGGGAGATGGCTACTACATCCCTACCACCCTGCCCCACAGTTTCAAGAATATTGGCCAGGACGAAGCAGAGATCATCAGCGCCAATACCCCCGCGAACTTCTGACCCAGGCGACGTGATGGTTGCAGACCACGTGAGCTGCAACCATCACCGGGTCATCGCACCGTCGGCACCTCGATATCATCCTGCTCGCGGCTCGCATAGTGTTGGGCCAGCACAGCGCAGACCATCAGCTGGATCTGGTGGAACAGCATCAATGGCAGGATCATTGCGCCGATGCCGCTTCCGACGAACAGCACCTGCGCCATCGGCACACCGGTTGCCAGGCTCTTCTTCGAGCCTGCGAACAGGATGGTGATCCGGTCTTCGAGGTTGAAACCAAGCACTTTGCCCAACAGGCTGGTCCCCACCAACACCACGGTCAGCAGGATGCCGCAAACGGCGAACAGGCCTGCCAGGTGCTGCGGCGAAACAGTGTGCCACAAGCCCGTGACCACCGCCTCGCTGAAGGCGGTGTAGACCACCAGCAGAATCGAGCCCTGGTCGACGATCTTCAGCCAGCGCGCATTGCGTTTAACCCAGGCACCGATCCAGCGGCGGGCCAGTTGCCCGGCCACGAATGGCACCAGCAACTGCAGGGTGATCTTGAGCACTGCGTCCAGACCCGAGCCGGTGTCGCCGCTGGCGCCCAGCAACAGCATCACCAGAACCGGGGTCAGGAATATGCCCAGCAGGCTGGATGCGGCTGCGCTGCAGATGGCCGCTGGCACATTACCCCGCGCCAGCGAGGTGAACGCGATGGCCGACTGGACGGTGGCAGGCAGGGCGCAAAGGTACAGCACCCCCAAGTAGAGCTCGTCTCCTACCAATGGCAGGAACAGCGGCTTGAACGCCATGCCCAGCAGCGGAAACAGCACGAACGTGCAGGAAAACACCAGCAGGTGCAGGCGCCAATGCCCCGCTCCAGCGATGATTGCCTCCCGCGAGAGCTTGGCCCCGTGCAGGAAGAACAACAAACCGATCGCCAGGTTGGTGAGCCAGCCGAAATACACCGCCCCTTGTCCTGAGCAAGGCAACACGGTGGCGATCGCTACCACTGCCAGCAAGGCAAGGGTGAAGTTGTCGAACAGCATGCGCAGGTACTTCATCACAGCTCCGTCTTGTCTTTGGGCAAGGACGGAGGATAAGGTCTAGCGCCCCCAGGCGCTAACGCCGGAACCCCTTCTGGTATCGCGCAACGGACAGTCAGCCAAGGAATCTTCATGATCTGCTCCCGCTCCGTGACCCTTGCGGTCGCCCTCACACTCGGCGCCCCCTGGTTACCCGCCTACGCCAATGACCCGCTGCGAATCAAAGTCGACACCGTCATCGGTCCCCTGATGCAGGCCCAGGGCATCAGCGGCATGGCGGTCGCGCTGTATGCGAATGGCCACGCTCATTACTTCAGCTACGGCGTCGCCAGCCGCGACAGCGGCGTGCCCGTTAGCCGCGACACCCTCTTCGAAATTGGCTCGCTGAGCAAGACATTCACCGCCACGTTGGTGGCAGTGGCCAATGCTGAAGGCCAGCTTGCCCTGGACGCCCCTGCCAAACGCTATCACCCGGCCCTGGCTGGCACTCCCCTGGGCGACGCCACCGTGCTGGACCTGGGCACCTACAGTGCCGATTGCCTGCCCTTGCAGTTTCCCAACACCGTGGAAACACCCCAGCAAGTGGTGAAGTTTTTGCGCCAATGGCAGGCCAAAGGCACGCCAGGTGCCCAACGGTGTTACTCCAACCCGAGCCTGGGCCTGTTCGGCGACCTGGCCGCCCGCGCCCAACACCAACCGTTTGCCACCTTGCTTGAGCACAACGTGCTGGAGCCCATGGGCCTGCACAGTACCTACCTGGAGGTGCCCAGTGATGCACGTAGCCTGTATGCCCAAGGCTACGATGCCAGCGACAAGCCAGTGCGCGTAAACCCTGGCCCTTATGCGCAGCAAGCCTACGGCATCAAGACCAGTGCCAGCGATCTGCTGCGTTATGTGCGCTTGAACATGCAGCCCGACGGTCTGCCTGCGCCCTTGGCCCGCGCCACCCTCATCACCCGTAGCGGCTACGCCCAGATCGGTGAAATGACACAAGGCTTAGGCTGGGAGCGTTATGCGTACCCCGTTGCACTGCGCACCCTCATCGCCGGCAATGGCCCGCAGATGATACGAGGCCCCCAGCCGGCACAACGGCTGCAGCCGCCTGCCGCCCCATTGGCGGGAGCCTGGTACAACAAGACAGGCTCCACCAATGGTTTCGGTGCCTACGCAGCGTTCGTCCCGTCTGAGGGGTTGGCCATCGTGCTTCTAGCCAACCGCAACTACCCCAACGAAGCCCGCGTGCGCGCGGCATACGAGATTCTTTCAGGGCTTTGAAATCGAGGATTGTCGAACAACTCTACGAAAATGTAGTTAGCAGAAAATATCACTACAAAATGGTTGACGCCGTTCATCGCGCTTGTGCATGATGAGGCCGTCTCCCTGATCGGGAGCCGTGGCAAGGGTGTTCCAGGCCGCCTGCGCGGTAACGCAGGCGGTCCGTGGAGAGGGAACTGTCCAAAAGGCAGCGTGAGAAAGCCCCTGTTGCAAAGCTGCAGTAGCAGCCTTGGAAACGCGCTACATCGCGATAGCGCCAACTGTGAAAATCACCTGAAACTGGGTAATGGGGGCTTTATGATGAACTTGAACGACAATCCGACCATCGATCAATTGGCCAAGCTGTTCGCCACGCGCAAGGACAGCCTTGATGACCATCTGTTGTGGGTGAGCCAAAGCGGCGAAGTGCGCCTGGACCGCTTGCCACCCAACACGATCGAAGATGAATTCCAGGAGCACCTGCCAAGCATGCGTGCGCGATTCAAGGCCTATCGCCGAGGCCAGGGCTATGTGGGCAAGAAGGCGGCTGCCGATACCGAGTTCGTCGGCCGTGTCTTGCAAACCCTGCAACAGCAATGGCCAGAGGCACGTACGCAACGTGCCGTGAAAGTGATCGAAGCGCAGTACTGACCGTCACGCTGTATCAAGCCCGGCCACCGCGCCGGGCTTTTTCATGCGCGCCTTTTGGCGTTTTTAGGTAATGGCATGGCACCTGTGGCCAACGCCCGAGCGCGCTCAACACCCCAAACCAGCGCCCGGGTCATGGTTTCCCCAGAGCGCGCAGGATAATACTCCTCCACCAGAGCCTGCCCATTGCGTGCGTAAAGGCCGAGAAACAGTTGAGTTGCGCCTTGCCTGGACAGGCGCACCTGCACATCCAGGGTGGTGCCATCGCTCAGCACTTCGTCGTGGCAGCGGCTGTGCAGTTGTGCATCGGCCCACTGCCAATAGGTTTCGTCCCTGACTCGCATCGTTTGCGGTCCTCCTTACAAAAAACGTAACCAAGGAACCATATCCGTGCCTGATAGGCGACCGTAACTGACCGACATCATGAGCTTGGTCAATCAACGCTTAAAAAAAGACAGGTAGCACTCGTAATTACTCAGGCCCTCGCAGCCTTGAGTCGCTGTCCGAGTCGGGCGCCGAACACGTTCACCAACAAGCCACTCATAACCAGCAAGGCACCCCAACCCTGGGTTTCGGTCAGGCGCTCGCCCAGCAGCAGCGCTGATGAACTCAGGCCTATGACAGGTACCAGCAGCGAAAAAGGCGCGACCTTTCCGGCCGGATGGCGCGACAACAGCGTGCTCCAGAGGCTGTAGCCCAGAATGGTGGCCACGAATGCAAGGTATGCCAGCGCGGCAATCGAGTGCCAGCCGATGTGCGTGAGCGCCTGGCTGATGCTTTCAG